>CAZQKT010000005.1:0-35235 GCA_964594055.1 uncultured Spirochaetales bacterium
GAATATTCTCCCGCTTTAACGTTTTTACAATAATCCGGTAAAGCGAATTATAGCTGCTCCCCAGCACCCCCGTTGCCACCGCTGTAAGAAGGAGCCATCCTAAAATACGCAAGTCCATAAACGTATTTACCGCATCGATCGGATAAAAGGTCGCCCAGCCGAATGCTTTACAGATATATACTGCAGTAGCACTCGCCATCACTGCGGGAAACAGGTCCCGATACCGCATTTCAGCCTTTTGAATAATTTCCACCGCAAAGATTCCGCCCCCTACTGAACTGTGAAAAATCGAGCCGACCGTCGCAGCAAGCCCGCAGACCGTCGCAGTCCGGATATCATACTCTGAAAAACCGATTCGGCGGAATTTTTTACCGAGCGCAGACATTATTCCGGCCGAAACCCGCCCGAGAGGGCCGACAATCCCCCCGTTGCCGAACGTAGCCAAGGTACCCAATGCGGCCCAATATTTGAAAAACGTTTCAGAAAAATTAAGCTTGCCCCGATGATAGCGGAGCCCCTTTAAATAGGAAGGCATCCCCTCCCCCGCAGCCCCGGGCTGGATTTTATAAATAACGCTTCCGACCAGCACTGCTCCTCCGATACTCCACAGGGGAAGCGGGACCGGCAGTCCTGCCAAAGCCACGCTTATCTTAGTATGGAGAAAATCGAAGGAATGAACGACAAAACTGCCCACGCCACCCGATACAACGGCAATGAGTATCCACTTTAGGAGAAATAACAATGACTTCCGTTTTTCAGAGGTAAATCGAATAATCTGTCTACTCCTGCTGTTTCTCCGGAAAAAGGGTACGGAGTAATTTTTCGCTGCCCCGGTGAAATGCCTCGGAGGCGGGCCTGAATGGGAACCCCACAATTACGCTGAGCCCGCTGTTTACCGCATCATGAAGAAAGGAACTCACCAGTTTTACATAAACAGGAGCGTTAATCTTGCCCTCGTGCCGAAAGAGAAATATTCCCACATCAAATGTTTTGGCCACTACCTTCAGCTGCCGTATAACAAGTGGGAACAGTGTTTTTACCATTTTAAAATATTCCCTTCGATAGCGATCGTTTTTTTCTACCAGATAACGAATTTGCTTGTTCCGGTCTCGGACCGGACCGCCGGTTTTAGTTTTTTTTCGCGGAATAAACATATGTACCAGAGCAGTAACGGACGGCGATTGGACCAGCTTGTAGAGCACAAAATAAAAAAGGACGACCCCCCCGAAGTTTTTCATTGTCGAATCAGTATTATTTTTTGTGTCCCGCATTTTTGTGAGGAGCACCGCCAACTCCCGATCGATATCTTTACTCTTATTAACGGTTTTTTCAAATGAAAGATTAACCGATTGAACTTCCTCATCAATGGCCTGCTCGACAAGCGAGATCAATATACGGAGAGACACAGAAATAGTGTCTTTCTTTACCGATTGTACAATTATCCGGACAGCACTCTCTTCTGCCTCGGAAAACACCAAATCACTTTCAAATTCATGGACCGCTTCGGCTTCCGCCTCCGGCTCCTGAGTAAACCGCTCTGTTATAAAATGGAGGAGATACCGCTTTAGTTCTTCGACGTATGTCGAGATGTCCGGAATGGAATAATTATTTTTAAGGTAATAGCGGAGTATTTCTCCGCTTTTCTTCGCAAGCCTTTTTTCAGCTGTAATGACCTGTATTCGCTCTTCATACAATCCGAGCAGCACATCGCGAAGTAACGAGAGGACCGTTATGGAAAGCGACGTATTGTGCTGGAGCAAATCCATGGAAGGATCTTCGGGTACAAACGCAGCATCTTCGATTGGGGGGAGTGATTCCGGAGAAAGCCTCTCCTCCGGATGTACATTTTTGTTGTAGTTGCCGATTACATCGCGCGGATTAAAATCACCTTCTAAATGAGAGGAGTACTTATTGTGCCAAAAATAAAGCCTCCCCGTAAAACCGCTTTGGGCCACCCGCTTCAGATACCGTCCGGCAGCCACATGAGAGGTCGGCTCGGCATTGGTTACAATGAGCAGGATTGTTACGAACTCGAGATAAGCAATATTCTCTTCCTCTTCCATGCCCGCAGGCAAATCAAATATCAACAGGTCATACCGGGAAGCAAGCTCATGGACCCGTCGGGAAAAGTAATCAAGGAACGTGTTGGTCCCGGATTGCTTCTTTATCTCTATATACTCATACGGCAGGAGCAGGTCGAGGTGCTCGAAAACGGTAATCCGAACATCGTCGAGGGGGGGAGGCTGTGCTGTTTTTTCATTTTTCTTCTGTTTGAATACCGACTCAGGAGTGTGTATATCGAGTATAGTCGAGATGTCGGAGAGGGGATCGAGATCGATGAGGCAGACTGAATATGTTTTTTTCGCAAAGGAGAGAGCAAGATTCACCGAAATGGTTGATTTCCCTACTCCCCCCTTGCCCGAACCGACGGCAATTGATTTGTTTCTGCTCTGATTATCCATATAAAGAGCAGTATACACATTTTTTTCGGTTTAGCTAATTCCTTTTCTTCTTCTCTCCGGTTCGATCACTTCGTTTTTCCACCGCCCGCCGGTCACTTTTTCTACTTCTTCTCCATACCGAATTAATCCTTCCCGATATTTTTCATCTTCAAGTGCTGCTTTACCGGAAGGATCGATAGGTTCCGGTCCATGCTCCCGGAGAGTCTCATACATGAACGCGTAGTGGTCCTTTATCGGACAGGGCCGCATCCAGTTGCCGGTCTCCTCGGCCGAGGTTTTCGCACCGTACTCATCCTGCCATTTTCTGATTGCGGCAAAGAATGGATGCTGCCGGGCCTCTTCGAGTGTTTTACCCTCGTCGTAGAGGTCGTAAACATTGATAGGGGCATAGGGATTGAACACGCAGGGGGTCATATTCCCATTCCAATCGATGTAAAAATAACCGCCTTGCTTTCCTGCCGATATACAGCCGGAGGACACTTCTCCGCTGTTCCAGAAATCTGCGATAAACATCCTATCTTCTTTGACAGCTTTTCGGGTCTCATCAAACATGGCCAGCCTCTGGTCCGGTTGCACGAGCATCTCGAGGGACTGCTCCCGCCCGATCGGCATATATTGGAAAATCCAGATATAGCAAGCGCCGAGTTCGCGCATATAGTGGTTGAATAGTTCACGGTTAATCATCTCAGCATTATGATTGAATGCCGTTATAGACACTCCGTACGGCACACCGTATTTTTGCAGATTTCGGTACGCTTGCATGATCTTTTTATACACACCCTTACCCCGCCGCTTATCCGTTTCCTCTTCATACCCTTCGACTGAGATCGCAGGGGTAATGTTCCCCAATTCGGCCATACGTCGGGCTGTTGCATCGTCGATGAGTGTTCCATTCGTATACACGAGGAAGTAACAGTCGGGATGTGCTTCAACCATATCGAGCAAGTTCTTGCCGTTACTCGTATACATGAAGGGTTCACCGCCGGAAATAACGGTAAACCAGGAACCCCACAACTCTTTTTTCTCTCTGAGGAGACGGTCAAACGTCTCTGCATCCAGTTTCTCTTTGGAATTGTCCCCGGCATTTGCATAGCAGCCGACACAGTTTAGATTACACGCTTTCGTCGGACTTATGGTGAGAAACCCCGGAGGGCCTTCCCCGTGGTCCTGTTGATACTCTTTTCGTTTTTCGGTTTGCCGAACAACTGCATTCATCAATGACGGAATGGTACGATGAACTAAAGTATTTTTCATAATTTCTTTGTCCTGCACCTCGTCCGCTAAACGGTTTATTGCATCAAGTACTGCCCGGCCCGTATAATACTGATCGTAGCGTACCGGCATTGGAACATTTTCCATACCCAGATAGTATTTTTTTATCTGGCGCTGGAAAATACCGAAAACAATGTGGCGCATCCATCTGTTGTTTGCGACAAGCTCGACCAGACCGCTTCCGTCTTGGCGTTCGATGAACTCTTTCAACGAGGGAATTTGGACCCACCCGGCAACAGCTTCACGAACTGCCCGCAGCTTTGTTTTGTTTGGTTCTGTTGTTGTGGTCATTTTACACCTCCCATTCATCCTCTTCTTATAGTTTACTAAGATCAATTTCAGATATCAACCAATAATTGGTGCTGAAAATATACTACGGGTAACGGATTGTTGACCTAATACCGCAATTCTTTTACACTCTCTGACAAAAATAGCTAAATGGAGTAACCAGTATGAAAAAAACTAAATTGATACTATTTATTTCAATACTCCTGTTCCTTCCCCTTACTTCACTTTTCGCACAAGGAACGGATATGGGAAATATCGACCTGATGTGGGTCACATGGATCGGAACGCTTGCGGCACTCGGTTTTTCTCTTATTCTCGCCCTTATGGTATTAAAAAAACCGCAGGGTGATGAGAACATGAAAGAGATAAGCAGACATATACAGAACGGTGCTCTCGCTTACTTGAAGCAGCAGTACAAAGTCGTGGGCATTATTTTTGTCCTTCTTTTCGTTCTCCTGCTTATCATCTCCTTCGGGTTCAAACTCCTCTCCCCGTTTGTTCCTTTTGCGACCATTACCGGCGGGTTCTTCTCAGGTTTGGCCGGGTACATCGGTATGACGTTGGCAACAAGAGCAAACGCAAGAACAGCGGCGGCCGCAAAAGACAGCCTCAACTCCGGACTGCGGGTAGCTTTCTCAGCGGGAACGGTCATGAGTATGTCCGTCGTAGGACTCGGCCTCCTCAACATAGCACTTTGGTGGTTCCTCCTCAAAGTTGTGTTTAAACTTCCCACCGAGGAAATACCGGCCATTATGATTACCTTCGGGATGGGGGCCTCGTTCATGGCCTTGTTCGCCCGTTTAGGAGGAGGCATCTTTACAAAAGCTGCTGATGTGGGAGCGGACCTGGTAGGAAAAATAGAAGCTGGTATCCCGGAAGATGATCCGAGAAACCCGGCCACGATCGCCGACAATGTCGGGGACAATGTAGGCGACGTTGCGGGCATGGGCGCTGATTTATTCGAGTCGTACCTCGGCTCCATTATCGCTACCATGGCATTGGGCTCGGTCGCTTCATTGGGACTTCCCGGAATCTCCGCATTGCAGGCAATACAGGTACCCGTAATCGTCGCTACTATCGGCGTTCTTTGCTCCATCATCGGGACGTTTCTCGTCCGGGCCAAAGAGGACGCTTCTCAAGAAGCCCTTCTCGGTGCTCTCCGGCGGGGGACTTATTTTACGACCGCGGTTATTGCAGTGGTGTCGTTTTTAGTGATCCGTTTTACCGTAGGCCCGAAATTTATCGGGCTCTGGATCGCCATGATCATCGGGCTTATAGCAGGCAATGTAATCGGGTATTTTACCGAGTTCTACACCTCCGCCCATTATAAACCGACCCAACGGCTCGCCGACGAGTCGAAAACCGGTGCTGCAACCATTATCATCGGGGGGCTCGCCTTGGGGATGATTTCTCCTTTTATACCGGTGTTGACGGTTGTTATCGCGACTTTGGCAGCATTTTTCTTCTCCTCCGGTGCTACGTCGGTGAGCCTCGGTCTTTACGGAATCGGACTTGCCTCGGTGGGAATGCTTTCCACCCTGGGTATCACCTTGGCCACCGATGCGTACGGCCCGATTGCCGATAACGCGGGCGGTATCGCGGAGATGACCGGACAAGATCCCAAGGTCCGTGAACGCACCGATGCCCTGGACTCTCTGGGGAACACGACCGCTGCAACCGGAAAAGGGTTCGCCATCGGTTCGGCGGCGTTGACCGCCTTGGCCCTTCTGGCCGGGTACGGAAACAAAATCGTAGAATCTCTGCAAACGATCAATCTCTCTGAAGAGTTTCGGGGGTTTTTCGCCACCTTGATCGACTTTACCGCATTAGGGGACAAAGAAATACTCTCCGACATTACCATTATGAATATCGATCTGCTCAATCCGACCATATTGATCGGACTGTTCATCGGGTGTGTTCTGCCCTTCATCTTTTCCGCCATGTCCATGAAAGCGGTCGGAAGGGCCGCGGGAGATATGATCGAAGAGGTCCGCAGACAGTTTAAAGAGAAAAAAGGCATTCTCGAGGGGACCGAACAACCTGATTACGCACGGTGTGTCGCCATTTCTACAAAAGGAGCACAACGCGAGATGGTCTTCCCTTCTCTTGTCGCGATCATCGCCCCGATAATCGTAGGGATCCTCTTCGGCCCGTTTACCGTCATCGCCTTGCTGGCCGGGACACTGGTAACCGGATTTATCCTGGCTATCATGATGGCCAATGCCGGCGGCGCGTGGGACAATGCAAAGAAGTTTATCGAAAGCGGGTATCTTGGAGGAAAAGGCTCGGACGAACACAAAGCGGCAGTAGTCGGCGATACCGTGGGAGACCCGTTTAAAGACACCTCCGGACCTTCCATCAACATCCTGATAAAATTGATGATGATGGTCTCCATCGTATTCGTCCCGGTGTTTACTGCAATCAATAATGTGATTATACAGCTCCTTCAGTAAACCCGTTATCCGGAAATAGTGATAAAAGCTGTCCTATTGGGCAGCTTTTTTTTTCGTCTTCCCTCCGGCCCGGTTGTCCGCACATGCACCGCGGGAAAGCCTTGTTTCAATTTTAATAAAATTCCTGAAAATTGAACACAACTTCGATTTCACCCGGATTGGTAAGGTTGAAACCGCAGGCAAAGTTAATGACCATTCCGGGTGCTACGAGCGGATAGGCGAGAATACCGAAACCTGCAGTGGTTTGAACAGCATCTAATGTAAAAACTTCATCTTTCGGCAGCACAAAACCTAGATCGGTAAAGGTCTTGACCTGGATTTCAAATGCTTTTCCGACGGTCGCCAACCGCATGGCAATATCGGCATTCCCATATACACCCCGGTCCCCCCACAGACTATTATCAATGACTCCCCGAAGCTCCTTCCCTGCCCCGGTCCTCTCCACCCCATGCCGGCCGAAACCGGTAATCCGACCGCTTACGCCAATCGGGCCGGCATAGGTAAATCCTGAAATCTCCGGCCTAAATTTATTGGTTATCAAACCGCTTAACGGCGTATAGCCGATGATATGATTCAATTCAATTGCAAGACCTTTTTTAAAGTTTCGGTACCAGTTAACGGTGTCGATTCCAACACTATGATCGTAGAGGAGGGTTATTCCCGGAGGGATGTACGCTTCGTCGGGTTCGCCGCTTCTCAGGTGATAATCAAAGCGGTACTCTATGGAGGGCAAAAAATCATAATAGAGATCTCCGGTAATCGGAGGCGCGGCCCCGATTCCGAAATTAATCGATTTTCGGTCATAATGAAACGTAACAGTTCCGTCTTCCTGTTTTATCTGCTCTACATATTCATAACGGAATATCGTGTTCCAGGGTATTCCAAAAAGACGTATTTTGTTCAAGACAAGAGACGTGGAAAATAACTCTCTATTGTAGCGCAGTACAAACATTCCGGTTACCATGGAACCGAAAAGGTTTGTATCATAGACTACGCCCATAAACATATGCCCGTAACTCGAACTGTACTGATAGAGAGGTATCGGATAAAAAGTCCACCCGTCGAGAATACTAACGGTGAGTGCGATACGGGTAATCGTTTCGGTTTCTTCTTCCGGCTCTTCGACAACGGTGTATTTTATGGAGGATTCCCGAAACACACGGGCGTTTTTCAATTCCTGTTCTTTCTGTTCGATAAAAGCCTCGAGCTCTTCTCGGTTTTTAAACTTACTTCCGGCTCCGATATCGAGATACGTTCGTACTGCTTGTTCCCGGGTGTGGCCGGTGATCGAAATTTCGACTGAATCGATTACTACCGCATCGCCCCAAAGAGCGCCATACCCCGGGAGAAGCAGCAGAACTACTAACAAGAATATAAACCGGGACGAACCGACCATGCTGTCATTATATTAATTCATCCCGGAAAGGCAACAGAAAAGATCAGTTTTGAAAGAGAAAAATCTTCCAGGTAAGGTGACCGTCCCTTCCACCGTTAATCCAATGCTTCAACCCGGTTTTCATTCGCCTCAGATACTCTTCGCTTACCTTGTCTATCAGTTCTTCCTCTTTCTTCTCCGTCTCAGAGAGTACTTTTCCGTAATGATGGGCTAACTGTTCCGTGTGGTCCTGTACTTCGATAAGGGACATGCCGTTTTTCACGGCTGCATCCATGTAGAACCCGGGGGACCCGAGATCATCGAGATGGATACGGTCCAATATCGGCTGCAGCACCTCCTGAGGACATTCATCCTCCCTCATCGGGTCGGAAAACACGAAATGCCCTCCGGGGACCAATACTCTATTCGCCTCGGTTATGACCTTCTCCCGCGCACAGCTGTGGAGCATCGCCTCTTGGGACCACACCACATCAAAACTGTCGTCCGGGAACGGAAGATCCTCAAACCTACCGTCAATAACTTCGATGAGATGCTGTACATTGAGTTTTCTGTTCATTACTCTGTTTCGCTCATTTTCTACTTCGCTCAGGTTGAGTGCCACTACACTGCAGCCGTATGTTTTAGCAAGGTACCGTGCGGCCCCTCCGTACCCCGCACCTAAATCGAGAATACGGGTCGAAGCGGTAATGTCGGGCAGCAATGATGCCATCTGTTTCACCGTCTTTCTGCTCGCTTCATAAATTGACTCATCAGGCGAATTATAGAGCCCGATATGGATATCTTCTCCCCCCCAAATGGTGTGGTAAAAGGTATCAGCATCCTCACTGTTATAATAATTACGCGCCGTATCTACTGTACATTGTTCAGTATCCATATTATTCCTCCTCATACTCTTTGTGCGCGACATGAATGTAAAAATCCGGTTCGTCATCGTGATACGTTTCCTGAAAATCCCCGTACGTATCGATTTCCTGGAACCCCACCTCTTCTAACAATCTGGTAGTATATTCCTTTCTCAACGGAAACATATTGAGGTGATAGACCGATTTGTCCGGAAAGCTGTATCGGAAACGGGCCAACCCTTCATCGATAAACTCAGGTTCTGCCAATACCTCATCGCCGCAATAGTAAAACTGATGTTTGCAGTCGAACCCGGAATCGAGCATGGTATCGTAGTTTCGCTGGTCTAAGATAAGCACTCCGTCGTGTTTGAGCATGGTGTAAAACTCCGCTAAGGTCCTTCTTCTGTCCCGTTCTGAAAAGAGATGAGTGAACGAGTTACCCAGACAGATGATGGCATCAAACTCGCCGTGAACATCCCGATTGAGCCACCGCCAATCGGCGTGAACGGTATTGAGTATGTATCCTGCGTCTTTTGCGTTTTCGAATGCTTTAGCGAGCATTTCGGGGCTTCCGTCTGCGCTCACGACATCGAACCCTGCCCGTAAGAGCCGGACCGAATGAAATCCGGTACCTGTCGCCACATCGAGTACCTGGTGTTTATTTTTCTCTTTTAGTACATCCATGAAAAATGAGCCTTCCCCTTCAGCGCGGGATTTCCAGTCGATAAGATCGTCCCACTTTTCAACAAAATCGGTGATATATTCTTCCTGGTAATGGTTTGTATCACGGACCGCTACCGGATCATTTCCAAATGCCTGTTCAATACATTGTTTCATATGTTTTCCTCCTGTTACTAGTGATGATTAGTATCTATAATGATCAGATTTAAAGGGCCCTTTCGCCGGGACCCCGATATACGAAGCCTGTTCCGCTGTTAATTCCGTCATGTGTGCGCCCAGTTTGTCCAAATGGAGCCGGGCCACCTCTTCATCGAGTTCTTTCGGAAGCCGGTATACACCAATCTCCCGTTTTTCCTGCCAAAGACTGATCTGGGCGAGCGTCTGATTGGTAAACGAGTTGGACATAACGAAACTCGGATGCCCGGTTGCACAGCCTAAATTAACGAGTCTCCCCTCAGCCAACAGAAAGATCGAGTGACCGTCCGGAAAGGTGTATTTGTCGACCTGGGGTTTAATCGTCGTACGCTTTATTCCCGGCCACTTCTCCAATGCATCAACCTGAATTTCGTTGTCGAAATGACCGATGTTGCATACGATGGCCTGGTCTTTCATCTTCGACATGTGTTCGGCGGTAATTACATCCTTATTCCCGGTAGCAGTGACATAAATGTCTGCGACGGGTAGCATCTCTTCGACCTTTCTCACCGAATAACCGGCCATAACAGCCTGAAGGGCGCAGATCGGATCGATTTCCGATACAAACATGTTTGCATTGAGAGAAGCAAGCGACTGTGCGGAGCCTTTTCCGACATCTCCGAAGCCGCACACCATGGCCACCTTTCCTGCGATCATTACATCGGTTGCCCGTTTAATGCCGTCTACCAGCGATTCTCTGCAGCCGTAGATATTGTCGAACTTCGACTTGGTTACCGAATCGTTTACGTTGATTGCCGGAGTAAGCAGCTCTCCATACTTCTGCATCTGATAGAGTCTGTTGACCCCCGTCGTCGTCTCTTCGGAGACACCCTTCCAATCACGGACCACCGTGTGCCAGAATTTGGGATCTTCTTTCAGTGTACGTTTTAACAAGCTATTGACTACCTGCAGTTCCTTGTTATCCGTCTTTTCTTCGAGAATTGACGGATCATTCTCTGCATAATATCCGCGATGGATAAGAAGGGTCGCGTCACCCCCATCATCAACAACGAGATTCGGTCCACTCCCGTCGGGCCAGGTGAGCGCCTGCTTTGTACACCACCAGTACTCCTCGAGCGTTTCGCCTTTCCAGGCAAATACCGGAGTGCCGGCATCCGCAATCGCTGCTGCGGCATGGTCCTGCGTAGAGAAAATATTGCACGATGCCCAGCGCACATCCGCCCCGAGAGCTTTGAGTGTCTCGATGAGCACTGCTGTCTGGACCGTCATATGGAGGCTGCCCGATATCCGGGCCCCTTTAAGCGGTTTATCTTTTGCATATTTTTCCCGGGTTGCAATGAGCCCCGGCATCTCTTTTTCAGCTATCTCGATTTCCATACGACCGAAATCGGCCATTTTAATATCTTTAACTTTGTAATCCGTTACTTCTGTAACCGGCATATGTTTATCCTCCTTCCTCAGTGAATGGTGCTGCTCTGCCGCCGGATATCACTTTCCGACCAGCTCGGCTTTTTTTACATTTCCGTTTGATGACACTGCATTCCGTAATTCTTCTACACGGTCTATATTCTCCCAGGTAAACCCGTCCAATTTCCGGCCGAAATGGCCGTACGCTGCCGTTTTCCGGTAGATCGGATGTCGTAAATCGAGGGTCTTGATAATTGCAGAGGGCCGCAAATCAAAAACCTTCCTTACTGCTTTGGTCAGCTCACTATCAGGAGCAACTCCGGTCCCGTTGGTATCAACCATAATTGAAACCGGCTCTGCTATGCCGATAGCATAGGAGAGTTGCACTTCGCACCGCTTTGCCAGCCCGGCTGCAACAATATTCTTGGCGACATAACGGGCCGCATAAGAGGCGGACCTGTCAACCTTCGACGGGTCCTTCCCGGAGAATGCGCCTCCGCCATGGCTGCCGTGGCCCCCGTAGGTATCGACTATGATCTTACGGCCGGTAAGACCGGCATCTCCCAACGGTCCGCCGATAACGAACCGTCCGGTCGGGTTGATGTGATAGGTGACGGTTTTCTCATCGACCAATTCTTCCGGCAGGATCGGTTTGACCACTTCTTCTATAATGCCCCGCTCGAGCTCCTTGTAGGTAATCTGTTCGTCATGCTGTGATGATATGACCACTGTATCGATCCTGACAGGCTTCCCGTCGTCATATTCTACGGTAACCTGAGACTTTCCGTCCGGGCGCAAATAGGGGAGCGTTCCGTTTTTTCTCACCTCCGCTAACCGTTCGGTAAGTCTATGGGCCAGTGTTATGGGCATCGGCATATATTCCTCGGTCTCGTCACAGGCGAAGCCGAACATAAGCCCCTGGTCCCCGGCACCCTGTGCTTCGTGGAGTCCACTCCCTTCGGTCACCCCCTGAGAAATATCTGCAGACTGCTCATCAATGGAGGTAATAACACCGCAGGTCTTGTAATCAAAGCCGTAGTTGGCATCAGTGTAACCGATTCGTTTAATAACCCCTCTGACGACCTTGGGGATATCAACATAGGCATGTGTCGTTATTTCTCCTGCAACGACAGTAAGGCCTGTCGTCACTAAGGTCTCACACGCCACCCTCCCGTTTGGGTCTTTCTCGAATACTGCGTCTAACACCGCATCACTTATCTGGTCCGCCATTTTGTCCGGATGGCCTTCGGTGACCGACTCGGACGTAAAAAGATGTTTGTCTTGGAACATAGTTTTCCCCTTTAATACTATTCTTTCTGAATAAATTGGTATTGAATTATTTCTTGTTGAAAAGATTATAGCTAAAAAAACTATTAGTCAAGTACAATCCCCAATTATTCGATAAATACTTTACAAAATCGGAAAAAACCATTAGATTTTCTGTAGAGAATTGAGTAAATCATATGTTGTGAGAGAAGAAGATACATGGAAACCGAAAAATGGAGTGAATACACCTATTTCGAGGATGATCCTCTAACCGCTCATATTGTCAAATGTCTTCGAAAAATTACCCACGAGATTGGGCGCCATTCCAAGTTTATTCAAGAAAATTACCACATTACTCTCCCCCAGGTAATCACATTGCGGGAAATTGCTCAGCACGGTCCGATCTCATTCAGCCAGCTTACCAAGCTGATTTTCCTCAACAACAGTACACTGACGGGTATCGTAGATAGACTCGAAAAACACGAGCTTGTCAAACGGGTACGGATGAGCAAAGACAGAAGGCAGATCCATCTCGAAATAACGGAAAAAGGGAAGGAAACCTTAAAAACAGCACCTCCTCCCATTGATCCGGAGTTTATCAACAATTTAAACCACCTTCCTCAAGAAGAGATCAATGAACTCCTCCTCAACCTGGAAAAAATTATACTTCTTTTCAATACCGGCGGAGAGTTTACCTCTTATTTTGATAAAGCGGAAACGGACAAGGAAAAAACCGTATCAAGCCAGTAGCCTTCTCACCGTCGGAGGCAGTTTTCTATTCGTCAACCTGAAATTAATAGTCGATCAGTTCATTTGTGACACAACATAAAGCGGTACCATGCATGCATTGTATCATTTTGATACAGTTATATGCCTAATCCTCATACATCCATTGGAGCGGTAATAGTATTTGTTTACATTAAAAAGACTTATAAAATGTATGCTTTGGCATGGTATATGCATCATTATCTGTGGATACCTATAGATACTCATACTATATAAAAAACGGAGGTACGTATGGCAGTTACATATCAAGATTATTATGAAATACTAGGGGTGCCTCGTAATGCGAGCCAGGAAGAAATTCAGGCTGCCTACAGAAAGAAAGCGAGAAAATACCATCCCGATATCAATAAAGATAAAGAAGCGGAAGATACGTTTAAGAAGATCGGGGAAGCGTATGAAGTGTTGAGAGACCCGGAAAAGAGGAAGCGCTACGATTCGTTAGGTTCAAACTGGCAGGCCGGAGAAGAGTTTACGCCGCCGCCCGGTTGGCAAGCGTGGCAACAGGGAAACGGCGGACAAGGAACGAGCTACAGTTTCAGCTTTGAAGATCTCGGCTCGTTCGGTTCCGGTTTCAGCGATTTTTTCGACACCATATTCGGAGAAAACGGTGTTTTCGACGGTGGGCCCGGATTCAATCGGTCAGGAAGCTTTGGAGGGGAAAAAAGCCGCAGCAGAGATAATTTCTGGTCCGGCGGCGGTCAGGACCAGGAAGCTGAATTGACAATACCTCTCGAAGAAGCGTACGCGGGATGCAGAAAGAACATCACCTTGTCATATGGAGAGGGAGGCAAAACGAAAAATCTCGAAGTATCTATTCCGGCAGGTACTACGGACGGAAAGAAACTACGGCTCTCGGGTCAAGGGGGAAGAGGAAATACCGGCTCAGATGCCGGAGATCTCTATTTGAAAGTCCGCATTGCCCCGCATCACAAGTTCCGTGTCAAAGGGGCCGATCTGGAAGCCGATGTTCCCGTCACCCCGTGGGAAGCCGTTCTCGGAACCCAAATACAGGTCCCGCTTGTCACCGGCACAGCAAATCTGACTCTCAAACCGGGAATCCAATCCGGTCAGCGACTTAAAATAAAAGGGAAAGGACTGCGCAAGAAAAAAAATGAATGGGGGGACCTCTACGCAGTAGTGAAAATCGTAGTCCCAAAGAACCCCACACCTCAAGAGAAAGAACTGTTCAAGCAGCTCGAAGAAATTTCCGCATTTAAACCAAGGACGTGATAACGAAGCTTCTTATTCTCTAATTTTCGATCTGAAATAAAAAAACTCCCAGAGAAAAGGAGGTCAAAACTCTGGGAGCATAAAAAAGGAGGTCATAATGAAAAAAAAATCAAATCATTTTATATAGTCTCTCTGTATTCATAACTTTAAACAACAAAGCATGAAAAAGGTAACAAAATATTTAAAAAAAATTCCACTCTATTTTCCGATATGCCCGCTTTATCTCTTCTTTGTCGGCATCAGGTGAAACTCCCAAAATCCGATATAGATTCAAATCCAGTGTAGTGACAACCTCATCTATGTGCAATCAAGAAAATAATTGACCAACCCGGGCCTTTTTTTGTAAGGTTCCGGTAGTGGTGCGAATCATGGGGATAAACCCTTAAAAAAAGGAGTAAGAGCTGTGAGCATACATATCGACGGGAAACGGGGTGATATCGCCGAGACAATCCTCCTGCCGGGAGACCCGCTGCGTGCCCGATTTGTTGCGGAAACGTATCTCGACGCCCCCACCTGCTACACACAAATACGAAACGTACTCGGTTTTACCGGTACATACAGGGGCAAACCTGTTTCCGTACAAGGTACAGGTATGGGCATTCCTTCTATCTCCATCTACGCGCACGAGCTTATCAATGAGTTTGGGGTCAAAAACCTGATACGAATCGGCTCTTGCGGCTCGATCCGCAAGGAGGTCGGTATCCGTGATATCATTCTGGCAATGACTGCCTCTACCGATTCCCAGACAAATAAACTCCGGTTCGACGGCAAAGATTTCTCACCGACCGCTTCTTTTACACTTCTGAAAAAGGCATACGATCAGGCGATGGAGAACCGGCTCAACGTCTCCGTAGGGAACGTCTTTACAACCGATCTCTTCTATCATGACAATCCGGATTACTGGAAACTGTGGGCGGATTACGGAGTATTGGCAATAGAGATGGAGACAACTGCTCTCTACACCATCGCGGCACACTTCAATGTACATGCACTCACCATTCTCACGGTGAGTGACAACATCTTGACCGGAGAAAAAATAACGGCCGAGGAACGGGAACAGAGTTTTACCGATATGATCGAATTAGCGCTTACCGCGCTCGGTTAAAGAGAGAACAGCAGGGAGAATAATCAGCGTTCCGAGCATCGCCGTTAGCAGTGCAAGGGCCACTAAAATCCCGAAAAAGACAACCGGTTTAAAACTGGCAAAGGTCAAAATTAAAAATCCCGCTACGATTGAAACCGAAGTAACCACAATAGGTCTGCCGGTATATTTTAGTGCTCGCGCAATAGCAGCACGTAAATCATCCGGAAACAATTCCCGCTGTTTATTAAATTGAATGAGAAAATGGATGGAGTTGTCCACTCCTACCCCGATGACAACGATCGAAAACATAACGGTGGTCATATCCATGGGAATACCCGCAACTACCATGAAGATAATATTCAGGGTGATACCGCTTACAAGCGGGATGAGCGCGTAAAATCCGAACCGGAGCCTGCGGAATGCTAAAGCGGTAAGGATAAATACGAACAGGATGGAAAGAGCGGTGGCAAGACGCTGATCTTGTTTGATTGTTCTCGACAAGTAGAGGTAACGGAGGGCTTCCCCCCAGATTTCCGATTCGAGCCCGCCGGGAAGATGTTCCCTGCCGGCTGTTTCCATTCTCAGGAGAAAATCGTTTAACTTCCTGTCACTAATGACGGTTTTCTGCTCGTGATCATACACCCACAAGATAATCGTTAATCGGGAATAATCATCATTTATGAGCATTTTAATCCGCTCATCGGATTCGGGTGTTTCGGAAAGCGCGTTGATGTATCGAGAAAGAAGCAGGATCAGCCCCTTTGTTTCCGGGACCTCTTCATTACCGCGCATCAGGTTATTGAGTTGTTTGATGTACGTAGCTACGGAAAGCACTTTCGTAACATCTTTGTCCGATAGGATTACCTCTTCGAATTCGGCCACCTTCCCGAGATTGTCCGGATCGAGGAAGTAGTTTTCTTCACCGTCGGGTGCGGTAATGGTGATGTAGAACTCCTGTGTACCCCCTATTGCCTCGGAAATAAACTTTGTGTCCTGTACCACCTTTTCGCGGTTAGGAAAGTAGGAGATGACATCCGTCTTATAGGTCAAATATCCGAAACAGACCACAGCACCGATTACCATCACAACGGTAAAACCGAGAATCCATCCCCGCCCGGTTATAACAAACGAGCCGAGCTTTTCGAGGAGGGTCGCTAACGGGCCCTCTAAAACCCGATTGCTCTGCTTAGGAGTGGGTGCTTTGAAAAAACTGAGTGCAGCAGGAAGGAAGAAAAATGAGAGGAAAGCGCATGAGAAAATACCGATGCTGGTGACGATACCGAACTCTCTTGTCGGCTCGAGACTCGTTGCTAAGAGGCTGAACAGGCCGATAATCGTCGTTCCGGCTGCAAGTATTACCGTCCTATTTACCGCAAATACCGACTGCACCACCGACTCTTTGCGTTGGTCCGCCGCATCACGGGAAATGCCGGTATCTACAGCAGAACTTTCTTCTAGATGTGTCCCGGTTTCTCTAAAATACTGATTGAGAATATGGATAGTATAAGAACTGCCCAATGTCAGAACAAGCGGAGGGGTAACGATACTTACCACAGTGATGGTATAGCCTAAAAGCTCCATAATGCCGAGACACCAAATCGTACCGAAAACCACTACTAAAAAGCTGAGAAAAGAAGCCCGAAGTGCACGGAAACTGAAATAGTAGATTGCAAGAATCACGACAATAGCAAGAATGATGAGCTTAGACATATCGCGGGCAAGATACTTTTCTACGGCACTGATAAACAGTGGGGTCCCGGTAAGATACACCGTATAGTGCGGTCGAAGCCGTTGTGTAATCCGCTCGACCTCTTGGTGAAACTCGGAATGGCCTTCCATAGATACTGCCGGGAAAAATACGCACAGGACCTTTCCGTTTTCGGAGACGACAAAACCTTCGGCAAAAGGGTCTGTAAGAAGCCGCTTTTTGAACAGTTCGAGTTCTTCTTCCGTAGAAGGGGCCTGCTTCCCCGGCGCCATCGGCATGATCTTGAGCCTGCTTCCCGCTTTGCCGAAGGTAATCATAGTAAACGGATTCATACTTTCATTGAGGCGGGGCAGTGCCTCCATCTCTTCAATGACTGCATACAGCTCCTTGAGCTTCTCAACAGTAAACGGTTGCTCACTTTCCACCGCCATGACCACGTAATTTACCAGTTTGTTCCCTTCGGTGTATTTTTCGATAAGCTTTGTAACTGTTTCGTTTTCCGGAATCAGTTTTTCGACATCCGAGTTGATAGTTACCTGAACTGCGAAATAACCGAGGACGGCCGTTATACCGACAAGGAGGATGATGACAATTGCTGCGTGCTTTACAGAAAAGCGCAGGAGCTGTTTCAACGTACTGTCTTGCATACCGGGCAAATCATAGAGATTGCACCGAAGAGTGTCAACGGCGTAGCATCCTGATGAATTGCACCGAGAAAGAAAAGAGAGTAAAATCTGTGACAGCGGGAGGTGGAAATAGTGCAAATATGTGTAACCGGAGCTACCGGGTTTCTCGGAGCCAATTTGACAGTTATGCTTCTCGAATACGGCTATAAAGTCCGTTGCCTGAAACGGCCGAACAGCAGAACGGACCATTTGGCTCAATACCCCATCGAATGGAGAGATGTTGATGTAACCAGGACGGAAACCATTGTAGAGGGGTTCGACGGCTGTTCAGTGGTCTTTAACTGTGCGGGACGGATCGGGTTTCATCGTGTCTCATATGAAGATGCTCACCGCATCAACGTAACCGGGGTTGAACATATCATTGATGCAGCTAGACAAACCGGAATCGAGAGGCTTATTCATTGTTCTACCGCATCGACGATCGGACTGCGGGATGACGGGGCCCCTTCCGACGAATCCGTCCCCTATAACTGGGACCGGTTTGGGCTTGACAACGTATATTCTCAAACCAAACGGCAGGGAGAAGAGCGGATATATCAGGCCGTAGAGACCGGAATGAACGCCGTCATCGTCAATCCCTGCTTTATGGTAGGGCCGATCGATCCCAAACCGAGTTCGGGGCAACTGCTGCTGCAGATCGCACGGGGGAAAATGGCAGGATATCCGTCCGGAGCAAATAATTTTGTCGATGTGAGAAGTGTGTGTCTGGGAATGATCCAGGCATGGAAACGGGGAAAAACCGGCGAAAAATATTTGTTAGGAGGCCGAAACCTCAGCTATAGAGAATTTTTCTCGCTTGTAGCAGAGACAGCCGGAGAGAAACCACCGGCTTTTCGAATTCCCAAGGCAGTTGCTTTAACCGGCGGTTTTTTCGGTAACGTGCTGTCTACAATTACCCGGCATGAGTGTGCTATCACCACGCAGTCTATTAAAATCTCATACGCCAACCACGTGTTCAGCTCAGAGAAGGCAAAAACAGATTTCGGATATCACACTGCCCCCTTAGACAAGGCTGTCGAGGACGCATTGGCCTGGTATGCTTGGTATAGAGACTTCTAAGTAAAGCCGGCCAATTAAAGCCAGCCTTCCCGCCGATACCATCGAAGACTTTCGTAGAGTCCCTCTTCGAGAGCGAGCGGTTCATCCATGCCGTAATGAGAAGAAAACCGGTGCGAAGAACAGATAAACGGAAGGCTTAAAATCCTTACCCGTTCTGCATTGAGAAACGACGGTTTTTGGGCAAGTTTGGAGAACTTATCTACCATCTCTCCGAAGAGATGAAACACCCGCTGCGGGACCTTTAGTTGTAAATGATTTCCGGGAAACAAATCCGCTATCGTTTTTGAGAGTATCTCATAATTATAATACCTGCCGTCGGAGAGATAGTAGAGCGGTTTATGGCCGTTACCCAGTTCCATAATCCGCGAAATGTTGTTGGAAAGATCGTTTACATGAATAAGTGAAAAAGGAACGCGCTCGAAATCGACAACTAACCGGATTCTTTTTGCGGCAAGTTTCATTAAAAGAAGATACTCGCTTGACCCCCCGCCGTACACTGTTGCTAGCCGCAGAATGGTTGTCGGTATTTTGAATTCCTGCAAAATTTTTTCAGCTTCCAGTTTCGACCGGCCGTAACTCTCTATCGGTTCAGGATCATCATCTTCTGTGAGCGGTTTGTCGGTATTTTTTGCCGGGCCTCCGGCAGCAATCGAACTGAGAAAAATAAAGTTTTTCAGTTCGCCGTTGCCATTGGAAAGTGTGCTCAGCAAATTGGCTGTTCCTTCCGTGTTTACCCGAAAATAATCTCCGGGGTTCATCGCTTTGGTGAGACCGGCACAGTGGATAACAATTTCGGGCCAACCCGTTATTTTTTTTAACGTACGCGGTTTCGTGATATCGGCTCTTACAATCTTAACAGGAGCATTTGTCCTCAGTCGTTCTCCGGGAAGCAACATTGCTGTTACATCATGGTTAGGATAGAACTTTTCGACTAAGTGACTGCCGATAAACCCGCCGGCGCCGGTAATAAGTACTCGCATGGCAACAATCACAATACAAAAAATCTCTTTTTTAGGAAATAGCTCTTATTGATTTTTCCTAAAAAAATTTATTTGAAACTGCATCGGAAATCAGTTATTTTTATATACATCAACCAACATCTTATATTAATATCGGATTTTGTCAAAAAAATAAAGGAGACAATTTTCATGTTCTCTCATAGATCAAAAACTTTTTCAACCACTTTACTGAAAGCCGTGCTTTTTATGATTATCCCTTTTGTTCTTTTCTCCTGCATGGTCGAACAAAAAGCACTAATCCGCTCCGACGGTTCCGGATCCGTCGATTTTAGATTTAAAATGGAGGATTATTTCCTCGATACTGTTCTCGAAATGGCGGACCTTGCCGAAGAAAGTCCCACCTTAAAAGAAGGTGAAATATTTGATATTCCCCAAATAAAAAAGGATTTCGAAGAAAATCCGGCAATAAAACTGGAGTCGATCGCTTCTCCGCACCCTTCCCAACTCAAAGGAACAATCACCTTTAAAGATATAGAGAAAGTCGTCAAGCATGAAGAAGATTTAGTTGAATCGGACGCTATTACCTTCGACAGGGAAGGGGCAACAAAAACCATGACGCTCCACCTGACCCGAGAGAACTTCTCCCAAATAGCCGGCCTTTTCCCCGTACTCGAAAACCCCTTTTTCAAGATGTTCGGTCCTGAAGAAAACGCCGATACAACCGAAGAAGAATACCTCGAAATGATTGCCTTCGCTTTCGGTGAAGAAGGAGCAAAAGGGGTACAAAACTCCACCATTACGCTTATCGTTACCGTTGACGGCACTATCGTATCGCAGTCAGGGGGCACTATGGAAAAAAACCGGGTCGTTTTTGATATTCCATTAATAAGGCTCCTCCTGCTCGATACGCCGCTCACCTACTCTATCTCGTTTAATTAGAGGCGGCTGTACGGAAACCGTAACAAGGTTCGTGACACTACGAATGAACCTACCAAAAAAAGTTGACAAAATCTCAAAATTAGTTTATAAATACTTAAACAACTTAATTATTTGTTAGGTCATGAAATCTGAAACACGCATCCGGTTTGGGGAAAAATTAAGGACGGTACGGGAACGGAAGGGAATTACACTCAAACAGGTTGCCGCTAAAGTCAATGTAAGCGAGAGTCTTATATCGCAAATCGAGAGAAACCGGGTATCGCCTTCGGTGGACACGCTTATTGCCATTGCCGACGCGCTTGATATCGATCTCGATTATCTATTCAAAGACTTCAAGAGAAACAAAAAGGCAACAATAGTAAAAAATGAAAACCGTTTTACGTTTTATATCAAGCAGGTAATATATCGGCAGTTATCAGTTATTCAGGACCCGATGGACGAATACAGCATAGAGGCCCTCCTGCTCGAGGTCCCCCCGGGGTCGAGTACCGAAAACCGGGATTATGGCCACCCCGGAAAGGAGCTCGGTATCATCCTCGAAGGGGAAGCGCTCTTCACCTATGGGAACGAACAGTACGATTTAGCAAAAGGGGACAGTATAAACTTTTCTTCAGATATACCTCACATACTGACGAACAGCGGGAAAGAGGACCTTGTAGCGTTGTGGGTGGTTACTCCTCCCCGGCTGTTCGGCAAGACTGCATTTTCCGGGGGAGAAACATAATGGGAAAAACATATACACAGAAAGTTTTCGAAAAACATGTAGTGGACAATCCGTACAAAGAAACGTACGTATTGCGTCTCGACATGGTGTTCTGCCATGAAATCACCACACCGATTGCCATTAATGATCTCGTTGCCAGGGGGAAAGACCGGGTATTTGATTCGGAGAAAATCAAAGCGGTCATCGATCATGTCACCCCGGCAAAAGATTCAAAGACGGCAATGCAGGGAAAAATTCTCCGCGAATGGGCGCGTCGTCATACTATAACGGGATTTTACGACATCGGCTGTAATGGTGTGTGTCATGCCCTGTTTCCCGAAAAGGGCTTTGTCCGTCCCGGCTACACGGTAATAATGGGAGATTCGCATACCTGTACTCACGGCGCTTTCGGAGCGTTTGCAGCCGGAGTCGGCTCGACCGATCTCGAAGTCGGTATTCTCAAAGGTGTTTGCACGTTCAAGTATCCCGATACGATGAAAGTAACCATTATGGGGCGCCTCAAGCGTGGGGTGTATGCAAAAGACATCATCCTCTCGATTATAAAAAAGATCGGGGTAAACGGGGCGACCAATAAGGTGATCGAGTTTACCGGCCCGGTTGTAGACGGCCTCTCCATGGAAAGCAGAATGACACTCTGTAATATGGCGGTCGAGGCGGGAGGGACATCAGGAATCTGTCTTCCCGATAAAACCACAGTTGAGTATCTCTGGCCCTTTATTCAGGATGAGTATGCAGATAAAAAAGCGGCCCTCGAGAGTTACGCCACCTGTTTTCCCGATGATGATGCCGTCTACGCAGAAGAGATCGAACTCGATGTTACCGAACTCGAACCGGTTACCACCTTTGATTATAAACCGGACCAGGTAAAACCGGTACGCGAGATGGAAGGAACTCCTGTCGACCAGGTGTATATCGGTTCTTGTACCAATGGGCGGTTCGAGGACCTCGAGATTGCCTCGAGCATACTCGAAGGGAAAACAATACACCCGAACGTTCGGGGCATCGTCTCCCCCGCCACTCCGGACATCTATAAACGTGCAGTAGATGCCGGCATTATTAACACGTTTATGGAAGCGGGATTCTGTGTTACCAATCCCACCTGCGGCGCATGCCTCGGCATGAGCAACGGTGTGCTCGCCGAAGGAGAAGTATGCGCATCAACGACGAACAGAAACTTCTTCGGACGTATGGGAAAAGGGGGGATGGTCCATCTGATGAGTCCCGCCACAGCCGCCGCTACTGCTCTAGCCGGTCATATTACCAATTCACACCTGTACAAATGGTAGATAAGGGAGGAACACAATGAAGACATTCGGAGGGAACGTCCTGTTCTTGGACCGTTGCGATGTGAATACGGACGAAATCATACCGGCACGGTATCTTACTGAGATAACAAAAGAAGCATTGAAACCGCATCTGCTCGAAGATCTCGCCCTAAAAGGATTCGACCCGGCTGCAGATATCCCCGACAAACAGGTCATCGTTACCCGGGGCAATTTTGGCTGCGGCTCTTCCCGGGAACATGCTCCCTGGGCCCTGGAGGTCAACGGGATATACACCGTCATCGCTCCCAGTTTTGCAAGAATTTTCCGTCAGAATATGTACAACTGCGGGATGCTCGCCCTCGAGCTTCCCGAAGACAAGATCGACGAGCTGTTTTCCGCCTTCCCTTCGGCCACCGCCGATATTGATATCGAAAAAAAAGAGGCACGCTTCTGTGACGGGCCGCGGACCCTGACGGTCCCGTTCCGATTGGAAGGGTTCGACCTTGCTCTGATACAGGCGGGCGGCTGGGTCGAATACGCGGACAAACACTATTAAAGGGGGTGGCACTATGCCGCAAATTGATCTGCCTTTGAAAGAATTAAGAAAGTACCTGGGAATAAATCCCTGTCCCCCGGATTTCGACCACTTCTGGGAACGGGCGGGAGAAGAAGTGTACTCCATCGACCCCGAACCGGAGTTTACTCCTGCGGATTTTAAAACCGATTATGCACATTGCTACGATCTTACCTTTACCAGTGTGGGAAAGGTGAGAATCCACGCCCGCTACAGTAAGCCGGTTTCACACACCGGGGAAAATCCCGCTCTCCTCCAGTTTCACGGGTATACAATCAACGCGGGTGACTGGTTCGACAAGCTGCCTTTTACTGCAGCAGGATTCCACGTTTTCGCAATGGACTGCAGAGGACAGGGAGGCCGTTCCGAAGCATCTCCCGGACTGCTCGATTCCACTTTGCGGGGGCATATCATCAAGGGGCTGGAAGACGGCCCCGAGCATCTCTCCTACCGGCAGATCTTCCTCGATACAGTCCAGCTCGCACGGGTCGCTGCAGCTGCTGAAGGGGTAGATGCCGAACGGATGGGTGCGATGGGAGGCTCACAGGGAGGAGCACTTACCTTGGCGTGCGGTGCTCTCTACCCTTCTCTAAAGAAAATCGTGCCGATGTATCCTTTTCTCTGTGATTACAAGCGGGTCTGGGACTTAGACCTCGGCAAGCAGGCGTATGAGGAGATGATACAATTCTTCAAACGGTTCGACCCCGAGCACAAAAGGGAAGATGAGATTTTTACGACACTCGGCTACATCGATGTCCAGTTTCTCGCACCGAGAGTTCAGGCGGAGGTGTTGATGTGTACCAATCTTATGGACGAGGTCTGTCCCCCGTCAACACAGTTTGCAGCGTATAACAAAATACCGGCCAATAAAAAGATGAAGATATACCCTGATTTCGCACACGAACGTCCGCCTGAGTTCATGGACCACGCCTTTCGTTTTTTGATGGGGCTGCGTGACTAGAGCGCCGGCCTCAGTTCGATCAATTCGGGCAGTACGTTTTCGATAAGCTCTTTCACCCCTATTCTCCTTCTTCCGGACCGATCACCGGTGTAATCTGACGCCAGAACTCTTCCTCTCCGATATTCCCTTTGAGAAACAGGGCAATGACTTTCCGTATCGGTTCAGGGAACTCTCTCCAGTACTTCTCCTGCCAATCCGGAATCTCGCTTCCTAATTGGGCCTGCTCTGTCGCCGACATGGTCCCGAGACTGTAACGCAAAAATTGCTCGACCATGGTAACGAGAGCATCCCGAGGAAGGCTGCTCTTCTCGGAACGGACCTCTGTTTTGCCGGGTTCGGGGACCCATGCTTTGAGAAGCTCCTCGAGATCATGGTCGCTTATTTCCGGGGCCTGCTGTTTTATTTTTTCCGCTACAAACCCGCGCACCATAGAGCGGATCTGCTCGATCGAGCCTCCGATGTCCTCGGTTACCTGCGAACCAAGGCTGCGGGCCATTTTTTTCGGATTCATCTTATCGACACCGTGGGCCGCGTCCTCCAAACGCCGCTTGATAGCGGAAATAATTATTTCCACCTCCGGGTCGGTAGCTTCGTTCAAGACAAAATCGACAATTTCATAGACCCGATTGGTCATGAATTGGCCCGGACAAACCTGCTGATCGAGCGATCATAGGTGCGCTCGATATCGTTGGAAAAGTAGCATGCGGGCAGCTCGCCCATCCGTTTATGATAGGCGATACATTCGCAGCATATTCCTTTTCTAGGACAAGGTTCGTATGTACAGTTACAGGCAGCTAAATTTTTTGAATGGTTCTTGCAATCCACTGGTAATCTCCTCTGTGTTAGTATAGTAATCGGCTCCTTCACCTGTCAATGTCGGCCCTCGCCATGCCCAAACGCTAGGTGAGAAACATGGTGAGGAAAGGATACACAAAGCTGCCGATACTGTTGACGATATGAGCACCAAAAAGAATGTAGATACCGTCAGTCTTTGATCTTGTCGGACTTTTTAAAAGCAGGGCACTGCATACCTGTGGCCCGGAGGACCTCGAAGCTGGGCAGATGTTTCGATTTAATGCCGAAAACAGAGCAGCTCCGGGGGTAGCTCGGGTCCCACGATACCGAGAAATATACACATTTTAGACAATCAGGGGCCCTCCGGCGAGAGGCATGAGCGGAAGCCTTTTCTGCTTTACTCATGCCCCCATCATACCGAAGCAAAGGAGGAAAATAAAGTTATTTTCCCATAATCGTTTTAACAATAAACAGTTCGAGATCTTCGTAGTTTCTCGAAGCTCGATACTCTTCCAGCTTTTTGGTATCGAGCGATTTGACAACATCGAGGAGAAGGAGAAAAATCTCTTTGCTATTGGCAAGATGCCGGGTAGCTTCTCCCGCTTTCTGGGTGCGGATCGCTTTGATATCGAGCCCCACGAACTCACCGTTTGCACCGAAGTCATTTTCATAGAGGACGAGGACCTGGTCGAATGCACGCTTGAGATTGATCGAACCGAACACCCTGTCCTCATCGAACTTCAGGCCGTTTTGATCGTTTAAATGCACACTCCACAATTTATCGTGATAGATAGCAAACGCCATTTCGATGGCAGGATCGAGTCCGGCAAGAATGGCATGGGCACTCTCGATCAACGTCCCTACCCGACCCGGGTCCGCTGTTTTATAGGCGAGGGAGAGGAAATGTCCTGTTGTCGGTACATAGGCGTGGTCCATCGGTTCATTCGGTTTCATCTCGCCTAAGATCCGTATCTCTTTATCGTAGTCGAGCATAGTATTGAGCGCGTCTACGAAACGCTCGGAACTTACCCGGTGGTCTTTGGATTCATTTACATAAATTCCCTCCCGGGCGGGCCAGAGAACGATTCTCTTCGTTCCTAATGCATTGGCAATATCAATTGCTTTTTTCGACCTCTCCAAAGCGTATTCCCGCGCCTTCGGATCGTTTGCCGTATACCCGCCGTCGGCAGTTAGAGGATGCTCCCAGAGACGGGGGGCGACAAACTCTGCAACCAGCCCCTCGTTATCGAGTACCTTTTTCATCTCTTTCGCCTCTTTGATCATCTGATCGTGAGGGACATCGACATCGGAAACCGCATCGTCATCGTGAAACTGGACACCTTCAAAACCCAGTTTTTTATATACAGCCAGTTTTTCTGAAAACGGAACGGGCTCTCTTATATCCGGACCGAACACATCGGCGCCTTCATGAATATTCCACGGGCCGAAGGAAAATCGAAACTGTGCTTTACTTCCCATAGTACTCTCCTTACAAGATTGTTTATTGTAATAGTATGATACTAAAACCTTTTATGTCAAGAAAAGCGAGCACCCGGGTGAGGCTTGTGTACCGATTGAGCGCGATTTCCGGGCCACCTTGACAAGCAAAGCCGTTGAGTTATGATAGAGAAGATATACAACGGAAAAAGGAACCGCACATGGAACACAACACATTACACGCACTAATCGGAGTCGTCTCGCTTTCCAGTCCCCTCGAAGTAGGTGCTGAGAGGGCCGGGAAAGGGGCGGAAAATATATCTGCCACCCTCGGTGAAACCGGATTTACAATCCATAATTTGGGCGTCGTCGATACTCCGGCGCGGGCGACAGAAGCAGGGCTTAAGGCGGCGGAACTGCATTGCGATGCGGTCGTCTTCGTTCCCGCCTGCTGGTACGAAGACTATCTGGTAATGGATTTTATAGAAGAGTGTCCCGTTCCGGTTTTGCTCTGGCCCCTCCCCGGGATGGAAACCGGCGCTCTCTGCGGTGCCCAGCAGCAGACCAGTTTCTTAAAACGGATTTCGTATCCTTACGAAGGAGTATTCGGCGGGCCCGATGATCCAAAAGCTTTTGGGAAGGCCGAACGGTTTCTCAAAGCGGTAGCACTGCGGAAGCACCTCCGCCGGGCAAAAATCGGGTTCGCCGGACACAGGGTCCACGGGATGACCGACACCGTAGCCGACGAACATCTCCTTAAAAAAGAGATCGGGCCCCGTCTTATCTACCTCGATATGCCGGTATTGATCGAAGAGGCGGAAAAGACGGCCGACGACGCGGTTGCAGCTGCCTGGGACGATGTGGAGAATAAGGCCGGAAAGTCCGAAGTGAAACGGGAAGACGGTCTCTACACAATGAAAGTGTTGCGGGTGCTGGAGAAAATGATCGACGAACACCGGCTCAACGCACTGACGGTGGGCTGTTATCCTTATTTTATGGGAAGACCGTGCCTTCCGGCATCACTTCTTGCAGACCGGGGTATCCCGCTCGGCTGTGAGGGGGATGTAAACGGGGCAGTCGCCCAGTTGATCCTTACCCTTCTTACCGGAGGACCGACCCACAACACCGATTGGCTCGACCCGATACGGGACCCGTCAGGAGACGACACCATAGTGATGACCCACTGCGGATCGAACTCGTTCTCCTTAGCGGAAAAACCGGAAGAGATAACCCTCGCACCGGTGCGATTGATGGACCAGGGCGTGTGCGTCCTCTATACGGCGAAACCGGGCCCGGTGACCCTTCTCAACCTCATGTCGGGGCCGGGCGGGTACACTTTGGCCGTTTTGGAAGGAGAAGCGGTGAGCACGGAAATGGTATTTCCCGGAGACCCGGTGCGGGTGAAGTTCGACACCCCGATAGATGATCTGCTCGACTGGATTTTTCAAAACGGCGTAGGGCACCATTGGATGGTCGGATACGGCCACGTGGGCAGTATTTTAAGAGAATGGTCGCGAATAATCGGTAGAGAAGATAGTATCATCAGTCCATAGCAACCGGCCCACGATTACCCCCCGATCAATGCGGGAAGGTTGACATACCGGAAAAGCGGGGCCGCTAACAGAGAGACTACCGCAATAATTTTTATCAAAATGTCGACTGCAGGCCCAACCGTATCTTTAAGGGGGTCGCCAACCGTATCACCGATCACTGCTGCCGCGTGTGAAGGGGAGCCCTTTCCTCCGTATCTTCCTTTTTCTATGAATTTTTTACCGTTGTCCCAGGCACCACCCGAGTTTACACTAAACAGGGAGAGCATTACACCGCTTAAAAGTGCACCGAGTATCATTCCCGAGGTGAAATCCCCTCCGAACAAAAATCCGAGAACAAGGGGAGAGAGCAGTCCGAGCAAAGCAGGGCCGTTCATGTCTTTTACCGCACTGAGTGACGATATTTCGATACACTGTTGATAATCCGGCTTGCCCTCCCCTCGCAGTATGGTTGGATCGATCTTCAGCTGCCTACGAACCTCGGTGACCATTTTCCGAGCAGCATTGGAAACCGCTTCGATAAGGACACCGGAGAAGTAAAACGGCAACGCCGCACCGATGAGGGTACCGACGAGGACGGGAGGGTTGAAAATATTGAGAGAGAACACGATCGCCTGCGGGTCGGCCAAATCCATCTGGTTGTAGAGAAACGCGGAAAAAAGAGATAGTGTTGCAAGGGCCGCGCTCCCGATTGCATACCCTTTCCCGATTGCGTCGGTTGTATTACCCACGCTGTCCAACGTATCGGTGATTTCCCGGGCCCGGTCATCCAAATCCGCCATTTCGCAGATACCGCCCGCATTATCGATTATCGGGCCAAACGTATCGACAGAAATTGTTGAGGCCACGAAACCGATCATTCCGGTAGCAGCAAGTGCAATCCCGTATACACCGGCAATGACGGTAGTCAAAAAGACAATACTGCCGAGGACTATAACCGGCAGCAAAACGGAGCGCATACCGGACGATAACCCTTGGAGTATGGTAAGGGCGGCCCCCTCCCTGGAAGCCTCCGCGGTCTTTTGGGTGGGAGAAAAATCGTAACTGGTAACCTGTTCGGACAACCTGCCGATTACAATACCGCCTAATACCCCTACTGTTGTACAAAACCAGGGAGAAAGCACACCCCATCGAAAACCGAGCACAGCACAGTCGATATCATAATAAATGATCAAGGCAATAACCGCGGACCCTGCAATAACCACAGCGGCCGCCAGTTTGGTAGTGTTCATAAGCTCCTGAAAGGGGGATTTCTTAATCGTTTTGACTGAGAGAAATAGTATTCCTACAAAAGAGGCCACCAAACCCATACCGGCAAAAGAGATCGGATAAAAGAACAGGCACATAAGATACTGCCGGGTAATCTCATCAGCGCCCCCCGTAGCGGAGAAAAACATATAGGAGGCGAGCACAATGCTCGAAATGAGGGCCGCAACGTAACTTTCCAGAATATCGGATGCGAACCCCGCAACGTCACCCACAGCATCACCGACATTGTCCGCCACCGTTGCCGGATTTCTCGGATCATCTTCCGGTATCCCGGCCTCCGCCTTTCCGACCAGATCGGCCCCGATATCGGCGGCTTTTGTATAAATCCCCCCTCCGATCCTGTTAAACAGAGCGATTACCGAACAACCGAGCGCATACCCGATAACAGTCATGGTAAACGGCAAAAAGGATACACCGATCCAATTGGTATGGGCCCTCAGCGCACCGGGGGAAAATTGTCCCAACACCAGGCCAAAGACGAGGTAGATGAGACCCAGTCCGAGAAGAGCAAAACCCCCGACACTAAGCCCTACCACGCTCCCCCCGCGAAACGCGCTTTTCATGGTCTCTTCCACACTATTCGTGGTCCGGGCAACATTAGCAGTACGGACATTTGCAAGAATTGCCACCCGCAGCCCGATGGACCCCGCGACAACACTCATACCGGCCCCGAGCAGGAATGCCGCCCCGGTCGTCCAAGAGATGAAGACAATGAGAAGTACGGCAATGATCACCACCGTTGCAACCAGTCTCCTAAGCTCGTAGCGGAGAAAAGCCGAAGCGCCCTCCTCGATGGCCAGCGCTACCTCCTGCATTAATTCCGTGCCGGGGTCTTGGGATTTGAGTTTCCTGAGCAGGACCAAAGCCGCAATCAACGCACAGAGAATAGCACACCCGATAAATACTATCATCTCTTTCTCCTCTATCAGTATCGTATCAAGGGTGCTCTTTCCTTTCAACACAACCGGGAATTATTGATTTTACTACTAATTATTGTTATTCTAGAAAGAGATGAGTGTATACTACTATTTTACCGTATACCCCATGGAAGCGCTTATCGCTTCCGGGCTGGGGCCGAAACGGTTCGGTTCGTATATGGCAACCGGTTCGAAAAAGGGGTCTGCGGAAAAACTTATCTATATTGAAGTCGAGCAGCACAAGAACTCCCATTTTGACTGGGAATATGCACAGAGGCGTTGTAAACCGCGTCCTGACGGTACCCCGAAAGCTTCCGTCTACCTCTCAGTATATAGAGTGCTCGAGCACCTCCGCCTCGATGCTCTCAAGTCCTGTTACTTGACTACACAGGACGGAAGGACCCTGGGATTGCGCAGGTCGGACCAAGCGCCCCGGGTCGACGAAGCAGATTATTACATGTATAAGGAGCTCTGCCCGCTCGTGCCGATAGTCGTAAGTAATTTAAATCCTCTATATTTTCCGACTTCACTCACCTCACCGGAGGCCAAAACCTGGGTGCCTCGGATCGTGTACACTGATTTGAAACCGGTCGACCTCGACGATCCTGAGAACACCGGCCATACCGGCGGCCTGTTTAGCAGAAAACTCGACCATCTCAAAGAGTGTTTAAAGGAACTTTCACAAAAACCGGAAAAGAACAACAAAATCTTCGAGCGGTCACATGTAGAACCATTCTCATATCAAATTATCAATAGAGGAATTTATGTGAGTGACGGGACCAGCGTGATCTATTATCCCATGATTCCGGAAAAACAGCTGCGGGAGCAGCACCGGGATTGGGCAAAATCCGCCATGATTATATAATACAACCAGATGACATTGAAAACAGAACGACTCAAAGCTTTTTTAATTACTCTTTACTATCCCGGTATCCCCATAGCCGAGGTAAGACCCCATCTGCGGGAACTCGCCGGCCTCTGCGAGACCGGCGGTCTCTCGGTGTGCGGAGAAAAAATCATTAAAATACGAAACCCGCACCCCAAATTTTTAGTCGGATCAGGGAAAGCCGCAGAAATCGTCGACTTAGCCGCTGAAGCGGATGCGGATGTTATTGTTTTTGATGATGAAATATCCCCTGCCCAACAGAGAAACTGGGAAAAACTATCCAAGAGAAGCGTTATAGACAGGCAGGAGCTGATTCTCGAAATCTTCTCCGATCATGCCCACACCAGGGAATCTGCACTCCAGGTAGAGCTGGCCCGGCTTCAATACTCCCTCCCCCGTTTAAAACGGGCTTGGACCCATCTTTCCCGTCAGCGGGGCGGCATGCGCGGGACCCGGGGCGAAGGAGAAACCCAGTTGGAGATAGACCGGCGGCAGGTACTCCAACGCATAGCAAAAATAAAGCGGGACCTCGATAAAGTAGTGTCGAACCGGACCGTTCAGAGAAAACAGCGACGGTCGGTGCCGGTGCCGACCGGTTCGTTTGTGGGTTACACCAATGCCGGCAAATCATCCCTCTTGAATACACTGACAGGCTCTTCGGTTTCGGTCCAAAACAAGCTGTTTGCAACGTTAGACCCGACCACCAGAAGGATAGTACTGCCTTCAGGTACCGATGTTCTCTTAACGGACACCGTCGGATTTATAAGAAAGCTGCCCCATCATCTCGTGGATGCGTTTAAATCGACCCTCGAAGAGACCATATACGCCGATTTTCTCATCCATGTCCTCGATTGCACCGCAGCAGAGATAGACGAGCAGGTCCAAACAACGACGGAGGTACTCCAAGAACTGCAGATCACGGGGAAGCCGATTATTACCGTATTCAATAAAATCGATGCGATAAAAGACCGCGGCGAGCTGCAGCTGTTATCGGTACAGTATCCGAACGCTTTCTTTGTTTCAGCCCGCACCGGTGAGGGAATGGAAATGCTGAAAAATGCAATTACTCAGGCAGCATCACAGAATACGGCATCCACCTGCTTTTCTTTTCCCTACAACCGTTACGATTTAATCACCTATCTCTACCGCACCAGCAGAGTATTAGGCAAAAAATACATTGATCATCATATCGAACTCACCGCCGAAGTAAGTGAGAAAACCAAACAGATTCTTAAACCCTATATCGTAAAGGCATGAAAGAAACCCGAACAATTGTACCTCGTTCCGGCACTACGTACGTATTGACACATCCACGATACCTATGGAACTATCAACACCGAAGATGGCCGGGCCCACATACGATAAAATATATATCAAAAATCTCACCACAAACTGCGTTATCGGCATCCACGAAGAGGAGCGGAAACAAAAACAACCGGTCATCATCAACATCGTGCTTTTTGCCGACCTCATACGGGCATGCCGGTATGACGACATCGAAGATACCATCGATTATGATATCATAGAATCGGAGATTCTCGAGCTTACGGCAACCGAAACGTTTCTCTTAGTAGAGCGGCTCGCAGAATTGATAGCCGAACTGTGTCTCAAAAATCCGAAAATCGTGCAGGCGGAAGTGACCGTGGAAAAACCTCAAGCTTTATCGCATGCGGATTCGGCAGGGGTAACGGTAGTGCGGTCAAAAATACGACGGTAGCGTGATTTTAGCGGCCTACTTTACGTAGAACTGCAGCAGCTGGACAAAATAGTAAATCTGCTTGTACACTGCGGACATTTTTTCCTTGATATCTCCTTCTATTGCAGTGTCGAGCTCCTTCCAGTTGGTTATCAATTCCGGGTTTTTCTTTGAACAGTCATCAATGGCGAGTTTTAAGTTTTTAGCAACGACAATCAAGTTTTGCGCGGCTTTTCGGACGAAGCCAATTGCCTGCTCATTCGTGTCCTTTAACAGTTGCTTGAGCGCGGTATAGCTGTTCTGATCACGGTCGGACCGGTGGGAGAGATTTTTCAATTTTGTTCCGATCTCTTCTTCTTCTGAAAGGGAATTGTCAAAGGCGATCAATTTATCCGAAACTTCGAGCAGCGAATGAAACGAATCGGAGAGTTGGTTTGAAATGAGCGTTGTTGCCCATTTACCACGGATAAGAAGGGTGTCAACGACCTCTTTGATGTCTTTTTTCCCGTAATCGAGAAGAAATGCTTTCAGATAGTTCATCGGGTCGACATGAGTAAACCCGGCAAGCCTTTTTTTGGCAAAAGCGCCGTTTGCCCGCTCGGTGTAGAACTTCATCCTCGATACTGCAGGGGTGCCGAAAACCTGTTTGGCAAGCTTCTCGATTTTACCGGTCCTCCGTTCATGGAGTATCTTCTGGACGGTGAGCTCCATCTGCGTTTTCAATTTTGTAAGATACGATTCGACAATTTTCTCCCGCGGCGGATAGACTGAAATCTTGTAATAGGGGTCTTTATCGATATGCTGGATCATCAAAACGAGGATATTCGATTGATGTACTGCTACTATCGATTTCAGCAGTTTTGTCCACTCATTCCGTTGTATGACCTCCTGCCCTCCCTTATACAGTTGCAGTACATCGAACAGTTTGTTCCAGTCCGCCTTCTGTTCTAAAAGGGGAAGTATAGAAACAAAATCTTTTAAATCTTCAGAAACATACTCACCGCTAATCGAATCAAAATTGGGAGAATAAGAAAAATTGCGTTCGGGAAGACTGGCATCGAATTTTTTCAATAGAAAGTAATAATCATAATTGACCAGCTGCATGAAAATTAAAAACAGTTTATAGAGGCTGTTGATCTCTTTTATTTTATTGCTGTCGAATACAGCAAAAAAACTTACCAGCTGTTCTTTGAGCTCTTCACTGAGTTCTTTGACATTACTATGCTGCGCTTTCTCCCTGATCGCCTCTTCCGAGAAGTTTTCCATGATTTTTTTTTGCTTTTCATTGAGATAACTCTCGATCATCATGGCCTTCAGAGCACCGGAGCCGGCTGCCTTTTCCAACAACACCTGTGCCGGCCCTAAGATTTTATAAACGCCGAAAATGAACTTCGCGAAACCGGGCAGAACTTCTTCTCCCCGAGGCTTGTAAAATTTATAACGCTGTTTTTTCAGCTCTTTCGTAATTACCTTGAGCAGCCTCTTTTTTTCTTTCTCCGGGTCGCCGCCTCCGGTAAAGATAGAGAGAATTTTCTGCAGAATTCCTTCCGGCTCTTCGGACCGATTCTGCTGTTGTACTGATGGTTGTGAACCAGGCCGTTCCTCCACGGTGGAGTCATCGTCTATCATGCCCCATATGGTACGGTAAAAACAGACCACTGTCAATTAAAGGGGTACTAGCAGAACCGGGTTCTTTCTTTTATAATGTCTTCTATGGATACGGTCTACACCTCGGCAATAACCGCTCTTTTCGAACAGTACGGGTTCATCCATCCGGGCGGAGCAGTATATAGTGAGATCAGAGAACGGGTCCGTACTATCGGAGGGGCCGAAGCTGCAGGGACCTTACCGGATAGTGCGGCTTTTCTGTTCACAGCAGCGCTCCCCTATCCTTTTTCGACACCCGGCCCGCAGCCGGAGAGGGACTGCGGTGCTATTGCTCCCTTTGCTCGGGCCAATTACTACCGAGAGGCGGCCTCGAGACTCAAAAAAATCGCTGTTACTCTTCGGGAGAAGACCGGGTGCCGGAAACAGGATGTCCGGATATTCTGCAATTCGCCTCTCCCGGAGAAACTGCTTGCTGCACTGTTAGGTGTGGGTTTTTATGGGAAAAACAATCTCATTATTACCGAAAAAGCGGGAACTGCCTGTGTGCTCGCGGGCTTGATTCTTTACACTCCGGAAAGCGTCGTTTTTGATGCCCCGCATGTTTTGCAACCGGTAGAATACGGCAAGCGATGCGGGAGCTGCACTGCCTGCATCGAAAATTGTCCGACCGGGGCCCTCACCTCTGAAGCCCTTTCCGAGACCGGAAGCGCGGAAGGTCCTGCCCCTGCTTCTCGATTTTCACGAGAAAAATGCCTGCAAAATTACGCTACGGAATGTACCCTGCTCGAGGAACCGGTGATGGAAGTGTGGGGAAACAGAGTGTACGGCTGCGACTCGTGTCAGCAGGTATGCCCGTTCAACCGGGGCCCGTTCAACCGG
>CAZQKT010000005.1:35335-55073 GCA_964594055.1 uncultured Spirochaetales bacterium
GCCCGTTCAACCGGGGCCCGTTCAACCGGACAACGACCGGTACCGAAAAAGGGGTCCTCGGCCCCTACGTTTCTTTAGAACAGTTTCTTACTCTTTCTACAGCAGAGCTTAAACAAAGATTGAAGAACACCGCCTTAGGAATGAGCTGGATCGACGCGAACGCGATCAAACGAAACTGTTTGATCGCTGCAGCACATCGGAAGGCCGTCGGCCTTGTTCCGCTTATAACAACGTACACCGATCATCCCTCTTCGGTCCTCCGGGAGACGGCCCGCTGGGCCCTGCAAAAACTCGGCCCGATTTAATCGAACTCTACGTTTACCATCTCATTCAGCTCGACTTTTATGCCGGGGACATCATCAACAAGAGCTTTTATCCCCTCGATAGATTGGGGGTTGCTTTTCGCCAATTTCTCAAAGGTCTCTTTGCTGCCGAATATCTTCCCAAAATCCATTTCCATGAGGGTAAGGGTCGACCCGTTTCTGTGGGTCGCGTTTGTTTTTCGAATAGTTCCATCAACAGTGACTTTCATGCTCAACTGCATGTTCTCATAGAGCTGTTTGATCATCTCCATCTCTTGTGGATCGGGCATATCTTCGGCCCCTTCACCCACCTCGTCACCGTCGGCATCTCCCGGGTCCCGGGGAAGATTGATAGTAAGAGTGGAACGGTTGCCCTTTTTAAAAGAGAACGTGATAAACTCTTTTACATCTTCTCCCTCTTCCGGTCCGGCATCCGGAATACTGTCTCCCGGATTTTGGTTAATACGAAGATTATTGATATCATCAAACGAATAGATTGCTTTGTATCCTTCGAATCCGTCCCGCTGATACGGTTGCGCGGATTCCAACTCTACACCTTCTCCCATCGCCCGAGCATTGCTTTCGATCTCTTCCATATCCATCAGAGAGAACCCCTCGCTCTCTTCACCCCCCATACTTTTAAGCATGGCCAGGATATCGCTCTGCATGAGAAACGTCTGCTCTACAGTACCGCTTCCGTCCGGCTTCACCGTAATCGTGGTATCAACATCCAGACATCCCGCTAGAAGAAACACTGCGAGAAGGACCGTGAGGGGGAACATAATTCGTTTTGACCTTTTTCTCATCTCCATGAGTTGGCCTCCTTTATCTCTTTTATCAATCCGCTTTATCAATCCGCTGACGGTACCATGTGTAAAACGGCACTTCTGAAAGCGTAGCCTGTTTATTTATTGCAGGTCAATACGTACATACCGCCTGTGCATTGACAGTGAAATAGAGAATACGTATAGTCATGTTCATGAATCCATTGGCACAAGAACTAAACGCAATACTCGACGGGACGGCAGCCTCCGATCTGCTGTCGGATTTTGGTAAACGGTTTTATTTTCCCAAAGGAATTGTGGCACAATCCGCAGAGGCGAAAAAGCAGGCTAAGCGTTTCAATGCCACGATCGGTATGGCGTACCACAATAATGAACCGATTGAACTCCCCGCGATCAAACAGGACATTCCCGACCTTGCTCCCGGAGAAGCTGTTGCTTACGCCCCCACCGGCGGTGACGCCGAACTGTGTAACATCTGGAAGGAATTGATCGTAGAGAAAAACCCGACTATTGAAAGCAAACAGATATCCACTCCTGTCGTTGTTCCCGGACTGACGAACGGGATCATGCAGATTGCAGATCTGTTTATCGATGAAGGGGACAACATCGTCATACCTGATATGTTTTGGGGCAACTACCGCCTTATATTCGAAAGCAGAAAACAGGCACATATAAAATCGTTTCCGTTTTTTACCGATTCCGGTTCACTCAACCTCGCCGGTTTCGAATCCACCCTGCGGGAGAACGTAAAAAACGGAAAAATTGCCGTCCTCTTCAATTTCCCTAATAATCCGACCGGATACTCCCCTACCACCGAAGAGGCGGACAAGCTTACCGAAATGGTCCGCCGCTGCGGTGAAGATGGGATTAAAGTTCTCGCCATAACGGACGATGCTTATTTCGGGCTTTTCTACGACGAAGCCACCCGCAAGCATTCCCTGTTCTCCGAGTTGTATACTATTCATGAACATGTTTTGGCCGTGAAAATAGATGGAGCTACCAAGGAAGATTTTGTATGGGGCTTTCGGGTCGGTTTTGTCACGTTCGGTGCAAAAGGGATGAGCGAAGAACAGTACAACGCCCTGAACAAGAAACTAACCGGGGCAATACGATCTTCGGTATCCAACTCCAGCCGTCCTGCTCAATCACTTTTAAAACGGGCCATTAAAAATGATACGTATCGAAAAGAGAAAAACTCCTACTTCGGTCTGCTCCGTGCCCGATATCAGAAGGTGCGCGAAATACTAGACCAGCGAACGACAGGAGAGGCCCTTACACCTCTTCCTTTTAACTCGGGCTATTTTATGAGTTTCCGCTGTGACGGAATCAGCGCAGAAGAGCTGAGAAAAAAACTGCTCGAAGAAGAGGAGATCGGAACTATTTCGATCCAGGACACCTACCTGAGAGTCGCTTATGCAAGCATAGATTTGGAGAACTTGGAAGATCTCTATTCTGCTATTTTCGCTGTTGCCGACCGCCTCAAAGGATAAACTCAGACTAAAAACCGTCCTATTTGGGAGAGTTCCGGCATCCGTTCGTACACTTTCTGCCTCCCCTCATTTTCCCGTTTGTCCCATTCTACTGTTTTCAAATACAGTTCATACACCAAGTCCGCTAAAACAGCAACATTGGAAGAAAAATTACTCACCGCAATGTCCCGCATAAGTCGCTCCTGATCAGCGCTGCCTCCTCCGCTGCGTGAAGAAGAACCGCTCGTTCCAAGCAGAGTTCTTAGATTCGGAATGACATTACGGCGGACTTTATGAACAAACTCCGCCAAAGCGAGGACCCGCTCATACAGCTCATCCGCCCGGTATTCAGGCTGATAGTTCATCTCTTTGGTGATATCTTCGATGAGGTTCCAGGTGGTAGTATCTATTTGTACTGCAGAAAAAGCTTTCTTTATATATTTATTATTGATATTCTTCCGGTAATGCTCTCCGATTCTTCTGATTAACCCGATTACATCACTATCTCGAACTGTCATTATGTTTTTTATCCTCCTCTTCTAGTATCGGTTATACCGTCCCTGTCTCGTATTCCTCCGTAGCATCTCCTCCTTTACCGATCGAATAAAAGAAGCTTTGTCCAAAAAATGTTTCGGAGCGGCAAGGAGTGACTCCGGCGTATCACAGGTCAGTCGTAATATTATAGTACTTTTCGGGACTCTTTCCAGTGCTTTTATTACATAGTCACGATGCCGCGCCGCAGAGGGAACAGTTATCTCTCCTTTTAGATATTCCTGAAATAACCGAGTGTTGGCCGGTATATGCAGATTGTGGATTTTTATCCCGTCGGGGACGAGAGAACCGATATAATCAACTGTTTCGAGAATTGCCCTCTCCCCTTCTCCGGGCAGACCGAAGATAAGATGCACAGCGACGCGGCAGCCTGCACTACGGAGCATTTCATAACTTCTCTCGAAATCCGCTGTGGTGTGTCCTCTGTTGATACGTTTGAGTGTTTCATCGCAGGCTGTCTGCAGACCCAGTTCGACCCACACATCATACCCCTGCTCTCTATACTCTCGAAACAGATCTACCGTTTCTTCGGAAATACAGTCCGGACGAGTCGAGACAATCAGCTCCTCAAAAGGGGCTAAAGAGAGACAATAATCATACAGTTTTTTAAGCGTTTCTACCGGTGCGAACGTCCCGGAGAAAGCTTGGAAGTACAGTAAAAAGAGCCGTGCTTTATACCGTTTTTCGAGAAACGTAATACCGCCTTCGATTTGACGCTTGAGATCTTCTTTGGTCACAACCGGGCCGGTATTTCCTTCCTGATACACCGCACGGGACCCCCGTTCATCGCAAAACGAACACCCGGAGACACTGCGGTCCGCCCCATAAAATTGCCCGAACGGCCCGGCCGGCAGCGAATCTTGTTCGTTCTCCTTTCGGCGATTGGGACAGGAAAACCCTGCATCCACCGAGACCCTATATGCACGGCCCCCATAACGCGCTTTGAGATACGAACTGTAGCTGTAAAACGGCCCATTGTGCTGTTCCACACTCACATTATTTACACAGGCCCCGGGATTGACAACCCCGTTGCTCTGTAGGTAGAGTTTATCCCCATGATGAAATCCATATTAATTACTCTGCTTATCATCGGTCTCTGTTCTTCCTGCTCCCTCTTCCAGGGGACCACCGCCACACTGTGGACCAATAAAGCCGAAATCGTTGCATACATAGAAGTTTACAATACGGAACGGGAACATAACAAAATCGAAGTTACCTATAATCCCCAGCCTGCGATCGCCCTTATGAAAGAAGAAAATCCGCCGGATATGATTGTCGATGCACAGCTCGACAGTGTAGCGGTCTTCGAGCATCTCTCTTCTTTGAATAAACTGTTCGAAGAAGAGTTGCTCTTCGAAGATATCTTCTATTCAGGCCTGCTCGATTTAGGCCGTTACGACGAACACCGGTACCTGCTTCCGGTCTCCTTCTCCATTCCTACACTGATGTTCAACACCGAAAATGTGCCCGGAGAGTTGAACAACTTCTTTATCACCATCGAAGAACTGAAAACCTACGGAGGGCAGTTCAATGTGATAGAAGACGAAACGTTTGTCAAAATGGGTTTTTCTCCGGATTGGAGCAGCGAGTTTCTCATGCTCACGGCCTCGCTCCTTGGTGCAGAATTTCGAGAAACAGCAGCGGGAAGGCTTGCCTGGAACAGGCAGAAACTCGAAGAGGCGGTAACGTATAACCGGGAATGGATAGCCGAAGTAAATAAAAGTCAGGAGCTGGTAACCCAATTTAGTCAAAAATATCTGTACGATCCGGATTATACACTGCTTGACAGCGGGAGGACCCTCTTCTCGTTTACAGAGCTGCACGATTTCCTCCAAATTCCACAGGAAAAACGGGAAAATCTCGGTTTCCGCTGGCTGGCAAAAGGAGAGAAAATCCGGGTCGAAGACGACATCCTCTTTTTCGGAGTAACAAAAAAGAGCAAAAACCGGGAAGTGGTCAATGATTTTATACGCTGGTTTTTCAGCACAGCAACTCAGCAGAAGCTGCTCGAAACGGCACAATTCAAACGGATGAGAAGTTTCGGTATTGCTAACGGGTTCTCCTCGCTCTACGAAGTAAACGAACGGATTTTTCCTCAATTCTATCCACTCGTAAGCGGTCATATCCCGCCTGAAGAGTTTCTCATCTATCCCCGGAGGGTCCCGGTTATGTGGTCCGAAATCCGGAAACAGGTGCTCGGACCGTGGCTCCTCCGCTCAGTCCGGGGAAGCACGGCCGACGGCTTCGAAAGCGAACTGGAAACCTGGATGCGTCAGAGGCCGGACTAATAGGCACCAATAGTTCGTAAATAGTAATTGACAGAACGACCATTCTGTATTAAGATGGGTTCACATAAGATAATACTTTTTTCGGAGGTTTTTATGGCAACAGTTGAAATGAAAAATTTGACAAAAGTTTATGATGGTGATGTGCGCGCCGTTGAAAAGGTCAACATCACAGTAGACGACCAGGAGTTTGTCGTTCTCGTCGGCCCCTCCGGATGCGGTAAGACAACTACCCTACGGATGGTAGCAGGGCTCGAGGACATCACCGAAGGTGAACTCCTTATCGACGGGGAATTGAAAAACGACGTTCCCCCGAAAGACAGAGATATCGCCATGGTTTTTCAAAACTATGCGCTCTATCCTCACATGACTGTGTATGACAACATGGCGTTCGGCCTCAAAATCAGGAAGTTTCCGAAGCAGGACATCCAAAACCGTGTAAAAGAAGCGGCCCAGATACTCGATATCGAAGAACTTCTCGATAGAAAGCCCAAGGCCCTCTCCGGTGGTCAGCGGCAGCGTGTAGCCGTCGGCCGTGCAATTGTGAGAAAACCGAAGGTGTTTCTCTTCGACGAACCGCTTTCCAACCTCGATGCAAAGCTCCGTGTACAGATGAGAGCAGAAATTTCTTCTCTTCACAACAGACTGAAAGCGACCATGATCTACGTTACTCACGACCAGATCGAAGCTATGACTATGGCGGACAAAATTGTCGTTATGAAAGGCGGACTGATCCAGCAGATCGGCTCACCTCTGGGATTGTACAATGAGCCGGTCAACCGGTTTGTAGCGGGGTTTATCGGATCTCCTCCCATGAACTTTCTCACCGTAACGGTAAAAGAAGAGGGAGGAAAATTGATTTTAGTAGAAGAAGGACAGCAGCTCGAAGTTCCTTCCAACTCAAAACACGCGGAACGGCTCAAAGCGTATGTGGGTAAAGAAATTGTTTTCGGCATACGGCCGGAAGACATGGTCTACTCCGAAAAGCCTGATGAAGGTAAAGCGATTAAAACCGAAGTGACCGTTATCGAGCCCCTCGGTGCGGAAATCCACCTCTACATCACGACGCAGAAACACTCGATCATTGCAAAAGTCGAACCGAACTACCGCTTTCAAGTTGGAGACGCAGCGTATTTTACTCCCGATTGGGAGAAGGTTATTTTCTTCGACATTGAAAATGAGAAAGCTCTTTTCACGATGGAATAAGCTATACAGGAAATAACGAGATATTTTGACAAACAGCAAGCCCGGGTCTTCCCCGGGCTTTTTTACACCCGGATAATTCGTTCTATGTACCGTTACGATCATCTTTCATTTAAGAAAACTGTCGTCGTCATCGACCCGGGAGAGTTTTATGCAACCGGTGAAGATATTCTCATCAGTACGGTACTCGGCTCCTGTGTTTCCGTTGTGCTCTACGATAACGTCCTGAAAGTCGGTGGCATAAACCACTACATGCTGCCCGGAGCGATGGACGGTCGGGACCATTCCCGCACTTCTCAGGTTGAGCAGGCCCGATACGGGTTTCACGCGATGGAACAGCTACTCGCACGGCTGTTCGAACTGGGAAGCTCGATAGGCAAACTGGAAGCGAAAGTATTCGGCGGAGGCGCCGTCTTGAAACTGACTTCCCGGTCCAGGCTCAACGTTTCACAAGATAATGTTGATTTTGCTTTCAGCTATCTCGAGAAAAAGCGCATTCCCATACGTGCTACCGATGTACTCGGCAACCAGGGGAGAAAACTGTTTTTTGAACCGAATACATTCAAAGTGAAGGTAAAAAGACTCACTGCAACTGCAGCTGCTCCGGTGATCGAGACTGAAAAGGAAATCATCTCAGAAGAGTTATCCGGCTAATCCCAAAATTCGACCCCCCTCGGCTGGCGAAACAGTTCCGCCGTCTTCGGTACCTCTAAGGGGTGTCCTCCGAACACATCCTGCCACACCGTCGGGCTTTCCATACACAGATAGAGGGGAGCATCACAAACAGATCGGAGCCGCTCCTTCATAAAAGTGTAGACCCGGTTTCTCACCGGCTGCAGATATCGGTACTTTCCGTCTCTGCATCGGACAAACTCATCGTAGAGATAGGGGCGGGGGCCCATTGTACCTTTCAGATTAACAGGATAGCGGAACGTTCCGAGACTGATCCACGCGATACGTTTGTAAGGGAACGAGCCGATCTGTTCTATAACATCGCTGTACAGTTGTTGCCAGCCATTGACCATGATTATCGGATCAAAGTGAAATGATACGTTAAACCCGTTTTTGGCCGCTTTTCGTGCCGCGGCAAACCGGCGTGCAACGGAAACAGCGCTCCCTTCTTCCGCCTCTACAACCGGGTCCGGGTTAAGACTGAATCCGATAACAGCCGACCCCTTGTGCGGTATGTGTAGAAGATGATCGATAAAATCCGTTTTTGTTTTCAATTCAAAGTACACATGCGGGTAATCGGCGGCAGCCTCGATAAAGTGTGCAGAAAGTTCAAAAACAGGGTCTAACAACAGCGAATCCCCGGTCTCTCCGGTGCCGATCCGTACTATACGGTCTTTATTGAGCTCCCCGAATTCCCGAATTCGTTCCACCGGCCCTGCAGTATCCGCATAAACGGTAAGCGGGAAAAAATTGAGATAACTTTTCATAATACAGTAACTGCAGCCGAGGAGACAGCCTTCATAGAGATCGACGGTAATGTAGTTACAGCAGAGGTGCCCTCTCGAACCGGGGCAGTGATGGACCGTGTCTCCGCGAATCGTTGTGACGAACAGGGTACGGCTGTTACACCGTTTTCGGGGAATGTCCTCCTTGCCGGGCACTCGGTACACCGGAATACCCGAGAGCCGGTCGAGTCCCCGCTTGACCGAAGGCAGTTCTAAGGCCTGCTCTGTGACGAAAACGGCATCAAACAGCTTCGTGTAGAAGTCGAAACAGTTCATCGCTTTTCTCGATTAATGTGTTGAGGGAATTGACTCTTCGCCGCAGTTCTCTCTCGCTTTCAAAAGAAAACTGCACTGAATATCGGCTTCCTTCAAAGCCGGGAGGCGGGGCGAGTTTTACTCCGGAATTGCGCAAATGCTCTATCACGAACCGGTCAAATCGATTGTGGAGCTTCGTAAGCTTCGGGAATCTCCGTTTTACGGCCTCATCTAGTGGGTGAGAAGCGGTACATATCTTTTCGGTGAGGGCAGTAACCGCAGATTCATGCATACACTCCCGCCGGGCCGTTTCACTTATCCAAAGGAGAAGGTTTTTCCGGTTACTGAAAGAAAGTCCGGCGCAGCATTTCCGGTAGAGATTTACAGCAGCAGGGGGAAGATTCTCTACATTCACTGCTGTCTTGAGATCGATACTGTTTTCCGCAACTAAGGTCCTGATGTGCGGGGGAAGAGCGGCGAACGTTTCGACCTGCACGAACGGTGCCTTCCCCTCATCGAGCAGCTTTTCGATCCGGGCCGTTACCGGTCCGTGGAGAAGATTTTCCCGGCAAAGAAAATTGTAGATGTTCAGTTTTTCATCCCACGTGTACCGTCCTTTTCGGTTCTCGAGCTCGAGGGCGGTAATTATCTGTTCTGTCGGAGCGAGAGTGTCTCTGCTGCAGAGAAGCTCTTGCCGGCCTGCGGCTTTGGCCTCCGAGAGGAGGTGAAATCCCCAAACCAGCCTGTTCCCGCTTATCGGTACCGGAGGATATAAGTGTCTCGTTATCAGGTCCCGGCTTATGGGAGAAGAATCTGTGAAGAGGTCCAGTTCATGTGTGAGTTTTGATATGTGGTCTATGGTTACGTGTTCGAGCATACTCAAGTATACCGCAGCAAAGCACGTATGTTTAGTGTCCCGCCCCCCCTCCAATTACTTTATTGACGATTACAACGCTGCGTGATAGATTTAAATAGGAGTGTCGTATGAAAAGAGTATTGATCCTTGTTTTTTCTGTAATCATTATGTTTAGCCTTTCCTTTTGCGCAACCACCCCTCCGGAAGAAGAGGAACGGCCTGTAGAAGAAGAAGCCCCTGAGCCTGTCTCCGATGAGGAGATAAAAAAGGCCGAAGGGGCCCTTGAAAAAGCGTCCTGGGCAGGTGCCGAGCGGTTTGCATCTGAGGATTATGAAAAAGCTTCTTCTGATCTTGCAAAAGCTAAAGAACGTGCGGAATCGGACCCGGACCGGGCGCGAGAACTGCTTGCCTCGAGTATTGAAGCAGCACATACCGCCTACGAGAGATCTCTAACGGCCTCTTACGAGCTCTATAAACAGCGGATACAAGAAAAACAGGAACAACTCGCAGAAATTGATGCTGATAAGTTCCGCCCTCAAAAAAGCGAAGACCTCTACGATCGCTATCTCGAAGCGGACAGGCTCTATCAGGAAGGCAACCCCGAAGAGGCAAAGGAAGCAGCCGATGACCTTCTCAATGATTTAGACACCTTTTATGATGAACTGAACAGTCGAATCACCTATGCACTTTCGGTCAAAGAAGATGCGAGAAAGGCGATTGATCAGGCTGAAGAAGAGAAAAGCGAAGAATGGGCCCCGGATGCATACCTTGCCGCAACAAAACTGTTCGATCAGGGAACAGAGGCTTACAACAATTATAATCTCGAAAAAAGCATTGAAAAATGGGAACAGGCAAAAAATCGCGGCATGTATGCTGCAGAATTGGCATCGGAACGCAGCAGCACCTTTGAATGGTATTTTACCAGATTTACCAACTACTATGAACTGCTCAAAGAGCTGGAAGCCGACATGTTTCGGCCCCAAAAAAGCGAAGAACTGTACAAGAGATTTACCAGTACCAAAGCGTATTTTTATAATGATCAATATGAGCAGGCAAAAACCGCTGCAGACAGTCTCCTCGAAGACTTGCGCACCTTTTACGAAAACCTCGATGAACAGATACGATGGGCAAAGATCCTTCGCAGAGATGCTGTTCGTAACAGAGAAAACGCGCGGGACGCGGAAGCCCAAAAATGGTCGCCCGCGGAGTACAGTACGGGTCAACGGTACTTTGACCGTGGTGTGACTGCTTTCAGCACCTATAAACTCGAAGAGAGTATCGAACAGTGGGACAAGGCAAAATACTACTATCTTATCGCCGCGAGACAAGCGCCGGAACGGAAGCAGCAGTATCAGAATTACATGGCCCGCCTCGAGCGCGTTCGAAAACGGCTTGCCGAACTCAACGCCGATAAATTTGAACCTGAGAAAACAAACAGGTATGTGAATCGGATAGATAATGCCAAAAAACTCTATTCCAAGGGCGATTATGAGAAGGCGCGTGAAGAAGCAGGCAGGCTCGTTGAAGATCTCGAAACGTTTTACCGGGACCTCCGGGAACGGGTCAACTACGCAAAGAGTCTTCAGAATGCTACCGAAAATAATATGGATAGAGCTGAAGAGGTGGAAGCGTATGTCTGGTCCCCCGGCGAACTCCAGAAAGCAATGCTGCTCTATACGAACGCCGTTAGTGAATACCGGGAGTTTAATCTTGAAAAGAGCATCGGCCTCTTAAAAGAGGCAAAAGAGCTTGCTCAGAAAGCGGTGCAGCTCGCCCCCATACGGGAAGGCGAACATGAGACCGGCAATCTAATGGAACAGGTCCGTAAGGACATCGAAGAGGCTTCCGAGCTTACCATCATGACCGAAGAGGGTGAGGTTATCGTTCCCGAAGAGGAAGAAGAGGCGGAACTCGAGGGCCGAAACCAATCCATGATTGAAAATCAAACCGCTGTCTACGTCGCAGGAGATGTAAGTGAGGCGGACCTCCTCTCCCAAGCAAAGGAGCTGTGGATCAAAGGAGTAGAGGCCCGGGATAAGGGCAACTATGAGCAAGCCAAAGCTTATTTCGAACAAGCCGGCCGCTTGACCCACCGCTACAAATCGATGGCAATCGGGAAAACAAAGTCGGTAAGCGTGTATAAGGATTATACTCTCTGGTTTATTGCGGAAAAAGAGTACGGGAGCCCTTTTCTCTGGCCCTATGTCTGGGTGATGAATATGGACAGAATCGAGGACCCCGATCTCATCTACCCGAGCTGGAAGGTATTGGTCCCATTACGTTAAAATGGAATAAATCCCAAACATCCATTACGATGATGATTATATCTACACGACACATTCAAACATAACGGAGAAAGCTGTGCAGAAACCTTACGGAATTGCTATTATCGGATGCGGAACAGTAGGCGGCGGGACGGCCCTCCTCCTTACACGGGACCACTCTTTTTTGAGTGAAAAATGCGGTATGCCGATCACCCTCAAGTACATCGTAGATCGCGATTTTACTCATGCAGAAGAGCTCGGTCTCGATTCGTCCCTGTTTGAAACCGATCTGGACAAAGTTGTAAAAGACCCTGAGGTGCAGCTAATAATAGAGCTTATCGGCGGTACTACCACAGCCCGGGATGTGATAAAAAAGGCACTTACTTCGGGCAAACATGTCGTCACGGCAAATAAGGCGCTCCTCGCCCATTATGGGGATGAACTTTTCGGTGTCGCCCGCAGTGAAGGGAAAACAGTGAGTTTCGAGGCGAGCTGTGCGGGAGGCATTCCCATTGTCCGGGCACTGTACGACGGGTTGTCGGCAAACCGCATCGATGCAATCTATGGGATCGTAAACGGGACCTGTAATTTTATCCTCACCGAAATGGTGCAGAAAGGAAAGAGTTATTCGGACGCGCTATCGGACGCCCAGAGAGACGGGCTTGCCGAAGCTGATCCCACCCTCGACGTTTCGGGTATGGATTCCGCCCATAAGATTGCGATCATGGCAGGTCTGGCATTTGGAAAAAAGATCGATTTCGATGCAATTCCAGTCCAGGGCATCGACAGTCTCGAAACCCTCGATGTCGTCTTCGGCCAGGAACTCGGATATATTGTAAAGTTGCTTGCAGTGGCCCAGCGGATGGAAGACGGGATATCTCTTCGAGTGCGGCCCGCCTTTATCGGGACCGACCATCCGCTGGCCTGGGTCTCAGGACCGTTTAATGCGGTCAGTGTCTACGGTCACGCCGTGGGGCACACCATGTACTACGGTCGGGGCGCGGGTGCCTCCCCGACCGCATCCGCCGTAGTAGCGGATGTACTTTCCACAGCTATCGGTACAATGGGTCCAACATTTTCAACACTCTCGATCCGGCCGGACATCAGCGGGCCTGCCCGGCAGCTCTCCATCGACCAAATTCGAGGCCGCTACTATCTCCGTCTCATGGTCATCGATAAACCGCTCGTATTTGCATCAATTGCGGAAACACTCGGCAAACACGGAATTAGTATCTCATCCGTTCTCCAGAAGGAACCGACGGACAGCGGCCGGGAACCGGCGGTCGTCCCTGTTGTAATCACCACCCATAGTGCACAGGAGGGGAACATCAGAAAGGCCCTCGAAGAGGTGGACAAACTCGATGTGGTGGTCCAAAAAACAGTGTGTATCAGTATCGTCGATGAACACGAGGAAAGTTTATGAATATCCGGACCTTTACCGTAAAACCGAATATACCTGAAAAACTAAAAGCTCTCGAGGAAATATCACAGAACCTCTGGTACAGCTGGAACTTCGAAGCTATATCTCAGTTTTTCAGACTTGATTACGACGCCTGGATCCAGAGCCGGCAGAACCCCACCAAAATGCTCGGTCTCGTCCCCCAGGACAAGTTGGATGAGTTGGCCGGGGATGATTCGTTTCTTACCGCCTTAGAACAGGTGCGGGAGAAGTTTCAGCGCTATCAGGATGCAGAGCCGTGGTATCAGGGCGACATGAGCAAAGCAATTGCCTACTTTTCCATGGAGTACGGTCTCGATGTGAGTCTGGCCATCTACTCCGGGGGGCTGGGCGTTCTCTCCGGAGACCATCTCAAATCATCCTCAGATATCGGTATTCCTCTCGTAGGAGTAGGGCTGCTCTATCGGCAGGGGTACTTTACCCAGTATCTCAATGCCGACGGGTTTCAGCAGGAATCCTACCCGGAAAACGACTGGTACAATATGCCGGTTGCGATGTGCCGGGACAAGAAGGACAACCCGATTACCATAACGGTCGAAATCGGGGAGCGGACTGTTTCGGCCCAGCTGTGGGAAGTAAAAGTAGGCCGCAATTCGCTCTACCTTCTCGACACCAATATCGAACCAAACACACCAAATGACCGTATCATCACGGCCGCTCTCTACGGCGGAGACAAGGAGATGCGGATCAAACAGGAGATCCTCCTCGGCATGGGCGGTATTCGGGCCCTGCGTGCGGTAGGAATCGATCCGGCAGTGTTTCATATGAACGAGGGACATTCCGCGTTCCTCGCCTTAGAGCGGATTAAAGAGTTCGTCGACAGGCGGGGGCTCTCTTTTTCCGAGGCGGCCGAAGCGGTGTGGTCGACAAATGTCTTTACTACCCATACCCCGGTCCCGGCGGGAAACGAACGGTTTTCCACCACCTTAATGGAAAAGTATTTTAAAAAAATTGCTGCATATATCGGCATTTCCTGGGACGATTTTTTGAGCTTCGGGAGAGAACACCCCGATGATAAAAACGAAGAGTTCTGCATGACCGTGCTTGCGTTAAAGCTTTCCGCTTACTGCAACGGTGTGAGCAGGCTGCACGGCCATGTCTCCCGGAACATGTGGCGGGACATCTGGCCGGGTCTCCCCGAGAACGAAATCCCCATTACCCATATTACCAATGGAGTTCATCCGAGGACCTGGATTTCTCACGACATGCTGGACCTCCTCGACCGCTACTTTGGTCCCCAGTTCTACGACGAACCGACAAAACTGGACATCTGGGACCGAATAGACCGGATTTCCAACGAAGAACTGTGGCGGACCCATGAACGGCGCCGGGAGCGGCTCGTAGCTTTTTCCAGAGACAGAATGCGGCACCAGATTGCCAGGAGGGGAGGCACCGAGTCCCAGATTGCCCAGGCCGAAGAGATTCTCTCACCCTACGCCCTAACCATCTCCTTTGCCCGCCGTTTTGCGACATACAAGCGGGCCACCCTGCTGTTTCGAGACCCCGAACGGCTTATCAAGCTTTTAACCGATACCGAACGCCCCGTACAGCTCATTTTCGCAGGAAAAGCACATCCCCACGACATCCCCGGAAAAGAACTGATTAAAGAGATTGTCCATTTCGCAAGCAAACCGGAGGTACGCTCCCGGATCGTATTCCTCGAAAACTACGACATGACTATCGCAAAACAGCTTACCGCCGGCAGCGATCTCTGGCTGAATACCCCCCGCAGACCGTTAGAGGCAAGCGGAACCAGCGGGATGAAAGCCGCCATGAACGGTGTCTTGAACCTCTCAATTTTAGACGGATGGTGGGATGAGGCGTACGAGCCCTCCATCGGCTGGGCCATCGGAAGCGGAGAAGAGTATTCGGAAGACGGGGAACTGCAGGATGAAATCGAGAGCAAGGCACTCTACGACCTCTTGGAACGGGAAATCATCCCCGCTTTCTACGACCGGGGACACGACGGGCTTCCCCGAGAGTGGATTACAAAAATGAAGAAATCGATGCGGGAGGTCGGGAAAGAGTTCTGCAGCCACAGGATGCTCCTCGACTATTCCAATAAGTTTTATATCCCGGCACTCGAAAATTACAAGACGTTGGCAGCGGAGGAGTTTGGCCAATCCAAACAGATCGCAGCGTATGTACATAAGCTTCGGGAGAATTGGGACGGCTTGACTATAAAGGAAGTGATCTCACACAACGACCCCGTACTTGCCATAGGTGATAAGCTTACCGTAGAAGCCTCCGTTGAACTCGGCACCCTCTCTCCGGAAGATGTATCGGTCGAGCTCTATTACGGAAAGGTGACCGCACAGAAGGTGTTCGAATCACCACTTCGCACTGAAATGGCGGTGGCCGGGAAAAGCGGCAAGACCACTAGATATCAAATTGATGTTCCCTGCCGGCAGACAGGCAGACAGGGCTACACTGTACGGGTTTTGCCGAAACACGAATCACTTGTTCACCCCTTTTTACCCGGATTAGTTAAATGGGCCTGAGTCGATAAGATCCTTTTTGCGGAAAGTTATAAACACTTGACCCGGAAAAGTCGATTATGATACTATGGCACCTACTAACAAGGAGGATCCTATGGCTTTGAGCCAGGGCGCTCCGTATACAAAACTAAAGGCGAAGAGTGAAAAAGTGTATTGTGCTAACTGCATTCACTGCAAATTAGTACAAACGCCGGCCGGCAACGGAAATCAGTACTATCTCAGGGTACGCTGTGATGCCGGTAAATGGCGGAAAAAACTGGGGGATGAAAAGATCTATAAGTACTTCACCGTTGCACGCAGAAGTTTGGACGAGTGCGACGCATACGTCCCTATGGGAGATCCGAAGGAGTTCATCAAAGAGCTCAAAAAGACCCTCCCCATAAAAGATGAAGTATACAATTCACTAGCCTAACAGAGTAGTATTGTCAATGAAAAAATATGTAATCCTGCTTCTAGTACTGTGCCTATCCATCGGTATATTTACGGCTTGTAAAACCATTCCCGACCCTGAAGAGATAGATAAAGACCTCACCCCCGCAGAGCTTTTTCAGCTCGCCCAGGAAGAGGTAATCGAGAGAAACAATTATAAGGCCGCCATGGTCTACTACCAGACGTTTCTTCAGCGGTATCCGGACGATATCCAGGGCCAGGTTATTGCGGAATACGAAATCGCCTTTCTCTATCACAAGTTAGGAGAGGATGAGACGGCCATACGATTGTTCGAAGCTCTGCTCGAAAAATATGAAGAGCCCGACGCTGATGTACTCCCCCAGTGGCCGGAAGTACTTTCCCGAAAAGTGCTTTCACTGATCCGGGAGCAACAACAGCAACAGGAAGAGCAGGAACAGTAACCTGCCCAACTCAATGGGGCAGGATGATGGTGTACAGTTCGATACCGTAAGTATCGGCATCGGAATAGACCATTTCTTTGGTCACTTTCCCCCGGGGATGGGGATGGGCAGGAGCATCTCCTACCAGTATTATTTTCCGTGCCTCTGCGCTCCAGGGGAACTCATGAATTCCCGCAGCGAGGGCCTCATATACGGCTTCCGGAATGTCCCGTCCGCCTCTGACATGAATACTATTTAACACCCGCTGCACCTCGGCGAGACTGCCCTGGAACGGAAATATTTTCGTCAGATACTGCTCCATATAGTCCCGGTAGAGAACAATCCCGATCCGAAACCGATCAAATCCTTTGGTATGGTCTTTGAGAAGCGGCACAAGACTTCTTCTGAGATAGGGAATATCATCGGTCATACTCTGGGTCGTATCGAGGGCCAAGACCAAATCCAGACTGTTGCCCTCAGCGGTGTCTACGATCATACCGATTTCATCGAGCATGGCGTCATACCCTTCGGAGAGGAAGGCTGTTCCTTTCCCTTCTTCGGCGATTTCCCGGAAATTATCGACAGTCTCCTTGTTATACCGTGCATCGGGTTCTGGAACCGAAGGTTCCAGAACCTCAGGAACTACCGGTTCAGGCTCGGGTTCCGGTCTCCGCTGCACATAGCTTACGATAAAGGGATTGTCCCGGAAGCTGCCCCGGTAGTCCGCGTAGGGCCTCTCAAACGTACGGATATTGAGATACGTTCCCGCATACACGGTTATCTCCCCGTGGCGCTTGTCCTCATAGCCGTACTTGACCGTATCCGGGATAAAAATGTGGAACGCCTCGCCGAACTTCGGATAAGGTCCGGGAGTAGAATCGATAAGGGAATAGAGATCTTTGCTCGGCTCGAGGAACTCGCCGTTGAGCATCCGCTTCTCCTCACCGTTTATCGGGTTGTACTCGCTACTTCGAAGCGCGTACACGGCGGATTCCTTATGCGGGTCTGCAGTAGATTCGGTGATGAGCACCGAAGAGATAGTGCCCTTCTTGTTGATGTAGAGATGATATCCGCCGGATTTGTCCCACTCCATGTGTAAATCTTCAGGAGAGAGGGAGAGATCAACGCAAAAACCTGCTGTCAGGAACAGAAAAAACAGTACGAACGGTCCAACTATTCTCATGATTTTTCTAGTATCGGCCGGTTTTTAAAGTGATTTTAGCGAAGAGTCTACTGCAGTTGTAAAACTGCCGGAAACGGGGCCGGTTCATCCCCTCTGCTCACGCCTATAAAATAGATCAAACGATCGAGAAACCGGCTTATGAATACACAGTGGTCCTCGATATGTGCCGGGATTTTGATAAAGACCGACCATGTTGTCTCCGGACCCTGATAGAAAAACACACGTCCATCCGCAGCCTCGGGGAGGAGAAACAGCGGATAATCGCCGCACCGCTCCTGTTCCCACCCGGTAAGAGGGACAATCTCTTCGCGGGTAAACTGTACCCGCACGTTCTCACCGTGAAACGAGTACACACCATGAAAATAATCGATTACATTTGGAGGAAAAACATCTATACCCCGTTTTTTCTCAGGTCCGCTCAGGAGGACCGCTTTGTCGTCCGGCACGTCCGCATGAGACCCGCCGGGGGCATCGTCTATACGTGCAGCTTCTTCTCTGCCGCTGCATCCTGCAAAGAGCAGGAATACGGCGGCGAATGCACATACCGTTTTATTCAACCGTTACACTCTTTGCGAGGTTACGGGGCTGGTCAACGTTACGTCCGAGATTGAGAGCACAGTAGTAAGAGAAAAGCTGGAGGGGGACCACCATAAGGAAGGGGTACATGTGTTCGTCAGCTTTGGGAATAAAGAAAACGTCATCCGAGATATCTTCTATCTCTTTATCGCCTTCTACGGCAACGGCAATCACCTTTCCTTTCCTCGCTTTCACTTCTTTTAAGTTGGTTATGACCTTGTCCCGTAGCGCATCGTCGGGAACGAGAAACAAACTCGGTGTTTCCTCATTTATAAGGGCGATCGGCCCGTGTTTTATCTCCGCGGCACTGTACCCTTCCGCGTGAATATAGGAGATCTCTTTGAGCTTTAATGCACCTTCTAAGGCGACCGGATAGTTGATACCCCGCCCTAAAAAGAGGAAATTTTCTGCAACGCAGTATGTTTCCGCGAGCTTTTTCAGTTTTTCTTCACGGCTTAAGATAGTCTCGATCTGGGCCGGCACCTTCTCTAAGTTCCTGACCATCTTAAGCCCGTCTGTGAAAGACATACTGCGCATCCGCGCCATAAGGAGAGTAAAGATATAGAGCACGGTAAGCTGGGAGGTGAATGCTTTGGTAGATGCCACTGCGATCTCCGGTCCTGAATGGATGTAAACCCCGCCGTCGGTCTCCCGGGCGATGGTTGACCCGACCACGTTACAAATACCTAATACCGTCGCCCCTTTCCGCTGCAGCTCGCGCATGGCATAGAGCGTGTCTGCGGTCTCACCCGACTGGGAAACTGCAAAATAGAGACTGTTGCGCTCTACGACAGGATTTTTATACCGCACTTCCGAAGATAGTTCCACCGTACAGGGAATACGGGCCATCGTTTCCAAGAGGTAACAGGCGACCATCCCCGCGTGAAACGAAGTGCCGGCGGCAATGATCTTGATCCGTTCGATGTTGAGCAGTTCTTTACTGGAGAGATTCAATCCGCCGAGATGGCCGGTAGCAAGTTCCGAATCGAGGCGGCCCCGCATCCCCCGGAGGACCGCTTCGGGCTGCTCGTGGATTTCCTTCTCCATAAAATGGGTAAATCCGTCTTTCTCGATCTCCTGCAGTTCCCACCCGATATGATCGACCTGCTTGCTGATCCGGTTTTCCGAGAAATCGGTCGTTTTAAAACTGTCGGGAGTAACGGTCACGATCTCCCCGTCTTCGATGTAGACAGCCTGCTTGGTGTAGGCCATCATCGCAGTTACATCGGAGGCCAGAAACATCTCCCCCTCTCCTATTCCCAAAACAAGAGGAGAACCGTTTCTCGCCCCGACGATTTTATTCGGCTCCAAAGCGTGAACACAGGCGAGCCCGTAGGTGCCTTTGAGAAGCTGGACCGCTTCGAGTACCGCCTTTTCCAGATTACCGTCGTACTGTTTTGCAATGAGATGAGCAATTACCTCGCTGTCGGTCTCCGTTTTAAACGCTACCCCTTCTAAGCGGAGCTTCTCTTTGAGAGTTGTATAATTTTCGATAATACCGTTATGGACCACTGCTATGTGATCGTTGCCGTCGGTATGGGGATGTGCATTGAGGTCGGTCACCTCTCCGTGGGTCGCCCACCGGGTATGACCTACCCCGTAGGTACCTTTTAGGTCCTGAGGGACTACGTCCCGCAACTCCCGAATTTTCCCCTTTTTCTTGATAACGGTCAGCTGCCCGTCGATCGGCACACAGATTCCCGCACTGTCATACCCCCGATACTCCAATCTCCGCAAACCTTCTAAGAGGACTTCCGGCGCCGG
>CAZQKT010000006.1:0-39531 GCA_964594055.1 uncultured Spirochaetales bacterium
ACCACCGAGATCTACACTCTTTCCCTACACGACGCTCTTCCGATCTCCGTTGTTGCTGCTCGGGCCGAGCACCCTATAGAGACAACCGATCAGCTCGAGACTATCATCTGGAAAGCTGTGCCCGATCAGTATCGGCACAGGAGAATACATCCTGCAACAAGAACGTTCCAAGCATTACGGATTGCCGTAAACGGAGAGCTTGCTCGGTTGAAATCCGGACTACAATCTGCCTTTTCCGTGCTGGGTTTAGGGGGGAGAATGGGGGTCATCTCGTTTCATTCTCTCGAAGACCGCATCGTTAAGTATTTTTTCCGGGAGAAGAGCAGGTCGTGTACCTGTCCTCCGGAGTGGCCGATCTGTAAATGCGGTGGGAAAAAAATCGCCGAAGTGATCACTAAGAAACCGATTGGTCCGAGTGAAGAAGAAGCAGCAGGTAATCCGGCTTCCCGGAGTGCAAAACTTCGGGTGATCGAAAAAATTGAAAAAGAGGAGCTGTAGTATGAAAAAAATCCTTTTCATACTTGTATTTACTATTCCTGTGTTGCTTTTTCTCAATGCGTGGCAGGTCTACAGGCACGATCAGGTCAAAGACACCGTTTCGGGATTGGAAGAACAACAGCGGGAATGGCTCGAGCGAAATAAGCGGATGATTGCAGGAATCGCTGTACTCCGTTCACCAACGAGGATAGAACAGCTTGCAAAAGAGGAACTGAAATTAGAGAAAATAGATTCGGGCAGACTGCTTCGGATAAACTTCACCGCGAAGAGCAACAGGAACGGGTCTGATGATGGTTGAAATGAAACAAAAAACCTTTACAACCAGAGATATTGTTCTCGCAGCAGGGGGGGAGGAGTACGGTGAAAATATCGATTATTCGGTAATCGAGGGAGTGAGTATCGATTCACGTACCTGTAGCAACGGTACTCTTTTTGTGCCGATCAAAGGTGAGCGTACAGACGGCCACAACTTTATCGAATCTGCTCTGCAAAACGGTGCAACAGCCTCCTTTATTGCTGAAAGGTATTGGAGAGAACACCGGGAAGCATTAAAAAAATGTGCCGATGCGTACAAAGCCTGGTTTATCATCGTTGAAGAACCTCTCCATGCTCTTGGGAATATGGCCGAAGCACATCTGAGAAGCTTTGATAATCTGCTTCGAATCGGGATAACCGGAAGCAACGGGAAAACTACGACAAAGGAGATGATCGGCCGAATTCTTTCATTAGACCGCCCGACTGCCGTCAATGAAGGAAATTACAATTCGGAGATCGGTTTGCCGCTCGCTGCACTTCAGGTGACGGAGGAACACCGGGCCGCAGTGTTTGAAATGGGGATGAACCGGAAAGGAGAGATGGATATACTTGCGGAAATTGTAAAACCGGATATAGCAGTAATTACGAACATCGGTACTGCGCATATCGGTCTTCTCGGTTCACAGCAGGCAATAGCAGAAGAAAAAAAGAAGATTTTTTCCCATTTTTCGGGAAATCAAACCGGATTTATCAGAGAAGATGAGCCGTGGTTTGATTTCTTATCGGAAAATGTAAACGGCACAATACTCCCTTACGGAGAGAAGTCGCTTCCGGGGCTCGAGTCTTGGGAGATAAAAGGGCTGTTAGGAAATACAATCCGGTGGCGGGGTGTGCGGATAAACGTTCCGGCCGTCGGTGAGCACAACAGTGAAAACAGTTTTGCCGCTCTTGCCGTAACAGATTTTCTCGGGATCGATGTAATAACAGCGAAGCGGGGGCTGGAAGGGTATAAACCGCTTTCCGGGCGGGGAGAGATTCTCCTCGGCACTATTTCCATCATACAGGACTGCTACAACGCAAATCTGGAAAGTTTTATCCGGTCACTTGCTTTTTTTAGAGATCTGCCGTGGTCGGGTAGAAAATGTGCGGTTATCGGACCGATGAAAGAGCTCGGTGCGTTTTCCGAAAAATCCCATCGGGAGCTCGGAGAAATAATAAAGGAATGTCCTCTGGATATGCTGTTTTTTGTAGGGGAAGAGACAAAAGAGGCGTATGCAGTGGTACAAAAGGACAGGGGCAACGTCCGGGAGAGCTTTTGGTTCGAGAATTATCAATCTCTAGAATCAAAAGTTCTCACCTCTGTCCGCACCGGGGATTGCGTTTTGCTGAAAGGTTCCCGAACTGCTCAGTTGGAACGGCTGGTTCCAAAACTGCAGCAGGGAGGAAAGCCGGGAGGGGAGCGCTAGTGCTGAAAGAACTGCTCTATCCGTTAGTCAAGTATTACACCGTTTTTAACATATTCCAGTATATAACTGTTCGGGCAGCATATGCTGCAGTTACCGCCCTTTTGATCTCCTTTCTCTTTGGCCCGCGTCTTATCGAGTTTTTGAGACGGAAAAAAGCGGGCCAGGAAATCAGGGAGGACGGCCCGGAAACCCACCGAACAAAATCCGGAACCCCGACGATGGGCGGGCTTTTAATTAATATCTCTATCATCATTTCGGTGGTCTTGTGGCAGGACAGCAAAGACCCGTATACGTGGATACTTGTGTTTGCAATCGCAGGTTTTGGCGCTATCGGATTTATCGACGATTATTTGAAAATCTTTAGAAAAAATGCTGAGGGGCTGCAGGCCCGCTTTAAATTTATAGCCCAATTTCTCCTTTCTGCCCTTGTCGTACTGTTTATTTATCTCAATCAGACTGATCACACAACACTGCTCTATATTCCGTTTTTAAAAAATCCGGTCCTCGATATGTCCTGGGCTTACATCCCGTTTGCGGTGGTCCTTCTTGTCGGCAGTTCGAATGCTGTTAATTTAACGGACGGATTGGACGGATTGGCTGCAGGTTTAGTAATAATGGTGGGATTGGCCTTTACCGTTCTCTCTTATCTTACCGGCCGGGCGGATTATGCAGAGTATTTGCAGATTCCTTATATAGCGAACGGAGGCGAGTTTTCCATCCTCTGTCTCGCTCTAGTAGGGGCTTGTGTGGGATTTCTTTGGTTCAACGCCCATCCCGCCCAGATCATGATGGGAGATACAGGTAGTCTCAGTCTCGGCGGTACTATCGGTGTAATTGCACTCATGATAAAGAAGGAAATCCTGCTCCTTATAGTCGGCGGGGTCTTTGTCATTGAAGTCGTTTCAGTCATCATTCAAGTGGTTTTTTATAAATGGAAAGGAGAGAGGGTGTTTAAAATGGCACCGATCCACCATCACTTCGAATTGAAAGGATGGGATGAAACGAAAGTAGTAATTAGGTTTTGGATATTGGGCGGCATGTTTGCCCTTTTAAGTCTTTCAACGTTGAAGTTACAGTGAGTATGGAGATGATGAGTAGCCGTTTTTCGGCAGAAAGAATACAAACAAAGGCGCAGCCTGCAGGAGACGGATTGCTGGTAACGGTAGTTCTCCTGCTGGTGGGGATGGGTCTGGTTACCCTCTTCTCAGCATCTTACTACTACGGGGAACTTAAATTTGGCGATCCTCTCTTTTTCTTCCGCAGACAGATAGTTCTCGTGCTGTTCGGCTTGCTGCTTGGTTTTATTGCAAGCAGGCTGCCGGTAGAGATGCTTAAAAGAATCGCCCCAACGGCGGTTATTGTATCTCTGTTTTTAACGATGGCTACCTTTATCCCCGGCATCGGGGAAGAGATCATGGGGGCAAAACGGTGGATTTATGTCTTCGGGTATTCCTTTCAGCCGTCGGAACTTGCAAAATTGTCACTTATTCTCTATCTCTCTTACATTTTCAGTAAAAAAGAAGAGCGCTTAAACGATTTTATCAATTCAATTTTTCCCCCGCTTTTGGTTGTATTTGTCTTTGTGGGCCTGGTCTATCTCCAGAATGATTATTCAACGGCATTTTTTATCTTTTTTCTTGCATTGATGATGTTTTTTATTGCAAACATCCGTTTTATCTATTTTTTGTTTCTTTCTTCGGTAGGACTTCCCCTAGCGGGAATTCTGCTTTTTACTAAGGAGCATCGGGTACAGCGGTTGATTGCATTTCTCAACCCCGAAAAGGACCCGATTGGAGCAAGCTTTCAGGTTAACGCGGCAAGAGACGGCCTTATACGGGGAGGATTATGGGGTACCGGAATGGGCGAGGGGGCGAAAAAACTGGGAGGCCTCCCTGAAGCCCATTCCGATTTTGTCTTTGCGGTACTTGGCGAAGAGATGGGATTTTTGGGCGTACTGTTCGTAATTGTGGTGATTGTATTTTTCGCCTATCGGGGATATTCAACTGCCTATTACAGTAAAGAGACGTTTAGCTATTTACTCTCTTTCGGGTTAACCAGTTGTATTCTCTATCAGGCGCTGCTCAATATTGCAGTTGTATCGGGTTTGGTTCCCGCCACCGGTGTTCCGCTGCCTTTTTTCTCTTCGGGCGGGTCTTCGATTGTCATGACGCTTATCATGTGCGGAATCCTTCTCGGATTGTCGCGGCAGAATGATGGGACAAGGAGTACGGGGTAGGATGAGTAGTTCGGTTTTATATAGAAACGATAAGCAGCAAGACTACTCCCCTGCGGATGGACCGACGAAACGGTTTGCTTACTCCCCTCTCTCTTTTACGGATAGATTTACACGGGAATCCGGGGCAGCTTCCGAGTTCAAGGAAGAACGCGTTGAAACACCCCAATTTAACGCAGCTACGAGTTTTGAAAAATATGGACGGAAAAAGAAGAAAGGCCGGCCGATAAACCGGTTTTTCCTCTTTATAACTGTGATACTTTCAGTAGTACTTGTTGCAGAAATTGTATTTAATTTTATAATTGCACCAAAACTGGTGATTCGAGAGATCGAGATAAAGGCGGATAGTACGATACATTTATCGAATAAACAGATTATGGATATAGCCGGTATCGACAAGCAGTTATACTATTATAGAGTGAACAGTAGAGAAATAACAGCACGGCTCGAGGAAAATCCGGTAATTAAACAGGCTGAAGTACGGAAAAACTTTCCCGACGGACTGACTGTTACGCTAATAGGTAGAAAACCACTTGCTATAGCCCTCGTGGAAACCGACGATGCAACCGTTCCGGTCTCCTTGGACAGAGAAGGCATCGTTTTTCAAATCGGAGAGTCGGTAACGGATTACACCCTTCCGGTCATTTCGGGGATTGCGTTTTCCGAGGTCCGGCTCGGCATGAAAATTCCTGCGGTGCTGGTCCCTTTTTTGCGGAAAATCGAGGCGTTGCAGCAAAAAGAACCGGAACTGCTGCGGGTGATATCGGAGTTCCGATTTGTGCGGAAGAGCAGTCCTGACTACGAAGTGATTATGTATCCGAGAGAGTATACTATCCCGGTGAGAATTGGGGCCGATATCGATGAGCAACTGATTAAATATCTGCTGATGGTTTTAGACGTCGTATCGAGAGATCCTTCTGCAGATATGATCGAAGAGATCGATTTCAGAACGAATGAGATCGTTTACCGGTTCAAGGAGGGATAAAAGGATTGCCAGGTGAAAATCTGATTGTAGGACTTGATATCGGGACTACCAAAGTGTGTGCCGTCGTAGGCGAGTATAACGAAAGCGATAATCTCGAGATTATCGGCGTGGGGTTGAGTCCTTCTCAAGGGCTACGCAGGGGTGTGGTTATCAATATCGAAGCAACCCTCAAATCGGTACTTGCTGCCATAGAAGCAGCGGAGATGATGTCGGGACGGGAGGTCCAATCGGTGTTCACAGGAATTGCAGGTGCCCACATCGACGGGATTAATTCCCGAGGTGTCGTTGCCGTAACCGGCAGGGGCCGGGAGATCAATAAAGAGGATATTGACCGGGTAATCGATGCGGCAAAGGCAATCGTCATTCCTATGGACCGGGAAGTTTTCCACGTCATACCGCAGGAGTTTATTGTAGACGAACAGGGCGGGATCAATAATCCGATTGATATGATCGGAATCAGACTGGAAGCGGAAGTACATATAATTACCGGTTCGGTAACATCAGCCCAGAATCTGGTCAAATGTGTGAATAGGGCGGGATTCCGGGTTAATGATATCGTACTTGAATCATTGGCCTCGTCAAAAGCGGTATTATCCGAAGACGAGAAAGAGCTGGGGGTGCTTTTAATAGATCTGGGAGGAGGCACCACCGATGTTCTCGTTCATTTGGAGGGGGCACCGTATCACACCAATGTTATCGCCATCGGCGGCAGCCAGGTCACCAGTGATCTTTCCATACTGCTGAAGACTCCGATTGATGCAGCGGAGAAGATCAAAAAGGAAGCCGGCTGCTGCTACCTGCCTCTGGTGGACACCGACGACGAGGTCGTTATACCGGGGGTAGGCGGATGGCCTGCGGCATCGATTCCTCGAAAAGAAATGTGTAAGATTATTCAGTCGAGAATGATGGAAACGTTTAGCATGGTAAAGGACCAGATCGAAAAAAAAGGGTATCTCAAACACTTAGGCGGGGGAGTAGTTATTACCGGTGGCGGCTCCCTGCTGCAGGGTGTGGCGGAATTGGCCCAGGAAATTTTCGGGATTCCGGCACGGGTCGGATATCCGCTTAAAGTCGGCGGTCTGGTTGAAGAATATCAAAGTCCGATTTATTCTACCGGTGTCGGACTGGTTCTCTATGGTTCCGCTTTGATGGAAGCCGAAGGATTTGAACCGAAATCCGGTAAATATAAAACCACAGGGTTTTTAAAAAAATTGAAAGATTGGATGGGCGAGTTTTTTTAATACGCCCTAGTAGAATGTAAACTGGGAGGGGTACATGCAAATCGAAGTCATAGAAAATGAAAATCCAAATCCAACTGTTATAAAGGTTATTGGTGTCGGAGGCGGAGGAAGCAACGCTGTTAATCGAATGATCGAACAGGGATTGCGGAATGTGGATTTCATAGCTCTCAATACGGACCTGCAGGCTTTAAACCTTTCAAATGCGGAAAACAAAGTTCCATTAGGACAAAAACTCACCGGCGGCTTGGGGGCAGGCGGTGTTCCTGATGTCGGGGAGCAAGCAGCGCTGGAAGATAAGGAAGATCTTCTCAATCTCATGAAAGGCTCGGATATGATATTTATCACCGCCGGTATGGGCGGCGGTACCGGTACCGGGGCTGCCCCTGTGGTTGCCCAGATTGCCCGTGAAGTCGGGGCCTTGACTGTTGCTGTAGTCACCAAACCGTTCGAATTCGAAGGAAGAAAAAAGATGAAGCTTGCCGATGAAGGGATTGAGAGACTGCGCGAAGTTGTTGATACCCTGATCGTTATCCCCAATCAGTATCTGCTCAAAATCGTGGACAGAAAAACACCGATTACCGAGGCTTTTCTCGTCGCCGATGATGTGCTCCGTCAGGGAGTGCAGGGGATTTCAGACCTGATAACGGAACATGGTATGATCAATATCGATTTTGCCGATGTGCGTACTATCATGAGCGGCAGGGGAGATGCTTTGATGGGAATTGGTACCGGTACGGGAGAAAACAGGGCCGTAGACGCGGCAACCAATGCTATAAACAATCCGCTTCTCGAGGATGCAAAACGGGAAGGGGCCAAGGCAATCCTGGTAAATATAACCGGAGGAAACGATCTTTCCCTCTCGGAATACGATGAAATCGTACGAATTATTACCAACGACGCAGACCCGGATGCGCAAATCATCTGCGGAACGACGCTGAATAAGGATTTCGAAGACAAGATAAAGGTAACGGTACTCGCTACCGGATTTGATTTGGAAACACAAACGGCCTTCGAGAGTGATGAAGTAGAAGATGAACAGGGAGAAATCATCAAGTACAGCGACTGGATGAAGATGAAAGAGGGAATCTACCGAAAACCTCCTAATGAGTATCTTATGGGAAGAAACAGCGGGGATGCCGATCTCGGGATACCGACGATACTTCGGGACAAACAGTCGAAGGCGAATGAGGCATAGGTGTAATGAGGCAGAGGTAACGTGGCAAAACAGAGTTGGCTGGTAAAACAGTATGAAGACTATCTCCTCGTTGAATTGCGGCTGGCCCCGAGTACGGTAGAGACCTACTCGCGGGAGTGTCGCTGTTTTCTCTACTCGCTCGAAGAGGAGCAGCTTTCAGCGGAAACCGTGCAAAGTGTTCATATTGTAAACTATCTTACATCGAGACAGCTCGAACAAACCGATCAGCGGACCCTCGCTAAGACGGTCAGCAGTATACGTTCATTCTGCCGATTTTTAGTGGAAGAGGAGATCCGGGCGGACAATCCGGCTTCCTTTGTTGATTCGCCTAAAATCAGCAGAGCGATTCCTGAAGTATTATCTAGAGAGGAGGTTGATGCATTAATGGACAGTATCGCGAGCGATACACCGATCGGAGTGAGGGACCGGACTCTTTTTGAACTAATATATTCGTGCGGCCTTCGTATATCCGAAGCGGTCGAGCTCGACTGCAGCCAGGTCTTTACCAATGAGAGGATTATCAGAGTTCGAGGAAAGGGGAACAAGGACCGGTTGGTCCCCTTAGGTGATGTTTCGGTACAATGGATACGGAAGTACCTACATGAGGTGCGGCCCAGGCTCCAGGAGGGGCACAGGAAGACGGACCGGTTTTTCCTGAGCCAACGGGGAGCGGGCATTTCGAGAAAAGGAATCTGGAAGCGGTTTAAACTGATACAGCAGAAAACAGGTATAACCGGTAAGGTGCACACGCTCCGTCACAGTTTTGCAACACATCTTTTACAAGGCGGGGCCGATTTAAGGGCCGTTCAGGAGCTGTTAGGGCATGCGGACATAAGCACTACCCAGATCTATACCCATTTGGATACCGAAGATTTGAAACAGTATCACGGGAGGTATCATCCGAGAGGCTGAAATGGTCTGGAGCGGCAGAAAAAAAATAATACTTTTCATACTCGGAATTGTTGTTCTAACAAGCAGCAGTTTCGTTCTCAGCAGCTGCAGGAAGGACCGTGATCACCTGCTGGAGAGCCTCAAATTTCTTACAAAATCGGAATATGAGGGGAGAGATCTTCCTGAACGGACGGTAGATGAATTGAAAGAGGCAATAGCTCGGTATGAACAGGAGACGGACCGACAGGTTGAGGCATACGGAAAATTAGGGATCTATTACAAGATGCTTACCATAAAGTATATCGAGATGGAAATGTACGGTCTTGCTATGGAAACACTGGATAAAGCGATAAAAATCTATCCTGAAAATGAGATACTGTTTTATCTCGGTGGGATGTGCACTGCCCGAACGGCAAAATCGGAAATCGATAGAACTGATCAAGAAGTGCTGTTCAATAAAGCCCAACGGTATTATCGCAGAGCATTAGAGATTGATCCACGCTATGTAGACGCTCTCTACGGTCTCTCCATTCTCTACATTTTTGAATTGGACCGCATACTCGAAGCGGAACCTCTTTTAGAAACGATACTTGAAAAAGAATCGAAAAATGTGGATGCTATGTTTCTTTTGGCCCGGGTCTATGTTTTTTCCGGCCGGATAGAAGAGGCGGTCGATCTCTACGATACCATTATTAAAACAGCCGGTTCTCCGGAAAAAAAGCAGAGGGCACGGGAGAATAAAGAGTCAGTTTTAGAGGGAGCTTATGAGTTTTGATACCATTCTTCCATTAGCGGTCCATCGGGCCGGTTTTCTCAAACCGAAGGAAAAACTGCTCCTCGGTGAAGTGTTAGAATCATCAGAACATTTGCAGCACTTCACAGTGAGAGAGCTGGAGCGGACGATTGGAAGACGGCTTAAAAGAGCAGTTTGGAATCCTCAAACCTTATTGGCCGATGCTGAATCGGATGCCCGATATCTCGGTAAACACGGGTTTTCATGGATTACCTATTGGTCCCCTCAGTATCCGGTCCTTCTCCGCGAAATTTACGACAGCCCCTATGTGCTGTATATTCGGGGAAATCTGCCGGCTCAGCAGACGGCCCTGCTCAGTGTTGTGGGCACGAGAGAGCCGACAGGAAAAGCCAAACAGGCCGCATTCAGACTGGGGTTTGAGGCTGCCGGTTCCGGGGTAGGTGTTGTATCCGGTTTGGCAAAAGGGATTGACGGGGCAGCCCATCGGGGAGCTCTGTCTGGAAAAGGGAGTACTATCGCCGTATTGGGCAGTGGGATCGACGGGATCTATCCCTCGACCAATAAAAAGCTTGCCGTCCGTATTTTACAATCAGGAGGCTGCATCATAAGCGAATATCCGCCCGGCACTCCGCCCCGCAGACATAATTTCCCCGCCCGCAACAGAATCATAAGCGGGATGAGCCAGGTAACTGCTGTTATTCAGTGTCCCGAACGCTCCGGTGCTCTTATTACAGCTGATTATGCATTGGATCAGGGCCGGGAGCTCGTTGTGCATCACGACGGTATTCACGGTTATGCCGGAGGCGGAACGAGAAAATTGGCGGAAAGCGGAGCGCAGCTAATAAACGGATTAGGGGACCTCAGTGGGAATATGCAATCCCGGTATACGGGATCTGCTGAAAATGATTATATTGAACAAAGAGATACTGGAAGAATCATGGCTGCCTTATTGGAAAAAGAGCTCGCCGGTGAGATTTCCAGGTATTACGGTGAATATTACGGGAGTCTATGATAATGGCAAAACAAAACCATACATTGATGATTGTTGAATCCCCCGCAAAAGCCAAGACGATTGAACGGTATTTGGGAACGGGATATACGGTGGAGGCTTCAATGGGGCATCTCATCGATCTGCCCAAGTCTCGAATGGCTATTGATGTTGAGGGGAAATTCGAACCTGAATATATTACGGTCCGCGGCAAGGCAAAAATCTTAAAAGGTCTTATCAGCAAAGCAAAAAAAGCGGGGACCGTGCTTCTCGCATCTGATAACGACAGAGAAGGAGAGGCCATTTCCTATCATATAAAGAACGCAATTCTTAAAAAATATCCTGATATAGCGGTAAAACGAATTGTTTTTAACGAAATTACACCGGATGCAATTAGGAATGCAGTGGAACATCCCGACGGGATCGATATCAATAAGGTGAATGCACAAAAAGCGAGAAGAGTGTTAGACAGATTGGTCGGATATAATCTTTCCCCGCTGCTGTGGGAAAAGGTGAAAAACGGATTAAGTGCGGGCAGAGTACAAAGTGTTGCCTTGAGGCTTATTTGCGAACGGGAAGAAGAAGTCGAGAACTTTATTCCCGAGGAGTACTGGACTTTAGATGTGGAGCTGCAAAAGGGCAAAACTGAATTTCAAGCCCAGCTCGTCCGGTATAAAGGTGAGAAACCGTCTATTAAAACAGAGAAAGCGGCACATGAAATAATCGCTTCGCTTTCGGACAAACCGTGTACGGTAAGCACTATAAAAGAAAGTGAGAAGCAGTCTAAGCCGAAACCGCCGTTTACAACTTCCACCCTACAGCAGACAGCGGCAAATCGTCTCGGTTTTACTTCACGAAAAACAATGCGGATAGCACAGCAGCTCTACGAAGGTATCGATACGGGATCGGGCCGTGTCGGTTTGATCACCTATATGAGGACCGACTCGAACCGTATCTCCGAACAGGCGATCGGCGATGTACGCAGGTTTATCGGCAAGCAGTACCCGGAGGAACTTCCTGAAAAACCGGTTTATTACAGTGTAAAGCAGAACGCACAGGATGCTCATGAAGCAATTCGGCCGACGTACACTGAAAATACGCCCGACTCTTTAAAGGACCACCTCACCAAGGACCAACAAAAACTCTACTCTATTATTTGGGAGCGGTTCGTTGCCTCGCAGATGGTACCCTCATTACATAAAACCGTCTCAATCGAATTCACTATAGAAGAGGGAGTTTTTCGGGCAAGTTATACCAAAGCAGTAAAGAAAGGATTCGGGAAAGTACTGAAAGTATTGGCCTCGAAAGAGAAACAGAAGGTTCTTCCCGCCTTTAACCAGGGAGAAGTGGTATCGGTAGAAGGTTTTCTCCCCGAACAGCATTTTACCTCGGGACCGCCCCGCTATACCGATGCGAGTATTGTCAAAGTGTTAGAGGAGAAAGGTATCGGGAGGCCTTCCACCTATGCGCCAATTATATCGGTGCTTCTCGACCGCTATTACGTGGTAAGGAAAAACCGTCAGCTGCAGCCGACGACTTTAGGGAGAATTATCCATAAAATCCTTATCAAATCGTTTCCGGAAGTGCTCGATGTCAATTTTACTGCGGAGATGGAAAACAAACTCGACAGTGTCGAAGAACGGGAACAGGAGTGGAGCAGTTTCATCCGGGAGTTCTATCATCCTTTCAAGGAGAAGATGGACCATGTCATGGAAACCCTCGAGAGTATTAAGGGGATCATGGATGAGGAGACCGACTTTGTTTGTGAAAAATGCGGCAGAAAGATGGTGAAAAAATTGGGAAGGTATGGTTTTTTTCTCGCCTGCTCCGGTTTCCCGGAATGTAAGAACACCAAACCGATACCGCTTGCCGATTGTCCCCGTCCGGGCTGTGACGGTAAGATTGTGGCCCGAAAAAAACAGAAGGGAAGGGGAAAGGAGTTTTACGGCTGTACCAACTATCCGGAATGCGATTTCATCACCCATTTCAAACCGACCTCCTCCCATTGTCCGAAATGCGGGTGGTTTCTCGTGGAAAAATCGGACAAGAAACGGGGAGAATACAAAGCGTGTATTAACCCGGATTGCGATTATCTTCATCTCCACGATGCAGAGCAGGAAAAAGAGGAAGCGGACACCGACCGTGCGGCACTCGACCGCGAGGACGGCACAGCTTCACAGAACAGGTATAAGAAAAAGGAACAGGAGGGGGACCAGGTGTATGCTTGAACAATTCCTTTCCTATATAAAAAGTGTGAAAAACCTCTCTGTGGAAACGGTACGGTCATACCGGCAGGATGTGAAAAAGTTTTTGACCTTCTTAGCGGAGGAAGGTATCCGGGAGGAAGAAGTCGATAAACAGACTGTGCGCGGTTTCTTGGCATATCTCTCTCGGGCCGATCTTTCGGTTACAACGGTAAACCGGATGTTGTCTGCACTACGCGGCTTTTATTCTTTTCAAGTCCGGTATCACAATCGGGAATACAACCCGTTTGAAACTGTGAGAAGTTTTAAAAAGAAAAACCATTTGCCGGATTTTCTCTTTATTGATGAAATAGAGACATTAGTCGGACTGCCGGATGATACGTTCACCGGGGCGAGAGATAGATTGTTACTCGAACTTCTTTATTCGACCGGCTGCAGGATCTCGGAAGTGGTATCAATCAATGTCTCTGCGGTAAATATGAAAGAACGCACCATCCGGGTTCGGGGAAAAGGGGATAAGGAACGGTTTGTTTTTATCGGCGAGAAGGCGTATCGCGCATTGCGTGCTTACCTTCCGCTTCGAAAACAGCATATGAAAACGGACACGGGTGAGATCAATGCTCTCTTTTTGAATCATCATGGAAGGCGGCTCACTGCCCGGGGAGCATCTTTTCTTTTACAGAAATACACCGACAAGCTCGGCAGCGGGAAAAAGATCAGTCCGCATACGTTTCGGCATACTTTCGCAACCCATGTTCTTGATGCCGGTGCGGATATTCGTGTCGTACAGGAACTGCTCGGGCATGCATCCCTGTCAACAACTCAGGTGTATACGCACCTCGGTGTAGAGCGGCTCAAACAGATCTATGATCAGGCCCATCCCCATGCAAAGCTCCCCGCGGCCAAGGAGAAACAGAATGGATGTTAATATCGAAGGAACAACGATTATTGCTGTACAAAAAGGCGGTGCTGTGGCCATGGCCGGCGACGGTCAGGTTACGTTAGGTAACACGGTAATGAAAGGCAACGCACGTAAAGTACGGAAGATTTATGATGGAAAGATCCTCGTCGGTTTTGCGGGGGCCACTGCAGACGCGTTTACCCTTTTCGACCGTTTTGAAGGGAAAGTCAAAGAGTACGGCGGAGACTTAACCCGTTCCGCGGTAGAGTTAGCGAAAGAGTGGCGGACCGACCGGATGCTCCGCCGTTTGGAGGCGATGATTCTAGTCGCTGATAAAGAAAAACTGCTCGTTATTTCCGGAACAGGTGATGTCGTAGAGCCGGAAGAAGGGGTCATAGCAATCGGTTCGGGTGGATCGTTTGCCTATGCGGCCGCACTCGCCTATGTAGATTCGTCGGAGTTTTCGGCTGCAGAAATTGCCGAACGCTCGATGACTATTGCAGCACGGATCTGTATTTATACGAATGAACATATCATAGTAGAGGAATTATGACAGAGGAATTATGAGGAAAAAAATAGACGAATTAACACCGAAAGAAATAGTCGAAGAACTCGATAAATATATTATTGGTCAGAACAATGCAAAAAAAGTGGTAGCGATTGCCTTGCGGAACAGGGTAAGACGCAGAAGGCTCTCTGAAGAGCTGCGGGATGAGGTCGCTCCTAAAAACATCATTATGATTGGTCCCACCGGTGTTGGAAAAACTGAAATAGCGAGGCGGTTGTCCCGCCTCTGCGGTGCTCCTTTCGTAAAGGTGGAGGCGACAAAGTATACGGAAGTGGGGTATGTCGGTCGGGATGTTGAATCCATGGTGCGGGACCTCATGTCCGTTTCCATCGGTATAGTAAAAGCGGAACTGCAGGAAGAAGTAAAGGAAGAGGCGGAAAAACGAAGCGAAGAGACGCTGCTCGATCTGCTGCTGCCGGGGGTGAAAAAGAACAAGGAAAAAAAGGAACCTTCCGGCGGCCGGAATATATTCCAACTTCCGATCCAAGCAGACCAACCGGTCCGGCAGCAAAATGAAGGTGCTGACCGTGAAGGGCCGGAGACCGGCGGTGAGACCGGCGGTGAGACCGGCAGTGAGAACGGCGGTGAAACCGCTACCGGTACGAGCACTCGGGAAAAGTTTCGAAAAATGCTTCGGGAAGGAAAGCTCGATGAAAAGACAATAGAAATAAGTGTTACGAAAAACACAACACCGTCTATCGAGATATTTTCCGGAAGCAGTTTCGAAGAAATGGGACTTAACATGGGAAACCTCTCTAACATTCTTGGAGGGAAAAAGAAAAAGAAACTGGTAACGGTCAAGCAGGCGAAGGAAATCGTACTTAGCCAAGAATTGGACAAACTCGTCGATAACGATCAAGTTTCCGAGCTTGCCCGGGAGAGGACGGAACAGATGGGTATCATTTTTATCGACGAAATCGATAAAATTGCCGCTAAAGAGAACCGGTCCGGGGTCGATGTATCGAGGGAAGGTGTCCAGCGGGACATCCTCCCCATCGTAGAAGGAAACACGATTAATACGAAATACGGTATGGTAAACACCTCCCATATTTTGTTTATCGCCGCAGGTGCGTTCCACATCAGTAAACCTTCGGATTTGATTCCCGAACTCCAGGGGCGGTTTCCGTTGCGCGTAGAACTCTCCGAGCTGAGTCGGGAAGATTTCCAGAAAATATTGACCCAGCCCCAGAATGCACTTATCCGACAGTATGTGGAAATGCTTAAAACGGAAAATGTTACCTTGGAGTTCGTCGAAGAGGCGATTGAAAAGATTTCTCTGATTGCAGCCGATGTCAATTCAAAGACGGAAAATATTGGAGCACGACGGCTCCATACCATTATGGAACTCCTGTTGGAAGATATATCGTTTACCGCCCCTGATTTGGAAGGACAGACGGTCACAATTACTCCGGATTATGTGGACGAGCGGCTGCAGGATGTGGTCAAAGACCATGATTTGAGTAGGTATATTCTATGAGAGAACCGCTTATAGCAGGGAGCAATTCGGCCGAAAATAGAGATAAGAGTAACTATCAGGAGAAGAAAACTATATGTTTTTAAATAACAGTTTCGGCAAAACGCTCGATATTGTACACAGGACCATGGATGTATCACTCGTGCGGCGCAATGTTATCGCGAACAACATTGCCAACTCGGACACGCCGAACTTCAAACGGACTGTGGTCAACTTTGAATCCCAGTTAGGGCGTGCCCTGGCAAGCGAAAAAGTCCATGCTCCGAAAGCGGCGATGAATCACGAAAAGCATATACCGTTTTACCGGCCGATCGATTACAGAACAGTAGAGCCGAGAAAAGTACTCGATTATTTATCGACCTCAAAAAACAACGGCAACAATGTTGATGTAGAAGAAGAGATGATGAACGCGCTGCACAATCAGCTCAACTACAATCTTATGGTTGATGCATTGAGCAGTCAGTTCCGCCAAATTAATCTGGTGTTACGGTAGGAGATTAAAAGATGGGATTGTATAGCAGTATAAATATTGCAGCCACCGGGCTTTCCGCCCAGCGGACGAGGCTCGATGTCATTTCCAACAATATTGCCAATGTCAACACGACCCGGACTACCGAAGGGGGGCCGTTCCGCCGAAGCAGAGTGGTTTTCCGCCCGAAAGTTTCACAGCCGTACTGGCGCAGCCCCTTTTTACCGGAACATCTCGACAACGGAATAGGGAAAGGGGTAAGGATTACGGAAATCGAGAAAGATATGGATGCGGATCTAAAGCGGGTATGGGAGCCGACCCATCCGGATGCGATCAAGACCGGACAATGGAAGGGGTATGTAGAGTATCCCAATATCAATGTGGTTGAGGAAATGGTGGACATGATATCCGCCAGCCGTTCCTACGAAGCCAATGTGGCTATTGTAAACGGTTCAAAATCTATGTTTCTAAAAGCAATCGATATCATGAAATAATGAGGATGGTACGAGATGGATTATTTGTCAATTGATCAGGTTTACGGCGATATAATACGCATGAAACGGACCGACCCGAAACATCTGAACCAGGTAGGGGTAATGGAAACCGAAAAACCGGACAAAGGAACAGGGTTTAACACACTGTTCACCGATGCTTTAGGGAAAGTCAACGATCAGCAGCAGTACTCGGCAAATCTGATCCAGCAGATGATAACCAATCCGGACAGTGTCGATGCTCATGATGTCAGTATTGCCATTGCAAAAGCGAATACGTCACTTACGATGACGAAATCTGTCGTAGATGCTGCGTTAAAAGCATATCGGGAGATTATAAGTATACGATAAGTTCATAAACTGGGGGGGGACATGAACGAATGGTTACAGAAACTACTCGAGCAAATTAAAAAGCTGTGGAGCACCTGGTCTACAGTCCAAAAAATCATACTCTTCGCTATCGTGGGGGGCGCGCTCGTCGGTATCGTGTTTCTCATTGTATTCAGCTCATCACCGAGTATGGTGCCGCTCATTACCACCACTATCACCGATGAACAGCTCCTCTCGCGTATATCTATGCGGCTCGATGAGGAGGATGTTGAGCATCAGATAACGGAAGAAGGAAAAATCTTTGTAGGGGACAAGAGGACCGCCCAGCGGATGGTCGCAATTCTGGTCAGAGAAGATCTTATTCCTCCGGAAGCATCCCCATGGGATGTGTTTAAGATGGACCGGTGGACACTTACCGATTTTGAGCGGAATGTCAATCTCAGACAGGCGATTACAGAAAGTCTCCGGCAGCATGTTGAAGCGTTGCAGGATGTCGACTCTGCCGAGGTCGAGTTGGTCATGCCGGAGAACGAATTGTTTACCGAAGACCAAGACCCGGTTACCGCATCGATTATCATTACACCCGCACCAGGGTCAGACATCGTTGAAAACCGGAAGAAGATCGAAGGTCTGGTAAAATTGATCCAGCACGCCGTCCAAGGTTTAGCAGAAGAGAATATTGTTGTCTCCGACCATAACGGGAACCAACTCAACGACTTCGAAGGGTTGGAAAAATTGGACCGGCTCGAGCTTGCCAAACGGGAGATGAAGACCAAAAAATCCTTGGAAAATGAGTATAAAAATGACATTCGCAAGGAACTTTCCGGGATTTTCAGCACTGACCGTGTTAGAGTAATTAATATAGACATAAGCCTGGATATGGGAAAGAAAACCGTAGAGACGGAGGAGCATTTCCCCATTACCATGGTCGAAGATAATCCGCAAACCCCTTATAGTGAAAGAGAAGTTATAGAATCGATTACTATTTCCAAGAGCACGTTAGACGAACAGTTCAAAGGGACCGGTTTTAATCCTGAAGGACCTCCCGGCCAGGAGGGGCAGACCCCCCCGGCATACAAGGACCTCGAAGGGCTCGTCGGCGAGTATTCCAAAGAGCAAAACACCCAAAATGAGGTTGTGAATACACGCAATACCTACGAAGAGAAGAGTCCGTGGGAGATTACCCGTATTACTGCGGCTGTAGCGATTGACGGTATTTGGAAGTGGAAATATGATGATAAAGGAGAGGTTCTTTTCAATAACGATGGGAGCATTCAGCGTGAATACATCCCCGTCAGTGAAGAAGAGCTGGCGAAAGCCCGGACATTAGTCGAACATGCTATCGGCTATGACCGTGACCGGGGTGACAGTGTAACTATCCAGCATCTCCAGTTCGACCGGACCGGCGAACACTCTCAGGAAGATGAGAAGTTTCGGGCCAGGGCCAGGGCCAAGCAGATGGTGCTCTACGGTGCGATCGGAATTGCAATAATCCTGGTAGCATTTATTGCATTTCGGCTGGTAACCAGGGAGATCGAACGGAGACGGAAACTGCGCGAAGAAGAACTGGCCCGTCAGCACCAGGCCATGCGTGAGGCAGCATTGCGGAGTGCCGAGGAAGAAGGGGTGGAAGTCGAGATGTCCGTCGAAGAGCGGGCGCGTATGGAAATGCAGGAGAATGCGATCAATATGGCCAGAGAACACCCCGAAGATGTTGCCCAGCTTATTAGAACCTGGTTAATGGAGGAGTAATATGGCAAAACAAGCCGCTACCGCTGAAACCGCTACGACTACCGGCGGCGGGAAAAAAAGCTCGGTCAAGAAACAACTTACGGGAAGACAGAAGGCAGCAGTTTTTCTGGTCACTCTCGGATCTGAGATATCTTCTGAAATCTTTAAACACCTTCGCGAAGACGAGATCGAATCGCTTACCTTCGAGATTGCAAGGCTCGACAGCGTAGAACCGGCGGACCGGGACGCGGTCCTGCAGGAGTTCCAAGAACTGATGATGGCCCAGGATTTCATAACATCCGGGGGTATCGATTACGCCCGTGAACTCTTAGAGAAATCACTGGGGTCTCAGAAAGCGGTGGACATTATAAACAGACTGACCAGCTCTCTGCAGGTGCGTCCGTTTGACTTTATACGGAGGACCGATCCGACCCACCTGCTCAACTTTATTCAGCAAGAGCACCCGCAGACGATTGCCCTTATTCTTGCCTATTTAGAACCGAATAAGGCATCGATAATACTGGGCAGCCTGCCTCACGAGGTGCAGTCGGATGTGGCAAAAAGGATCGCAACCATGGACCGGACATCTCCCGAGGTCCTGCGGGAAGTGGAACGGGTCCTCGAGAAAAAGCTGTCTACCCTCTCTTCCGAGGATTATACGGCGGCAGGCGGCGTAGAGAGTATTGTCGATATTCTTAATTTAGTCGACCGTTCCACGGAAAAGACGATTATTGAATCTCTTGAGGAGGAGGACCCCGAACTTGCCGAAGATATAAAGAAGAGGATGTTCGTATTCGAGGATATTGTGCTCCTCGACGACCGTGCAATACAGAAAGTACTCCGCGAAGTTGATACGAACGAGCTTGCAAAGGCACTGAAAGCTGTGGATTCGGAAGTGCAGGACAAGATATACCGGAATATGTCAAAACGGGCGGCCACACTGCTTAAAGAAGACATGGAGTATATGGGGCCGGTGCGGCTCAAAGATGTGGAAGAATCGCAGCAGAAGATCGTATCGATTATCAGGAAACTCGAGGAACAGGGCGAAATTGTTGTTGCCCGTTCCGGCGAGGATGAGATGGTAGTGTAATATGAGGGGGTTGTAATTGGCAAAGAATGTTTTCCGCCCAACCGAAATTGTAAATCTCTCAGAACGGGTCATTATCGAGCCGCCGGAGTCGGAGCTCGAAGAGGCTGAACCGGCGGAACTTTCTGCTGAGGAGTATACAGGTCCTACAGCCGATGATCTGCGCCGAGAAGCGGAAGCTTTCCGGGAACAGTGGGAAGAAGAAAAAAAGCAGATGATTACTGCGGCCTATGAGGATGCCGAACACATCGTAAAAGAGGCCGAACAGAAAGCTTTTGATGAGGTCGAGCAGAAAAACAGCCAAGCCCAAAAGATCAAACAGGAAGCGGAAGATGAAGCTGCGAAGATCGTCGATGATGCAAAAAACCAGGCGGAAACGATTACAAAAGAGGCGGAGGACAAGGTAGAGAAGTTAGAAAGCGATGCATATAATAAGGGACATACCGAGGGGCACGAAGAAGGTTTTGAGGCCGGCAGGGCAGAAGCAGAGCGGCTTATCGATCAGCTCCACATGATTATCAATATGTCAATCGCTAAAAGGAATGAAATTATTGATGAGTCGGAAACCCAGCTTATAAATCTCGTGTTGATGATCGCAAATAAAGTGGTCAAAGTCATATCCGAGAACCAGAAAAATGTTGTGGTAAACAATGTCATTCAGGCACTTCGGAAGCTTAAAACAAGAGGCGATGTAATTATTCGGGTAAATTTGACCGATGTACAGCTGACTTCCGACCATGTAAAAGATTTTATGCGTATGGTCGAGAACATCAAATCCATAACGGTAGTGGAAGATTCCACAGTCGATCCGGGCGGCTGCATTATAGAAACAGATTTCGGTGAAATTGACGCCCGTATCTCTTCTCAGCTCGATGAAATAACGAACAAAATACAGAATATGACCCCGATAAAGACAAAGACCGGAGGAGAAACAGAGTTCGATACCTTTTCGACCGGATAACGGAAAAACGCATATTCTTTGGGAGGGGAAGATGCAATTGTTTGATAAATACACAGAAGCAGTAAAACGGACCGACCCCATTAAGTATACCGGAGTGGTAAAACGGGTAAGAGGTCTTCTCATCGAAAGTCACGGTCCACAAGTTGTCGTCGGAGAACTGTGTCAGATTCTCATCCCTCACGGCAAAGGAACGGTATGGGCGGAAGTTGTCGGTATCTCTAGAGAAGCTGTACAGCTTATGCCTTACGACGATATGACCGGCATCGAGGTCGGGTGTGTAGTCATTGCTATGGGAGAAACTCTCTCTGTACCGGTAACCGAGCGGCTTTTAGGCAGGGTGCTCGACAGTATGGGCGATCCGATTGATGACGGGGGGAATATCGGATCGGAACAGTGGTATTCTATTTTCAGAGATCCACCTAATGTATTACGGCGAAAGAGAATAACGAAACAGGTAATAACAGGAATCCGATCGATTGATTTTATGCTCCCGGTGGGGCAGGGCCAGCGTATGGGTATTTTCTCCGGAAGCGGAGTGGGAAAATCAACGATTTTAGGCATGATTGCACGGAATACGGAGGCGGATGTCAACGTGATAGCCCTTATCGGAGAGCGGGGAAGGGAAGTACGGGAGTTCCTCGAAAACGACCTCGGGGAAGAGGGGCTGAAACGATCCGTGGTTGTAGTAAGTTCTTCAAACAGTCCGCCCCTCTCGAGGATACGGGGCGCGTTTCTTGCTACAACCATAGCCGAATACTTTCGCGATTTGGGCAACAACGTCATGCTCCTCTTCGACAGTGTTACCAGGTTTGCCCGGGCGCAGCGGGAGATCGGCCTGGCCGTAGGCGAGCCTCCTGCTACCAGAGGATATACCCCTTCGGTCTTTTCCACACTTCCAAAGCTTTTAGAGCGGTGCGGTACATCGGACCGGGGCACGATAACAGGGTTTTATACAATTTTAGTAGATGCCGATGATATGGATGAACCCGTCTCAGATGCGGTGCGGGGAATTCTAGACGGCCACATCGTCCTCTCCCGCGAATTGGCGGAGAGAAATCAGTATCCCGCAGTTGATGTGCTGCAAAGTATTTCCCGGCTTGCAGTGAAGATCACCGGGCCGCGATCGAAGGAGGCAGCAGGATACATCAAGAGCCTCATTGCCACATATCGTGAAGCTGAAGATTTGATTAATGTCGGAGCGTATGTTGAAGGGAGCAATCCCAAAATTGATGATGCGATTAAAAAGATACCGGCTATTAGAAAATTTTTAGAACAGGCAATCGAAGAGAAGGCGGACCTCGTAGAAACGTACAGAAAGGCGGGAGAGATAGCTGAAATCGATATACCGGAGGAAGAGGTGGAGTATGAAGCGGTTCCAGTTTAGGCTCGAACGATTGTTGACGATTAGACGATACCGAGAGAGAGAATGGGAAGTAAAACTTGCCAAAGCTGCAGGTTCTTGTTTAAAACTGGAACGGGAACTAGACCAAATGTACGGGGAGAAGGCGAGAGCATTCAAAGACCGATTCAAGTACGGGGCCGAAGATATCGGGTATCTTCGTGCAAGTGAATTATATACGCAACGGCTCGAGCATACTGCGATGAATAAAGAGAGAGAGCTTGCGATTAAGAATGTGGAAAGGGACAAAATCAAGAACCGGTACCTCGAAGTTTCTAAGAAAAGAAAGATCTTGGAAAAATTACGAGAACGGCGTGCTGCTGAGTATTACAGGGAAGCAAAGGATGAAGAAATAAAAAGCATGGATGATTTGAACTCAGCACTTTTTCCAGGATCAGGGAAGTAAAGGAGAAAAAATATGGCTGGAAGCGGAATAGGAGCTTTTCCACGCGTTATAGTACTCATACTCCTCATTGTCGCCCTCGCTTTCGGGGGGCTGCTGTGGTTTGATTTTCTCGGGTTTATCGATGCAAAGGAGACGGTACAACCCGTTCTTTCCTTCCTTGGTAAGCAGAAGAGGACCGAAATCGAGGACACTGATTCCCCTGTTTTACTCGAAGAACAACGGTTTAACAAACAGTGGGAAGCGTTGCAGCTTAAGGAAGAAGAACTGGTCCGGTGGGAAGAATCGCTTGCAGAACAGGAGATGGAGGTGCAGCAAAAGCTCGAATCATTGAAAGAACGTGAAAAAGCGCTCGAAGACAAAGAAAAATCATTTAATGCGAGGACAAGTCTGTACGAAAATAAAAGAGCAAACATGGAGCAAATTGCCAACTACCTTGTAGGGATGCCTCCGCAAGATGCCGTACGGATCATGCAGAACATGGAAGATCAGGATCTGATCGATATTCTGAGGACAGTTGAGCGATTGGCCCAGGAGGCTGGAGAACAGTCCATCGTATCATTCTGGTTCTCGTTACTGTCCCAGAATGACCCTGAACGTGCAGCAGCACTTCAGCGTAAGATGGTGAAAAAACCGAGTCCCAGCCTTGGAGGTTGAATGTGCTGATGGAGTTTGCCCAGCTCTCGAGCCGAAATGTTTCGGCTGAGTTGGGAAAAACAGCAAAAACGAATCAAAAATCTGAATCGACTGAAGGTGGTGGAGCCACTCAGTCGAGCTCGTTTCTCGAACTGCTCGAATCTGCAAAGAAGAAAGCGGACCTCGAAACTGTCCTCCGGCAAATCGAAGAAAAAATACGAAATGGTGAACTGAAAGCGGATGAGGCCGCTGAAGAAATCAGACTAGTCAAGCAGTTTTTGGACAAAGCATCTGGTGATCAGGAATCATTCGATAACTTTACTCTGAAACAACTGAAACAGTTTGTTGAAAGAGCGATAAGCAAAGCCGGTGATGCTCGTGCAGCAGAAAACGCAAACGGTGAAAAAACCGGTGAAAAAATCGGAGAACAAACATTTCTGGGTTTTACCATGAAAGACCTCCAGGCTATTATTTCGGGTCAGGATATAGCAGCGGAGAAAAGTGCCTCCTCGGCCGGGGAAAATCCTATAGACGGAACAGAAAAAACAACGGGTAAAGCCCGCGGAAACGGTACTGATGCGGATTTTGCTCAGAAAACTGCTTTCGATAAAAACGGCTCTAAAGGCACTAATATTATCTACCTCGAAGTAAGTGATACGGAGAAAGCGGGGAACCTCAAAGAAACGGACAAACTAAAAGAGAACATGAGAGGAAGAAAGGCAGAAGCGGGTGAAAATGCCGGGAAAAAAAGCGGGCGAAAAACATCGGTCACTGTCGTAGATAAGCGGGGAGAAGGAAACGGTGAAGCTGCGGGGTTTAAGAATGCTCAGGGCGGGCCCCACGCCGGCAACGGTAACAATGGGAATGAAAATGGTCCGGGAAAAGGGGAGTTCACCCCGGGGGAGCAGTTCAGTTTTGATTTCAAAACCGAGAATACGGCTTCACGGGAGGGTGCTGCAGCGAGATATACCGTTACCGGCGAAGAGCAGTCCGGGTTGCTCAAGTTCCTCAAAGGGAGTGCTAACGGGGAAATCGTAAAACAGGCCGGTATTATTCTTAAAAACAACAACAGCGGCGAAATCCGGCTTGTACTAAAACCGGAAAAACTCGGAAATGTAAGAATAAAACTGAATCTGCAAGATAACAATATAGTAGGCAAAATAATTGTCGAAAATATTAATGTAAAAGAGGTTTTTGAACATAACCTCGAATCTCTGCATCGAGCATTTCGACAGGAAGGTTTTCAAACTTCAGGATTAGAAGTCAGTGTAGGCGGGGGAGAACAGAAGGGTGAAAACAAAGAAGCACCCCACTCCTTTTCCTACCGGAGCCCTAAGCAGGAGATTGGTGACGATTATTCGGGAACCGTTCAGCAGTATTACGGTTATGAAGAAGGAATAGTCAACTTAGTAGTATAAGATATGGAGGAAACATGGATTTTTCGGCAGCCATAAGCGGTTCAGAACTGGAAAGACTACGGGTCCAGGTAGACAGTTTAAATACTGCTTTAGGCGGTTCACGTGAAATAAGTGAGTCGTTAGATAAAGACGATTTTATGAAAATATTGATAACACAGCTGACCCATCAGGACCCGACCAAACCGATGGAAGACAAAGAGTTCATCGCCCAGATGGCCCAGTTTTCGACTTTGGAACAGATGTCTAATATGAGCCGGGAGTTTTCGACGCTTAAATCGGTCCTGATGAGCAATCAAGCATATAGTCTTCTTGGCAGAAATGTCACGGTAGCTGATGGAGAACAGAGCGTAACCGGTGTTGTTGAAGAAGTTGTGGGCAGGGAATATCCGCAGCTTCTCGTTGGGGGGAAATACTATGACTTTTCACAAGTCGAAGCGGTCAAAAGGTAAGGAGGCAGCTCTATGATGCGATCATTGTATTCCGGTGTATCCGGTCTGCAAAACCATCAAATCCGTATGGATGTAGTGGGAAATAATATATCCAACGTCAACACCGTGGGTTTCAAAAAGGGAAGAGTAAACTTTCAGGATATGCTCTCACAAACCATGGCGGGGGCAGCAAAACCTACCGATGAAGTGGGAGGTGTAAATCCGAAACAAGTAGGCTTAGGAATGAATGTGGCCTCCATCGATACGATCCATACCCAGGGGTCCCTGCAGACTACCGGCAAGATGACCGATATTGCCGTTCAGGGCGAGGGATTTTTCGTACTCGCCGCCGGAGAAAAAGAGTTCTTTTCACGAGCGGGTGCATTCGGGCTCGATGAGAACGGAACTTTGGTGAACCCGGCAAACGGGATGCGTGTGCAGGGATGGGAAGCGGAAACGATAGAAGGTCAAACGAGGGTCAATACGGCAGCAGATATCGACGATCTCGTTATTCCGATAGGCAGTAAAGACCCTGCTGCGGAAACAACCGAGGTAAATCTCGCCTGCAACTTAGACAAACGGACCCCGTTGGTTCCTGCAGGTGCGGGCCCGGCAGAAGTGCTCGACGGGACGTGGACAACCAGTTTTGATGTCTACGATTCATTCGGAGATGTTCACACGCTTCAGGTAAACTTTACTCGTGTACCGGGACTGCAGAACAGATGGGAAGCGGAAGTAATAATCGACCCGGACGCAGATGAGCCGACGAACACACTCATCGAGGTCGGAGAAGAGAACAATACGACCAATACCTTCCTCATTGATTTCAGCAATTTGGGCACACTTCAGGCAGCTCTGGACAACCAGGGAGATACGATCGAGGAAGGAGAGCTTCAGATTCCGGTCTCTTTCGATGTACAGACGGCACGAATCCCGGAAGGGGAGCCGCCCGTACGACAGACGTTTAATCTTAATTTAGGCGAAGTGGGAAGTGCGGTCAATACAATTACCCAATTTGCGGAAAACAGTTCTACCAAGGTGTTCAGACAAAACGGGTATCCCATGGGGTATCTCGAGAACTTTAAAATCGATCAGTCCGGTATTATAACCGGTGTATACTCGAACGGAACAAACAGAATGCTCGGCCAGGTTGCCTTAGCAAGCTTTGTAAATCCCGGCGGATTAGAGAAGGCGGGGGAGAGCACGTATGTTGTGTCCAACAATTCGGGTGAGCCGGATATCGGGCCGTCGGGAATTGCCGGTAAAGGAAAATTGATCGCCGGTGCTTTGGAAATGAGTAATGTTGATTTAGCGGAACAATTTACAGACATGATCGTGACCCAGAGGGGCTTCCAGGCGAACTCGAAGACAATTCAAACTTCGGACCAAATGCTTCAGGAGTTGTTGACATTAAAACGGTAAAGGGGTGACAATGATAAATGGTTGAAGTCACCAGATTAGACGGAACAGTTTACTATGTAAACCCTCATCAGATCGAGTACATAGAAACCAATCCCGACACAACGTTGATAATGCTCTCAGGTAAGCGGCTGATAGTCCGAGAGGACTATCAGTCTCTTTTGCATAGAATCGTAGATTACAGAAAGCTCATTGGGGCATTCAAGAACGAAGAGTAGGAGATTATATGGATCTTGGAACAATACTTGGACTTGGGGCCGGCGCTGCCATGATCGTCATGGCGATTCTCACCAGTGGCGGGAACCTCTTGATGTACGTCAACATTCCCTCGGCCCTCATGGTATTAGGCGGATCTTTCTCTGCGATGCTTGTTGCCAATCCTATGAGCAGAATGTTGGGGATCATGAATTATCTCAAGCTCGTTCTGAATATGCCCAATTACGAGGAGGAGCGGATTATATCGAGTCTTGTCAATTTCTCTGAAAAGGCCCGAAGGGAAGGGCTCCTTGCGTTGGAAGACGACCTGGAAGAGGTAGAGGATGATTTTATGCGCAAGGGGATTCAGCTTGTTGTAGACGGTACCGACCCGGAGATTATTAAGAGTGTCCTGTACAATGAGCTGAATCAGCTCCAAGAGCGTCATGACACCGGAATAAAGATATTCGAAGATTGGGGCAAAATAGCCCCTGCTTTCGGGATGATCGGTACCTTAGCAGGACTTATCGCAATGCTTGCAAATATAGAAGACCAGTCCTCGATCGGAAGCGGTATGAGCCTTGCCTTGATTACCACGATGTACGGAGCGATTTTTGCAAACCTGGCCTTGATTCCCATTAAGAGTAAACTGGAAGACCGTGATAAAATGGAAACACTGGTACGGGAAATTATTATCGAAGGGATTCTCTCAATACAGTCCGGAGACAATCCCCGCATCCTCGAACAGAAGTTGACTTCTTTTCTCCCGCCCGCCCGCAGAGAAGCGGTCCTAGCTGAGACCGGAGGCGAGTAATATATGGCTGAAAAGAAGAAAAAAAAGAAATGCCCACCCGAAGGTGCTGCGGATTGGCTTTTGACCTACGGGGACATGACCACACTCCTGCTCACTTTTTTTGTTTTGATGTTTACCACTGCTACAGTGGACGGTTACAAGCTCAAAATGATTTTAGCGGCTTTTCAGGGACTCGGCCTCTTTGAAGGAGGGACGACCCTTTCAGCAGGAAAACTTGCCGAACTAGGGAATACGGTCATGTCACTTCCTTCAATGCAGCAGGGAAGGGCCTTGGACAAGGCACGGAAACGGGCGATTTCTCTTTTTCAGCCCGAGATCAGGAGCCAAAAAGTAAGAGTAAAGGAGGATGAGCGCGGACTTGTGATCTCGCTTACATCCGATGCGTATTTCGAGCCTGCAAGTGCGGAGATCAATATAGAAGAGACAAGAGAGCTTCTTATAAAGGTTTCACGGCTGCTTACTTCTCCTGAATTGAATGACCGTAAATTCCGTATCGAAGGACACACGGACAGTACTCCGACGGCCGAAGAAGGTTTATGGGATACGAACTGGGAGCTTTCTACAGCCCGGGCCACGAACGCGCTTCATCGTCTTGTCGACTATGGTGTTAATGAAAACCAATTCCAGGTTGCAGGGTTTGCCGATACCGTACCGCTTGCAAGCAACGATACGCCGGAAGGAAGAGCATATAATCGGAGAGTCGATATCATTGTGCTCTCGGGGGGGCATCTGTAATGGCCCCTTTGCAAATTGGATATTTTTTGATAAATTTTAACGTAGATAATGAGGTGTAGTCCATGGCTGATGATGATCAAGGTTTAGAGGAGGGGTTAGTCGGTACAGAAGCCGATCTTTCCCCTGCCGAGGGGAAGCAGGGTGGCTTGCTCTCGGGAATGCTTCTAAAAGTTCTCAAGTTCGTAGCCCTTGGATTAGGGGCGATCATTTTTATCGTCACTGTCGTAATTATTACTATGAGAATTGCCGGCCAGGGGTCTCAGGCTCAAAGCTATCCTCAAGTATCACCGGAGTATGAGGGCACGACGCCCGTGCTATCATGGTATACGAACATCGATGAGATCCGGGGAAGAACTGCCGATGAGAACCCGCATACTGTCGTGGCCCAGGTCAGTCTAGGGTACGAAAAGGACAATAAAATAATTCAAACGGAGTTAGTGTCCCGAACACCGAGACTGCGGGACCTCGTCCGTAAGTTTTTTACCGAAAAGACGGCCGCGGAGCTTCGACCGCGGTATGAAGAGGAATTAAAGACAGAACTGAAAGAACGAATAAACAGGGTGTTGACCCAGGGAAAAATAGATGAGGTCATTTTCTTAGAGTTTAATGTAATAGAGTTCTAAGAAAAGGGCGTAGGGGAATAGGTGTATGAATGAAGTACTTTCACAAGATGAAATAGACCAGCTGTTAACAGCGATTTCATCGGGTGATATCGAAACAGAAGAAGTTGCTCAACCGACAGATCAGCGTAAGATCAAGATATACGATTTTAAGCGGCCTGATAAGTTTTCAAAAGAGCAAATTCGTACTGTATCCATCATGCACGAAACGTTTGCACGTCTCACCACGACTTCACTGAGTGCTAACCTTCGGAGTTTGGTGCATGTCCATGTTGCTTCAGTCGACCAGTTGACGTATGAGGAGTTTATACGGTCCATACCGAACCCGACCACCTTAGCAGTAATCAACATGGACCCATTAAAGGGAAGTGCAGTACTCGAGATTGACCCGTCTGTGACTTTTTCCATTATAGAACGGCTATTCGGAGGCAGAGGTGATGGTGCAAAAGTCAATCGTGACCTCTCCGATATCGAACAGTCCGTTATGGAAGGAATCATTGTAAGAATACTCGGCAACATGCGGGAAGCGTGGAGCCAGGTAATAGACCTCAGACCGCGGTTAGGGCAGATCGAGACAAATCCTCAATTTGCCCAGATTGTTCCGCCGACGGAAATGGTTGTTCTCGTAACGCTGGAGACTAAAGTGGGTGAGGTCGAAGGGATGATGAACTTTTGTATTCCGTACCTTACAATCGAGCCTATTATATCAAAACTCTCCGCACAGTATTGGTACTCTTCGGTAAGAAGAGGGACCACAACGGAGAACCTGAACATACTGCGTGAACGACTGTCTACGATAGAAGTGCCTGTTGCTGCAGAAATTGGAAATATGAACCTAACCATGCGGGATGTACTTTCCTTGAGCAGGGGCGATGTTATTCGACTGAGCAATGTGAGAATCGGCGATCCGATGGTCCTCAAGGTGGGAAACAAACCGAAATTCCGTTGTCGACCCGGGGTGGTGGGTAATAAACTGGCTGTCAAGATTACTGAGAAGTTGGAAGATGTAACGAAAGATGAGTTCGAAGAGCTGGCAGCCGAAGGAGAAGAATAGTTATGAGTGATGGTTCTCTCTCTCAAGACGAAATTGATGCTCTGTTGCAGGGCGGGGGCGATGATTTAGGCGCCCAACCTGCAGGCGGTACTACTGCCGGTGGTACCGGTTTCGGAGGAGAACAGCTTCAGGCATTTACAGATATTTTAAACGGAATCGTAGAGGCGCAGTCTTCTAATCTATCAGGACTGCTCGGCGGGAAGTCGGTCAGCATCGGTAGTCCGACTGTTGAAGCGGTGTCAAACGATGAGCTTATTGCTTCACTGCCGGAGCAGGTTGTAGAAGTCAATCTCGATTTTACGGAGGGTGTGACCGGTGCCCATTCGTATATCGTCGATCCGGACTCTGCAACGACGCTGGCCGGACTGATGGTTGGGCAGGACCAGGTAGAATTAAACGACATGGCCCTTGAATCCTTAAAAGAGGCCTTCAGTACGGTTACCGGAGTAGCACTAACCACACTCGGAGATGAAACAGGAACAACGATTATTCCGTCTCCGGGTGAGAGCCGCCAAACCGAGAAAGCATCGGTCCAACTACCGGATGCCGGAATCGTTAAGGTAACCTACGATGTCGATATCGAAGGCGAGTCTCCAGTGCAGCTTATCGAACTGTTTGAACTTCCCTTAGCACAAAGCCTCGTTTCAGGACGCCTCGGCGGTGGAGCTGCAGCCGGAGCTGCAGAAGCACAAAGTGCCGGTTTCGGCGGACAGCAGGATTTTGGAGCAGTCCAGCAGCAGGGGGCCCCTGCAGGTGGGCAGGGATTCGGAGGCATGCCCGGCGGGGGTATGCAGCAACAGCAACCACAGGGCCAAGGGTTCGGCGGACAACCGATGGGAAATCCAGGCGGCGGAGGCCCGATGGGTGGTCAGATTTTCGGACAGCAGCAGCCTCCTAACGTACAATCAGTTCAATTCCCTTCACTGAGTCAGGGACAGGGTTCGGCTGAATCCGGAAACATCAGTCTTCTCATGGACGTTTACATGGAGATGACTGTTGAACTGGGAAGAACGAAAAAATCCATAAAAGAAATCTTAGGTATGGGTGAAGGGACCATTATAGAGCTCGATAAACTGGCCGGTGAGCCGGTGGACATTCTCGTGAACCACAAACTTATTGCGACCGGGGAGGTTGTGGTCATTGATGAAAACTTCGGTGTTCGAGTAACGGAAATTGTATCACCTACGGAGAGGATGAAAGATCTGACATAGAGTAAGAAAATAACAAAAAGAACGAAAAATCTGGGGGGGGAATGAAAAGATTACTACTAGTTCTTTTATTAATTGGTGTACCGGTATTCTGTCTTACGGCGCAGGAATCGGGAAACGAACAAACAGAAACATCGGAAATCACTACAGTCGACGAAACCGAACTACTTATTGAAGACACGCAGACAGGGACCGATCTAGTCCCGGAAGAGAGAAACCTCAACTCTTTTGGCATGTGGGATTTTGTGCGCATGATAATAATTCTCGCGGCCGTTGTCGGGGTGATTTATCTCATCTTCTTTCTCCTAAAACGTACTGCAAATCCGAAAATGCAGAACAATGAACTCATGCGGGTCCTTTCCACCCAAACGATTGCAAACAACAGGTCTCTCCATTTAGTGGAGGTGGGAAGACAGATCTTCCTCATTGGGGTGGGAGACAATTCCGTTAATCTCGTCAGTGAGATTACGGATAAAGAATCTATAGATGAACTACGGCTGAGGATATCCGAACAGACTTCGGGAGAGAAACGCAGATTTAAAGATGTGCTCTCAGGTCTTTTTGGACAAACAGGAATGAAACAGGAGAAAATATATCCGATGAAAATGGATGAATCGACACAATTCATCAAGCAACAGAGGGAGAGACTAAAAAACTTGTAATTAAAAATCTCTGGGGGGGGAATGAAAAAGTTAGTATGTGTTCTTTTACTGCTGGGATTTGTAATTATATTACCAGCAGGTGCTCAAGAAACGGGAATCGAAGATACAGGTACGCAAGATGCCGCCGGGGATAACCGGCTCGGTTTTCCGTTTGTTGATTTAAATATCAGGCCGCCGGAGGAGAACAGAGAAGTAGCACTCTCAATCCAGCTGCTTTTACTCCTCGCCGTCATTGCAATTGCGCCGTCGATTATACTTCTCATGACTGCATTTTTGAGAATCGCCATCGTCTTTGATTTTATCAGACGGGCACTTTCGCTGCAGCAGGTGCCTCCGAGCCAGGTCCTCATGGGCATTGCCCTGTTTTTGACCCTGTTTATTATGTGGCCTACATTTCAAAACATTTACGATAACTCTTTTCGGCCTTTTTCTGAGGGAGAAATCGGCATTGAGGAAATGTATGAACGGGCCGAACAGCCTATCCGTGTATTCATGTATAAACAGATGCAGGCAAATACCGATTCGATACGGCTTTTTATGAACATGCGGGATCTGCCAAAGCCGAGCAACCTTTCCGAAGTACCTACGTATGTTTTGATTCCGGCCTTTGTGCTTCATGAGCTTACCGTTGCCTTTAAAATAGGAATACTTCTTTTTATTCCATTTATCATCATCGATATGGTGGTTGCTTCAACACTCATGTCTATGGGCATGATCATGTTACCGCCGGTAATGATATCACTGCCGTTTAAGTTGATTCTGTTTGTTCTTGTTGACGGCTGGGGAATGATAACCCAGCAGATGATCGCGAGTTTTAATTAGAAGGAGGACACACGATGAATACGGGTTATGCAATTTTGATTATAAGAAGCGGTGTACTTCAGATCCTTATGATGGCAGCACCTATGCTGATCGTGGGGATGGCTACCGGTTTAATTATCTCCATTCTCCAGGCAACGACCTCGATCCAGGAACAGACACTTACCTTTGTTCCGAAAATTGCAGCGATACTCGGTTCTCTTATCATTTTTGGTCCCTGGATCGTTATTTCTATGACCCAGTTTACCACCAGGCTTTTTGAGAGTATTCCGGATATGGTCAAATGAAGGAGAAGCAGTAGGTGGAACTAAATCTGATTGTAGAAAACATACAGATTTTTCTCCTCATTTTTGTGCGTATTTTAGCGCTGATCTTAATCGCTCCGCTCATATCCTCAAAGAGTATCCCCCGGATTGCCCGTATTGGACTGGCGCTTTTTGCTGCTGTTGCAGTTTTCCCCTGGGTTTTGGAAGCAGGGTATCCGATACCGCAAAACGGTCTCGCTTACGCGGCTTTAGTTATAGGAGAGGCCCTTTTAGGTCTGGTAATGGGTTTTTATTTAGTAATTATCTATTCCGCCTTTTTAGTCGCAGGTCAGTTTTTCTCATTGCAGATGGGCTTCGGGGCTTCCCAGGTTTTCGACCCCATGGCGCAGGTCCAAATTCCTATTATGGGGCAGTTTCTCAACGTTATTGCGATGTTCATCTTTATTACAATTGGAGGGTTTCAGCGAATTTTTTTAGTCGGTGTAATTCGCTCTTTTCAAGCCGCGAGAGCCGTCGATCTGGTAACGACTCGGGATTATGTCTTTCAAATGGTTATGCAGAGCCTCGGCGGGTTGTTCGAGCAGGCATTGGTTATCGCATTTCCCATCTTGGGTACACTTATCCTCGTGAGTGTATCCATGGGTTTGCTTGCAAAAGCAGCTCCTCAGATGAACCTGCTCATGTTTGGTTTTCCGGTTGCAATTGGGGTGGCATTTCTGATGCTCTTTTTAGTACTGCCCTTCATTGTAGAAGCGTTTAGCAAAATAATTGATTTGAGTTTTATAAAAATTATGGAAATGCTCAGCCATATGAAGGAGTCTACCGGATGAGTACCGGAATGCGTATTAGTACTATCGAAGAGAAATTGCTCCTTCTCGAAACACGCCGGCCCATAGCGTTCGACATGCATCTGCAATGGTTTGCTGCAGAAGATGAAGGCAGGACCGAAGAACCGACTGAGTACAAAATTAAAAAAGCTCGGGAAGAAGGAAAAGTAGCAAAATCGTCGGAGTTCACCTCTGCTTTGGTCCTTCTGTTTCCGATTGTGACAATAAGTATTATTTCATCGTATTTACTGCACACAATTCTCGATATGATCAGCTACTTTTTGAGTATGGCAGGCGAGATGGATATTACTTCGGACACCAGAGTGACGACTGCATTTTTCTCCTACTTTATCAAACTCACGCTTCCTGTTTTTGCAGTCGCCTTTATCGCCGCACTGGTAGGCAATCTGTTTCAGGTGGGATTTCTCTTCACTATGAAGACCTTGAAGCCGGACCTGAAACGGATTAAACCCAACTTTTCCAGGTTTTTTAAGAAAGCATTTTTTTCAGGAGAAGCATTTTTCAACCTTGCCAAATCATTGTTCAAGATCGTTATAATCGGTGCGATAGCATATATCAATATAAGGATGGAGGCGGACAAAATCGCGCATTTTGTTACCACACCGTTCTGGCTCAACTTTGCTACAATTTCCCGGGTAGCGTTCCGCATTATCGTTGAATCAGCCCTGGGAATGCTGGTCCTCTCGTTACCGGATTATCTTTTCCAGAGAAAACAGTATAGAGACGAGTTGAAAATGACAAAGCATGAGGTCAAAGAAGAGAGAAAAATGCACGAAGGTGACCCGCTCGTCCAGAGCAGGCTGCGGGAGAGAATGCGGGAAATGCTCTCGAAAAACATGCTCCAAAACGTTCCGGAGGCTGATGTTGTCATTACGAACCCGACCCATTTTGCAATAGCCATGGAGTGGGACAATACCAGAATGTCGGCCCCGACCGTTACAGCGAAAGGACAGGACAATATCGCCCAAAAAATGCGGGAAATTGCACAGGTGAACAATGTTCCGATAATCGAAAATAAACCGTTAGCACGGGCCCTTTTTGATGAGGTAGAGATAGGAGACCAAGTCCCGGAGAAGTACTGGGAAGTTGTGGCCCTCGTTCTCGCGGAAGTGTACAAGATGTCCGGAAAATCGGCAGTTGCAGCCGGTTAATCGGCCCTAATAGAAGGTGGATAGAAGTATGGCAGATGCAAGAAAAGTTTTTGGAATGTCTTTTTTACAGAATAGAAGTGATCTCTTCGTAGCGGTCGGTGTCATTATCATCGTCAGTATGCTTATTATTCCCCTTCCCACAGTGCTGCTCGATACACTGATGTCTGTGAATCTGCTCTTGAGTCTTCTTATTATTTTGATCGTTCTCTATACAAAGCGGGCCCTCGATTTCTCGGTGTTTCCGACCCTGCTTCTCGTGGTAACGGTGTTCAGTCTCGCCCTCAATGTAAGTTCGACAAGGCTTATCCTCTCTAAAGGAGCGGAATTTGACGGTAAAATTGTTCGGGCTTTCGGACGGTTCGTTGTCGGTACAGCCGGGCCGGAGGGGCTGGTTATCGGTATAATCATTTTTATCATCATTGTCGCAGTCCAGTTTATTGTTATTACCAAGGGAGCTACAAGAGTCGCCGAAGTAGCGGCCCGGTTCACCCTGGACAGTCTCCCCGGAAAGCAGATGGCAATCGAAGCGGAGTACAACTCCGGTGCGCTTACAGAAGAGGAATCGTCGAGAAAAAAAAATGAACTGCAAAAAGAGGCTGATTTCTATGGCGCGATGGACGGTGCATCTAAGTTCGTTTCCGGTAATGTCATCGTCGGAATTCTCATAACCGCAGTAAACGTCATCGGAGGAATGGTTGTTGGAATGACTCTGCACGGCGAGTCACTGCGGGTAGCAACGGACAACTACATATCTCTCGCTATCGGAGACGGTCTGGTTACCCAGTTTCCCATGCTCATGATAGCCACTTCAACCGGTCTTATCGTCACGAGGGCCATATCCGACGGTACTTTTGGTCGTGATGTGACGGACCAATTTACCAAACAGGGGAGAATCTACTGGATCGCTTCACTTTTTTTCATTGGTCTCGCATTTCTGCCGGGCTTTCCCTGGTATGTTCTCCTGCCCTTAGGTGGCATCGTGGGCCTGCTCGCATTTCGGCTTTCGAGAAGGGAAGCTGCTGCTTCTGAAAAGGAAAAAATTGCGGAGGCTGCTGAGAAAGAGAAGGAACAACCCGCGGAGATATCTCCGGTTGTCCCTCTCGACCCGCTTTCCCTCGAGCTCGGGTACGGGCTCATACCCCTTGTGGACAAAGACCAGGGAGCAGAGCTTCTAGACAGAATTACGAGAATAAGACGGGAATCCGCCCTCGATTTAGGGCTGGTAGTTCCCCGAATACGGATTATAGATAATATGCGGTTGGAGCCTTCCGAGTACTGTTTTAAAATTAAAGGAGTGGAAATCGGCAGGGGGAATATCAGAATCGGACATTATCTGGCCATAAATCCCGGGCAGGTAGCGGAGGAAGTCCCGGGAGAGAGCACGACCGACCCCGCCTTCGGTCTTCCTGCCTTATGGATAACCTCCGAGCATCGGGAAGAGGCCGAACGGGCCGGGTATACCGTTGTCGACAGCCCCTCAATTATTGCAACGCATCTTACTGAGATACTCAAACGGCATGCCGCAGAGATTTTAGGCCGGCAGGAAGTGCAGTCGATTCTCGATACACTTCGAAACGATTATCCTGCAGTAGTGGATGAAGTATCAAAACTGCTGTCCGTCGGAGAAATCCAGAAGGTGCTCCAGGGATTACTTGCAGAACAGATTTCCGTGCGAAATATGGTTGTGATTCTCGAAACGATAGCTGATTATGCCGGTGTATCGAAGGATATCGGATTTCTTATAGAAAAATGCCGCCAAGCTTTGAGTAGACAGATCTGTCTGCAGTATGCCGACGATGAAAAGAATTTAAGAGTATTGACTCTCGAGCCGAGTTTGGAACAGACTATTGTTGATTCACGGGTAGAAACGGCAAGCGGGGCTGTTGCGGCATTAGAGCCGGAAATGCAGCGGAAATGGATTAATACACTGGTAAATGCTGTTAAATCGGTCCAAAACCAGGGTTTTATGCCTATTTTGCTGACATCGGAGGCTGCCCGTCCATTAGTTAAAACCAGTGTAAAACGAGAAATACCGGACATTGTTGTCCTTTCTTTCCCGGAGCTCACCTCAGATGTGAAAGTCGAGGCCCTCGGCGAAATACGATTAGAACAGTGATGAGGTAATACAAAAATGCAATACTTTTCTGAACAAGCATTGACCCATCGCGAAGCATTAGAGAAAATCCGGTCTAAGTACGGCGATCAGGCAAAAATTCTAAACCATAAGAGCATTCGTATAGGAGGGATTATGGGGCTCTTTGCAAAAGAGGGGATCGAAGTTTCCGGGTATCTTGCCGATAAACCGGTTAAAAAGTATTCTCAAGGGTTAGAACAGGAAAAACAAAAAATTCTCTCTTCAGTAAAGGGAGAAAGTACTATGCAGGAGGTACTCAAAGAGCTTAAGGCCCTCCGCGAGCAGGTGGAACAAAAAAATGACACACCTGCTGCAGTTTCCCGGCATGAAACTATTGCAAAAATTGAAAACATTCTCTCGCAAAATGATTTCACCTTCAAATACATAAAAGAGATCATCGAAAAAGTCAAAAAGCAGTTTTCCCTCGAGGAACTGGATGATTTTCTCACTGTAAAACAGACCGTCCTTCGCTGGATCGGAGAGACGATTTCGATATATAAAGATGATAACGCAGATGAATCCCGAGTTCTTGTTCTTGTCGGTCCGACCGGAGTCGGGAAAACAACGACTATTGCAAAGTTGGCTGCTGTGTACGGTATTGGAAATGGAGAAGTTAAACCGGTAAGTGTCCGCATGATTACTGCCGATAATTATAGAATAGGAGCAAAAGAGCAGCTTGAAACGTATGGACAGATTATGGATATACCGGTATCAAATGTTGAAACATATCAGGATTTTAGGAAAAAACTTGCTCTGTTCCAGGATGCCGATTTAGTACTGGTAGATACGACCGGGAAGAGCCCGAAAGATTACAAGAAATTGGCAGAGATGAGGGAACTGCTCGATGCATGCGGAACTGCTGCAGAAACCCATCTCACTATAAGTGCAACGACCAAGACATCGGACATCTATGAAGCGTTTCAACAGTTCGAACCGTTTAAGTACCGTGCAATTGTTCTCACCAAACTGGATGAAACAATGAATATCGGCAATATTATTAGCACATTCTATGAGAAGAAAAAAGCTCTCTCATATATTACTTTTGGACAAGGGGTCCCTCAGGATATATCCAGGGCAAAGGTGGGTACCATGCTCATGCATTTGGAAGGGTTCGCTAGTAACCGGGAACAAATAGAGAGCTGGTTCGAAGAGGACCACGGCGGCTATCACGATAAATGGAGTTGAACATGGCAGATCAGGCTGAAAAATTACGTGAAATCGTGCGTAATAACAAGCATTCCGCAGAAGAAAAAAAAACCAGAATCATTGCCATATCCAGCGGTAAAGGCGGGGTTGGAAAAACGAATATTGCAATAAATCTTGCCATTGGGTACGCGCAGCTCGGCAAAAAAGTAATCGTCATGGATGCGGACCTCGGTCTGGCAAACGTAAATGTTGTAATGGGTATCATCCCCAAATATAACCTCTATCATCTTATCCGCAAACAGAAAGCGATGCGGGACATTATCTTGGATACCTCCTACGGAATTAGAATTGTTGCAGGCGCTTCCGGATTTTCTAAGATTGCAAATCTCACCGAGGATGAACGACAAAATTTTATTCAGGAATTATCTGAACTGGCAGTAGCGGATGTTATCATAATTGACACCGGTGCGGGAGTTTCAAATAATGTTATTTCGTTTATCGAAGCTGCCGATGACGTGTTGATCGTCACAACTCCCGAACCCACGGCGATAACCGATGCTTACGGCATTATAAAAATTATTGCTACTGAAATCGATAATATAAATTTAGGGTTAAAACTTATTGTAAACAGGGTAAAGAGTGTAACCGAAGGCAAGCGGGTCGCGCAGCGGGTGATCAATATTGCCGGGCAGTTTTTAAATCTCAAAGTGGATTACCTTGGCTGTGTATATGAAGATGCTATTGTACCGCACGCAGTAGTAAAACAGAAGCCGTTTATGGTCACAGACCCGAAAAGCAAAGTTGCTATCAGTGTAAAACATCTTGTGGGCAGACTCGAAAACTTTGATTACAAAGAAGGAAGTGGTGTAACCGGATTTATAAAACGACTTGTGGGAAAAATTTGATAACTTGACGATCTTAGCAATATTACATACCCTATAGAAAGGGAGGAGGAATAAGTAATACTTTTGGCAAATTGGAAATTTATAGCAGGTAGTGCCGGATTTGCCTTTTTTATCTCATTTTTGACTGGTCTTTTTAGCGGGGTCCAATTTGGCACGCTCATGCTTCGGGCCGTGTTAGGTGGGGCTGCTTTTGGAGGGCTTGCTTTCGGTATCGACTATGTTGTTAAGCAGTACCTTCCTGAATTAGCGAAGGCACTTTCTTCCGGGGAGCAGGAAAAAGAGGCATCCCCGAAAGTAGATATCGTAATAGAAGATGAATCTCCTCCCGGCTCCCCGGCAGCTGATCGTGCTCAATCCGCCCCGGAGCCAACAAAAACGGCTGCCGGTCAAACCGAAGATGAAATAGACAACTCAGAAGATACTACGGAGGAGCTTTCGTATCCGGATAATGACAGTGACGATAGTGACGATAGTGAAGAGTTTGTCGAAGAAGTAGAAGAACTGGACGGAGCTGAGGAGTCTGCTGCTCCCATACCGAAAAGCAGTGAA
>CAZQKT010000006.1:39631-53272 GCA_964594055.1 uncultured Spirochaetales bacterium
CCGGCGGTGAAACCGCAGAAGAAATAGCAGATCTGGAAGCAGTGGACGATGATGAAGCCACTATCGATGCTTTACCTGATATAGATAATTTATCTGATTCTTTTAACCACACAGAAAGTACTGAGGAAGACTGGGAAGAAACGGGCGCCGGTCAGGATTCAAATATGACTGTAGATGTAGGTGGAGTTGAGGAAGATCCCCGGACCATCGCAAAAGCTGTACAAACGATGTTGAAGAAGGAATAACTATGGGGAAAAAGCTGCTGGAAGAAAAAACTGAACAGGAATTGTGGGAGGAATACCGAAAAACAAACAACCCGCACATCAGAGATCTTTTTATAAAACAATATGCACCGTTGGTAAAATATGTAGCCGGAAAAGTTGCAATCGGTATGCCCCATAATGTCGAGTTTGACGATTTGGTCGGCTTCGGCGTGTTCGGTCTTTTTGACGCCATTGAAAAATTTGATCCGGAAAAACATGTCAAATTCAAGACCTACGCTGTTACACGAATACGAGGTGCTATTTTTGATGAACTTCGGTCCATAGATTGGGTCCCTCGGTCTGTTCGGCAAAAATCGCGCGAAATAGAAGACGCAATCCATAAACTTGAGTCCTCCCTGGGCCATTCTGCATCGGACAAGGAGATTGCAAAAGAGCTCGGTATGGACCTGAATGAGTTTCAGAAGACAATGCTGAAAATAAGCGGTACCTCGATTCTATCACTCAATGATCTCTGGTATTCGGGGGATGAGAACGATAAAGTCTCAATAGTGGACAGTATCGAATCACCCCAGAGCCTTAATCCGGACACGATCGTAGAAAAGGAAGAAATAAAACGGGTAATCGTCGAGGCAATACAGGAACTGCCGGATAAAGAGAAAAAAGTACTTGTGCTCTATTACTACGAGGATTTGACCCTGAAAGAAATTGGTGAAGTTTTGGAAGTAACCGAATCACGCATTTCTCAGCTGCACACAAAAGCGATTATGAGGCTGCGTGCCAAGTTGACCAATATTAAAAAGGGAATACTGTAGTTTAAGGAAACACCATGCCTACCATCACCCAATTACGGGAATACATGAAAAAACAGGCTGACGTTGATCGACGCAAGAACTCTGTTCAGGTCACCGGCGAGACTATCGAAGATGCGCTTCGTCAGGCTTCCATAGAACTGGGGCTTCCGGTAAAAAAGATGGAATATGAAGTGTTGGAACCCGGCAGCAAGGGAACCTTCGGAATGGGTAAGAAAGATTGTATTCTTATCGCCTACGAAGCTGTTAAAGAAGAGAAATTAACCGAGTTTGATGAAGATTTCGATATGTCTTTTGACGGCGAAGAGGAGGCGGAAGATGTTATTACTGAAGCAGACGGGGAGGTTTTTGTACGTCTTGTACCGGAAGGGGCTTTATTAAAAGTCTCTGCTCCTATTGGGAATGGGAAACCGGCGACCGTGAAAATGGCCTACGATACATTGTCCGAACGGGCCGTCAACGATATTGATGATAAACTGGTAAAACAACTGGTAAAGCAGGCGGACGGAGAATACGTAAAAGTCGGGGAGTTTGTTTATAATCCTACAAACGACACCGTTATGACCGTAGACATTATCGATTTTGAGATGCAGGCTGCGATGGTAGTACAACCACCTGGGCCCGGGGGAACGGACATTACCGTTGAGTCGATGATGTCGGTTTTAAAAAACAACGGTGTTATTCATGGAATAAATGAAGATGTCTTAAAACATTTTTTGGACCATCCCCGCTATAATGAACCGATTACAGTCGCAGAAGGTTCAAAGCCTGTAAACGGTAGAGATGCGAAAATTATCTATAATTTTGAAACAGATACATCAAAAGTGCATCTGAAGGAGAAAGACGGTAAGGTAGATTTCAAAGAAATGAATATGCTCCAGAACGTGGTCGAAGGGCAGGTGTTAGCGAAAAAGATCCCTGCTGAAGAAGGCGAAGACGGCCGTACCGTTACCGGAAGGTTTCTTCCTGCAAAACCGGGGCGGGATGTAGAACTCGGAGTAGGTAAAAATGTAAAACTATCTGATGACGGACTTGCTCTCATTGCCGAATGCAACGGCCAAGTTCTTTTAAGCATGGGTAAAGTAAATGTAGAACCGGTATACGTCGTGCAGGGTGATGTAAACATGAAAGTAGGAAATATTACCCATTTAGGGGCTGTTGTTGTCAAAGGGAACGTGGAAGACGGGTTTAAGGTGAAAGCATCCGGCAGCATCGAAGTGATCGGTACTGTAGGCAAATGTGAGCTTGATGCTGAGGGAGATATAGTGGTCCGACAGGGGATTACCGGTAAAAATGAAGGAAAGATAAGCTGCGGGAAAAGTTTGTGGGCTAAATTTATAGAAAATGCAGTTGTGGAAGTTAGTGAGAATGTAGTTGCAACAGACGGTATTATCAATTCTCATGTTGATGCGAACAAAAAAATCATCTGTATGGGAAGAGGCAAGCGGGCCAAAATCGTCGGCGGCCACTTAAGGGCTGCTGAAGAGGTTTTAGCCGAAACGTTCGGATCTACGGCGGGATCAGAGACAATTGTCGAGGTCGGGTATGATCCAAAGAGTAAAGAAAAACTTGCCGATTTGGAAGAGAAAAAATCAGTGCTCGATAAAGAAGCAAGTGAGGTTAATCTTAACATAGAGACGCTCGCAAAAATCCGAAAACAGAAGAAAAAATTACCGGAAGAAAAAGAGAAATATTTGAAAGAACTACTTGTGAAGAAAAAAGAAATTGACGACGAACTGACGAAAACCGCAGAGGAGATCGGCGAAACCCAGGACTATCTCGCTTCATTACGATATACCGGAAAGATCTCCGCTTCGAAACGGGTTTTCCCCGGTACGAAAGTGTATGTAAAAGACGCTTTTCTTGAAGTAAGAAACGAGTTTAAAGCAGTAACGTTTATCAATGAAAATAATGTCGTAAAAGTGACCAAGTATGAAGAAACTGAAGAGGATTATTCAAGGAAGGAATAATGGCGATACAGCCAATTGACCTGCAAACTCTTTTTCTCCGCATGAATCAAATCGGTAAAGAACAGGGGCTAATGCGTGAAATAGCGGCCCAACATCAATCGCTACAGAGCAGTCAATTTGTAAAAGAAACTGAGCATAAAGACCACAGTGTTAATCAACTCGAAGATATGACGGAGGGATCGAACAAAACTGACGAGGATGGTTCAGGCGGGCAGCGCCGAAAAAGTGGTACTGCTGAGGAAGAAGAGAAAAAAAAGCAGCTGAAAGAGAAAAACCAGAAGTTTATGCAGGACCCTGATCTCGGACATCATATCGATATTTCGGGATAAGGCTGATGGTTACGACGATCATTCTTATTGGGGTGAACTTCCTCATTCTCCTCATTATGTATTTTGTATTCAAAAGAAAAATTGAGAAAGCGCTTACTAATGAAGAAATACTGCGCTCGGTTCGGGAAGAAGTTGATCAAATGATTGTGGAATTGAACCGGACGACTAATCGAAATATCGGCCTTATCGAGGAGAGTATCAATCGTCTCTCCGATGTATTACGGAGAGCTGATAAAAGTATGATGCTGTTAGGCCGGCAGCAGGAGCAGCAAAAAAAAAGCGAAGAAGTGTATAGCAGTTTAAAACCAAAACACTTAAAAATTGATAATGAAAAACCGAAAAAAGAGGAGAAGACAATTCCTGAACAGGTGATGGAACTGTATAATAAGGGATTTTCACCAACCATCATATCAAATAAGTTGGATATTTCTGTAGGTGAGATAGAAACGATCATCTCCATCCACGGGAGAAAGGGATAATATGCGAAGAATCATCGGCATTGATTTAGGCACAACCAACTCCGCAGCAGCGTTTTTAGACGGCGATGAACCGAAAGTTATACCAAACGACAGAGGCAACAGAATTACACCTTCTATTGTGGCTTTTACAAACGAAGAGAGCTCTATTTTAGTGGGGGAGGCTGCTAAAAATCAGGCGGTAATCAATGCGGAACGCACGATACTCAATGTAAAACGGCTTATTGGAAAGAAAAAGTATTTTTCTCTCGATGGGAAACAGTATGCCCCGGAAGAGATTAGTTCCTTTATCCTTAAAAAAATAAAAAAAGACGCTGAAGCGTATCTCGGAGAAGAGGTAGGGTGCGCTGTAATTACGGTCCCCGCATATTTTACTGAAAATCAGCGCAAAGCAACAAAAGAGGCGGGAAAGCTCGCCGGTTTTTCGGTAAAAAGTATCATAAATGAACCGACTGCGGCAGCTATCGCTTATGCTTATGAGGTAAGCAATAACAGTAATATTCTCGTGTATGATTTAGGCGGAGGCACTTTCGATGTAACTTACCTTAAAAAACGGGGCAATACGTTCACTGTCCTCTCCTCGAACGGGGACAATAATCTCGGCGGTATTGATTTCGATGCGTTGATACGCGATAGAGTAGTTGAACATTTTACAAAAGATTCGGGGGTCCCCATTGAGGATGATAAGATTATCATGCAGCAGCTTCTCGAACAGGTAGAACGTGCTAAGATAGAACTCTCCTCGATGAAGTCCGCACATATCGCGCTTCCCTTTGTAAGAAGCGGTACTTCTAAAAGTGCGCATTTGAGCTATACCATTACTCGAGAAGAGTTCGAACATCTTATTCGTGATAAAATAGAAGAGACAGTCGCATTGTCAAAAAAGACTGTGCATGAAGCAGGCGATAAACCGAATGATGTAGACAGACTCATCCTTTCAGGCGGATCGAGTAGAATCCCGCTAGTTCGGGAACTTCTCGCCGGTGCGTTTAATGTCGGGCCGGAGAAAAAAATAAATCCGGAAGAAGTTGTTTCTTTAGGGGCCGCTTTACAGGCATCTTTGATTGCAGGGGAAGTCGAAGACATTATTCTCAAAGATATTACTCCTTTCTCTCTCGGTGTCGAGATAGAAAGGGGCAAGTTTATCCGTATTCTCGATAAGAACAGTAAAATTCCTGCACGCAGAAAACGGCTGTTTACGACAATTTCCGATGAACAACGGTCTGTCGAGGTCCACGTTATGCAGGGAGAAAGCGATACTGCAAAAGAAAACAGTTCCCTCGGCCGCTTTCTTCTTTCAGGAATTCGGGAAGGTAAAAAAGGCACTCCTCGAATTGAAGTGACCTTTACAGTTGATACCGACGGTATACTTCATGTAACAGCCCGCGATATGGATACAAACGTAGAACAGCAGGTTTCAGTAACCTCAGATTATAAAGAAGACGATGATAACGGAGAGGAAAAGGCCGAAGAAAAAATCGAGAAGAGGGTCTCCCAATTGACCGATCGAGTAAATCAGGAACTGACGCAGAGAACCGGTATTGACTATGATTTCAGAGAAGAGATAAAAGAAATTCTAAAGAAATCCGAAGGAGCAATGAAAAAAAAGGAAAAAAAATCGTTGCTCGAATGCCAAATTGCACTCGAAACGATCATTGGAGAGCTTAATGCCGTGGGAGTTGATTCGGAGGAAGTAGAGTATGGATAAACAGGAGCTCTATAAAACACTCGAATTGCCATTTGGTGCGGGAAAACAGGAGATAAAAGACGCGTATAGGCGGCTGGCCAAAAAATATCATCCCGATATTACAAAAGATATTCACAGCGGAGAGAAATTAGCAAAGATAATTTCAGCATACAAGACACTCAACGTGTATGCTGAGAGAAAAAGTGTTATCGATTTCCCGGTAAAACATGCATATAAAAAGCAGACTACAAGATCACATCAATCTGTTGACATATTTTCTTTGGGGAAACTGCTCACCGAAGGGAAAACTGTTGGAATGCGTGCTTTCGCAGCACGGGCCCTGGGAAATTCCGGCAAAAAAAGCGCCTATGCGTATCTGCGGAAAGGATTATGGGACAGTGAGCCTCTTGTCGTAAAATCAGTTATCGATGCTATCGGTAAACTGGGAATTAACCAGAGTGCCGGTGAGCTCGGCTCAGTTTTTGCACACGGTAGCGAAGAAGTAAAACTGGCAGTGCTCGGATGTGTGGAGAAAATTGGCATGTATGCAGCTTTTCGAGGCATCGTACTCGAAGGTATGCGAGACGGTACTCCTCAGGTTCGGAAACTTGCTTTACGACTTTTTGCCGGGAGCAGAGAAGGTGCTTCATAGATCATACTAAAGAGAGAAAGCGGAACGGCACAGTGGTAGAAAAAAACGCCCAGGACAGTAAACTCTTCGATACGTTTATCCAGGACAGCAGTGCGATAATCGGGAATCTCAATAAAATTCTCATAGAACTGGAGACCGGGCCCGAAAGAGAAGAGCTGGTCCATGACGCATTCCGAGAAATCCATTCGTTAAAATCGGAAGCGGCATACCTCCATCTGGATGAAATTGCCAAAAATGCCCACGATTTCGAATCCAAACTTTCGGCAGTTCGGGAAGGGAAAACTCCGTTAACACCCGATTTGATAAACACCTTTTTCAGCACTATCGATACCCTACAGACTGCATTGCAGGGGATTCTCAAAAAAGCGGCCCATCATGGAGATGAGGGTAAAAACCGAGAAGACGGGGCCCGCGCGGGTGACGAAAAAGAAGCCCTGCCTTCCGCAGGGGTTCCTGCTGTACCAGCAGAGAACGGCGGGGAACAGCTCCTTTTTTCTGAGTTCGAGAAAGCATTGCTTCAGGAAGCACGGTTGCGGGGGGAAAGGTTCTATCGGGTAGTGTGTGAGCTCGAAGAAAACATCCCCATGAAATTCCCCCGGGTTTTTCTCCTTATCAACAACCTCGAGCTACTGGTAAATGTGATAATGATCAATCCCCAGCCGGAGAACCTGGATGAAGATGAAACGGAACTCACCATCTATTTTACTACAGCCATCGAGGAAAAAAAAATATACGATGCTCTCAACGTTGATGAAGTACGGAGGGTCCAGATCGCAGCACTGGATTATGGTACCTACCTCATCACTCAGGTCGAGGAAGATATTACCGCCCAAACCGGAGAAAGCGTTCCCGAGCCGAGCTACCTCAGAATAGAAACTGCTAAGATCGACGATCTTGTGACTGCTGTCGGAGAACTTCAGCTGCGGGTAGGCAGATTGGGCAAAAACCCCAAACAAGAAAATGAAGTTGCCAAGGTGCATGAGCTTGCCGATGAATTACGGCGAATTCTCAGGACGATCCGTCTCGTACCGGTCAAATCGGAATCGAACAGGTTACGAAGATTTGCCCGTGATTTTTCAAAAACATGCGGGAAACAGATACAATTTTCTCTTATCGGCGGCTCAATCGAAGTGGATCGCGCCTTACTGGAGATGATCGTAGAATTGCTTATCCATCTTATCCGGAACAGTATCGACCATGGTATCGAAAATCCGAACGATCGGACAGCAGCGGGTAAAGAGGAGACTGCTCACGTGGTGGTTGCGGCCGTTGAGAGTGAAACACAACTTGTTTTTCAGATCATTGATGACGGGAGAGGTGTTGATAAGGACTCCCTTTTTACGGAAGAAGAAGATGATAGCGATTTGTTTTCGCTCCTTTCTCGCCCGGGGTTCACTACGAGTGAGCAGGTAACCGATTATTCGGGACGCGGGGTGGGCCTGGATATCGTGAGAAAAAAGGTGGCCGGTATCGAAGGAGCGGAAGCCCGGATGATCTCCCGTTTCGGTGAGGGGAGTGTGGTAACTCTCGCCTTCCCGGGCGGTTTCGCCTTGAACCGACTTCTGCTCATTAAGGCAGGGGAGAAAACGGTAGCTGTCCCAAAACGGGGTGTCGGGTCCATAGAAACAATTGAGAGTGACGGTTATACAAGCGATGATGAAGGCTCTCTTCTCTACAAAGGCCTGCCGGTATTCACGTTGAAGGGAAGGCTCCATTTTCGAAATACGCTACCCGATGAGCCGTACGCACTCGTTATGCAACATCTCAACACGAAAGCGTATCTTTTAGCAGAAGAGGTCCTCTTTGAGAAGGAGGTGCCTGAAACGCAATTCAAACTGAGTGATGAGGTCGGACCGCATCTGTACAGGGTCTCTATCGGAGAGGTCTTGCAGGATTTTTTCTATTTACATCCGGCTTTTATAGCGCAGTAAAACGAGGGAGTAAGGAGAGCATTATGGATATAGCTTTTAGTCCCCGTGAGACCGGAGCCTGTTCTCTCTGTAAAAAAAATGGGAACTGCACAATTCAAAATTCGATTACAAACGCCTTTAGAGAACGTTATGACGGCGAGAATCAGCCCCTCGAAATGGTGATATATGTCTGCCCCTATTTTCTCGAAACCTCTTGAACGGGGGTATGATCAGGCGGAAAGAGAGTATCTGAGAAATCTTCTACCTCGATTTCAAATCGCCGAGCAATCTCGAGACACCGGTTAATAGAGTCTGCAACATCTTCAGGTTTATGGGCATCCGAATTACATACAGCCCGTATGTTATAATCCGATGCCAATTCCCAGAATGGAATCCATGGATATTTGTCCCGCTCCTCTCCGGAAGGTGTTATTATATTCGGTTTTCGCATACCATATCCGTTGATCTCGAGAGGAATATCGAGTTCCTCCGCTGCCTCTAAGATATCTTTCGAACACGCTTTTGCATTTTCATCCCACTGGTAGTACCCCATCCCGAAGATATCAGGATGCGCAATAAACAGATATAAACCGGTTTCCATCGCTTCTATTAACAGGTCGCTGTAGGAGCGGAGCATACATGGGGTAATCTCTTGTAGATCGAGCCATTCGTTATAATAGGGGACCCAATGGACGGCCCCAATGAGATACTGAAATCGATTGTTTGCTAAAAACGTATCTTCGATAAACGAGCGCATGGAGGATACCCATTCGCATTCAAGTCCTTTGATAATGGTAAGGTCGGGATACTCCTCTCGTGCTTGATACACTGCACGTTCATAATCCGGAAGCATGGGAAGGTCCATACGAACATGGGACCATCTTCCGTCGGGAAACGGACAGTGGTCGGACATGCCCAGTATCTCCATACCGGCCTGTACAGCGTGATCTGCGTAATCTGTTACATCACCGGATGCATGTTTGCATCGGTAGGTGTGCGTATGAAAGTTATTCATAGTATCTCCATAATTAATTACTCAATATAAAGGGAATGTGTTAGCGTACTGTTACGTTCGTGTCTTTTTCTCGTTACGGTGCTGTTGAGACGACGTGTAACGACGTGCCGGACGGTCTTAGAACTCATTAATGAGTCTACTGAAAAAACAGAAGTTTTTTCAGTAGACAACCTTACACAGGAAAGTCATTAATCTATAGAGATTTCCACATCCGCTTGGGGAGTTTTTGCATCAATAAAAAAGGTTAGTTCGGTCGCGTTGGATTCGTTGTTCAGATAATCGACTGCTTTCGCCCTTATGGAATGATAGCCGGTGTCTTGAATCTTGATCGGTTCGGTATAGGTAAAGTACTCTCCGCGGTCGATAGAAACCTTAATCTCTTTTACCCCAGAAATAGCATCTTCGGCAGTTACGGTATATTGGTTTTTCGTGCTTGTATAGATACTCCCCTGGAGGTTTGCAAAATCATATTTCGGTTCAATGGTAACGGTCGGCGGCGTGTTGTCAACATAAGCTTCCATCCTGTAGACGCTTGTTTTATTCCCTACATTATCCACCGCGTACGCCTTGCCGGTGTGCTTGCCTTCTTTTTCAACAGCGGCAGAACCGGTGAAACGCCAATAACCGCTGTCATTGAGCCCTATGTAAATAGCCTGTACTCCGGACAGTTCATCTTCCGACCGAAGGATGATAGAGGTATTATCGGTTATATAGGCAACATCTCCGGCCATATAGGCAGGACCGCTTGCCGTGGCAGAGAGGTAGGGGGGCGTGTCATCGACGATACAAGAGTAAATTTTTTCCTGTGAAATGTTACCTGCATTGTCAATTGCGCGGTAGGCCACAAAGTGTCTTCCCTCTTCGGTGAAGGAAATCGGCCCTGAATAGCGTTTGATTGGTTGTCCGTTTACACTGTATTCGATATTTTTGATACTGGATTCACTATCCTCGGCAATCAAATTTATTTTTGCCGACATCGGGACATAATCAATTTCACCATCATTATACATCCGTTTTTCTTGGGCAATTGCAATGCCAGTAACGAGGAACGAACAAATGAAGAAAATTACCAGCAGTTTTTTCATGACTCTCCCCTTTCAAAATAGTTTTGGTAAAAGTACCGCTCTTTCCTCTCAAATTATACATGGATATAAAAGAAAGTCAAATAGATAATTTGTTTTTAATTTTTAATCGAGAAAAAGCTGAAAAAGCGGTTTCTCGATCAATCGGTGCTGTGGATATTCTCATCAATAACGCAGGCATCTATCCGCTTACTCTCCTTGTCGAGATGAGTGAAACTGAATGGCGGGAGGTCATTGATGCCATTTCTCCTTTAGTCGAGCGAAATAGTATCGATGAGATGTCGTTCTACGTGCAGTACGTTGAGGATATCTTCGACAAGCTCTCTGCGGATAACAAGAACAAGCTCACCGTCGAACTCATCAATAAGACGTTTTGTAACTGAGTAAAGGCCTTTTTCACCAGCCTCAAGTCTTCCAAGTTCATCTATTATGATGATATCCGCACGACGGGCCGCTAAGAGGCTTGTCTCTGCAAAGAGAAAGGCGTTCGGATTGAAAAAAAAACGTCCCGTATCGGGTCCTCCGCTCTTTTTGAACTCTTCTCCTCCGTATCCGCGTTCTGCGCAGAGGAGTATCCGTTTTCCGGTTAAAATGTCTTCGAAGTAGAAGCCCCGCTTTACCCCCTTGTCCCAAAAAGCGCGCGAGAGTATGCCCCCGACGAGGCGGCCCGATGATCGTTTTTCCATCACCATAGCCGCAGCGTATGTGGTTTTCCCGCAGTTGATAGTACCGGTTAAGACCTTAATTCTTTTGCTCATATATGTTATAGTTAGACAATTCAATTGTATGTAAGGAGAGCACTATGTCAAGAAAGATCACCATCACCAACGGAGGCAAAGACATTCCTACAAACGAATTTGTCGGAGAAGTAGCCACGAATGTGGTCGTAGCACTATTACAATCGCTTCGGGATGTCGATGTCTCGAAAGAGACCGTTATTCGGATTGAAGAGGAGTGATTACTCGTTTATACTCACAGTATGACTGAAACAACCATTAAAACCGTCAAACAAGGTATTGAGAGACTTGTAGACAATATACGGAAGGTAATCTATATAGATACAACAAAGCTCGAATATATCCTTGCCTCCAAACTTGCCGGCGGGCATGTTATTCTTGCCGATTTTCACGGTGTGGGGAAAACTTCCCTTGCTCGCGCTCTTGCCGGCTCGATTATCTGGGACCGGAACGCAACAAAATCCGACGATGGGATAAAAATCGAGCCTTTCTCCAGGATCCAGTGTACGGTAGACCTGCTTCCTCAGGATATTCTCGGATATACCCGGATGTACGCCGGTTCTGATGAGCTGGTTTTTATAGAGGGACCGATTTTCGCCCATTTTGTCCTCTGTGACGAAATCAATCTACTCACCCCGAAGACCCAGGGGTCATTCTTTCAGGCCATGCAGGAGCAGAATGTAACCATCGAGGGCCGTACGTATGGACTGCCGTCACCGTTTTTTATTATCGCAACGATGAACCTCGAGGGCGTCCATCTGTTTCCGCTGCCCGCGCCCCAGCTCGACCGGTTTATGATCCAGATTTCGATCGGGTTTCCTGAACCGGACGTGGAAGCCGAGATAATCAAGCAGCACGGACGGGAGGATGCATGGAAGGGGTTTTCCCCGGTTATTCCGTATCAGGAACTGTTGGCATGGCAGCAGCATGTTGATGATGTAACGATAAGTGAAGAGGTAATCCGCTACATTGTCGCTTGTGTGCGGGAGACCCGTTTTAACCCCGATGTTCATATTTGTGCAAGCCCCCGTTCGGGTATCAAACTTTCCAGATTAGCGCGTGCTCTCGCCCTGATTAGGGGTAACGATTATGTGGATATTGATTTGGTAAAAGAGATTTTCCTCCCGGCAATGGCACATCGGCTTGTTATGCAGGATTCATCCGAAAAGAGTGAAGATTTTCTTACCTCGGTTTTGGATACTGTTCCGGTCGAACAATCCCGTTAGACGATGCACAAGCTGTTACCTACTATAGAGTATTACTATCCGTTAACGTTTCTCGGCACACTGCTTGGAGTTGTCTCGGTCTATATGCTCGGATTAGGGTATGCGTACAAAAATCCTTTTAGTCTATTTTTAGGACTTTTAGGTATTTTCCTTCTTATTCTTCTCTCTGTGCTCGGAAGAATACAGGCCAATCGCCTGGAAAAACAGCAGGTAAGTTGGGAGTCTTATGAGCCGGTATTTGCAGGCAGGAAGGGGGCGCATCAGCGTTTTGATATTCCGGGAGAACGGGCGTTTTTTTTCTACCGTTATCACTTTACAATAACCGGGCCGCTTCGTGTAGAAAAAACCGCAAAACTGTGGTATTTCCGGGAACACTCTTTTCCCGGAGGCGGGAGTGTGGATATCCCTTTGCTTTTTCCTCTCTGCGGTGTTTTTTCCGCCCGGGGAAGGGCATCGGTAAAAGATATTTTCGGTCTCTCCCGGGCGAGGTTTATGAGTGTACTCAAACGAGAAGTACCGGTACAACCGACTTTACTCAAGGAGAAGCGGGAAGTATCGGTCCAGGCGACCGGGGGTGAAGATTCGAAGCAGAAACGAAAAACTTCGGACGAAGAAAAATACTATATGCGGGATTACATCCCCGGTGATAAATTCCGGGACATCAACTGGAAAGCTTCCACCAAATTAAACGATATTTTCACCCGAATATCTCCGGTCACTCAAGAAAAAATGAAAATTATACATGTCGATTTCAGACATTACAAGAAAGAACAGACTGAAACCTTGGATTCGATCTATCATCTCCATTATATAAAGAACTGGCTCGTTTCGTTTCTCTGGAACAGTAAACGGGACCATCCTGAATACCAGTTTCATCTTTCCACCGGGGAGGGGATTGTTTTTCTCGAATCGGATGATGATATAAAACGGTTCAGCATGTATGTGCCGAAAATTTTCTATCAGCACTCCCCGGCCGCCCTTCGGGAGACCACCGGTGTAGAGCGGCTCTTTGTGTTCTCCACCCCGTTCGATGAAGGCCTAAACGGATATTTGCGCCGTTTCTCGAATATTCCGGTTACGGTTTTTAGGACCACATTCCCCCGGCGCGGGAAAGAGCGGAACGGGAACGACGGCCTCGAGAAGATCGAACTGTTCCGATTGCACTCCCATCCCTATGTTCCCGCACCGGCTTTGTTTCGCCGGGACAACAAGAAAAAAAATCCCGGTGTGGATTATACCCGGGATGTACATGAACAAATTGTTTCTATAGAGCTTATATAATTATGCATATACTGTTTTTTTCGAGATTAGTTCTCTACCTGATAGCACTCTGTATTCCGGTTTTTCACCCTTCTATTGTCGTCCCATACGACTTAAACGGATGGATACTGTGGTTTGTCCTCATTCCGGGTGAGATGGTCATTGCACGGTACGCTGTCCCCCCGCGAGTCAAACCGGGTTTTACTGCTGTAGCCGGCCTTGCCCTTATCGGGACAGCAGTAAAACCCGGTTTGACTCGCGGGG
>CAZQKT010000007.1:0-16207 GCA_964594055.1 uncultured Spirochaetales bacterium
GCGGACCATCGAGGCACGGTATGAAAACCTCGCCGACGAGCTTATAGGGGATCAACGGGAGCCGGATTTCAGCGAATGTGTCCGTCTAATGGAAGAGTACAACGTTCGTCACTATATCGAGGGTGAGACTTCTCTCTCCTTAGGCAGGGCACTCTACTATCTGGAAAACAATCTCGTCGAAGCAATTCTGCACATCAACCCGATGTTCTGTTGTCCGGGAGTGGTGACCGCTTCGTTTTATAGAAAGATGCAGGATGATTTCGGAGTGCCGATCATCGACATCTTCTACGACGGGACCGGAAATCCAAACCGTGTTCTCATACCCCATATGCACTATTTAAACCGGAAAACAGAGTCGGCCGGAGAAACCGCGCCGGCCTGCGGAAAGGAGCGTAACGGGTAGTTTGTCTGTTCGATTTCTCCACACCGCTGACTGGCACCTCGGCAGAAACTCCTCCCTTATAAGCAGAGAACAAAACCACCTGCTCAATGAGGAACGGTTTAAGAAGGTGGAGGAGATATTTGCCTACGCACATGAAAAACACATTCCCTTTATCCTTAGTGCCGGAGACCAGTACGATTCCGCCGAGTTCAAATCAACAGAGCTTTTGACCCGGCTTTTCGCAATTGTAAACCGTTATCCGGAAGTTGCTTTTATCGCCGTTACCGGTAACCACGACCCTCTCACCCCGGCATCGATTTACTCCCGGGTAGAACCGCACCTCTATCCGGAACAGTTCCGCCTCATTCGGGGAGAGGAAACAGTTGAGATGACCGAACCTGCCTGTACTGTTTACGCAGCTTCACCTGCAGAAAAACGGGGGCGTGTGAATCCTCTGGCCTGGGTTCCGGCGAATCGGAATGCTGCCGCCCACGCTGTGCGGATCGGTCTCGGACACGGAAGTCTTATGATTCCGGGCAAGTTCGAAGAGGATGATTTTCCGATTGGACCCGGGTTCGTCGAAGAAAAAAACCTCGACTATCTCGCCTTAGGCCACTGGCACTCTTTTTATCAAGCCGGCGAGCGGACCTGTTATCCGGGGGCCCCTCAACCGATGAAGTTTGGTGAACAGGGAGCGGTCCTCGATATCACCATTGAAGGGCCGGGTGCTGTCCCGCACATACAGAAAGCACCTATTACCCCTGCATACGCCTGGGAGAAAAAAGAGCTCATCATAGACGACAAAAACTACCAAACTACTCTCGAAACGGTAAGCTCGCAGAAGAACAACACCATTGGGGAGATAACACTGCGGGGATTACTCTCACCTGCCGCGTATCGGGACCTCCGGCAGCGGGTCGAACTTCTCCCCGCTTCCTGGTTTTCCCTTACAGTCGACAATCAGACCCGCATCAAACCTTCACCGGATGAAATACCTTCTGCTAAAGAAATCGGCTATCTTCGCGGGGTCATCGACACACTTTTACAGGACGGTGAGGTGCAGGATGCCGTCAAAAACCGGGCCTTAGAGAAGCTGTTTCTCTTTCTCTTTGAGAAGGAGCTTCTGTGATACTCGAATCGGTGACCCTCAGCAACTGGAAATCGATACCCGATCTTACCGTCACGCTTTCTGAGGGAATCAATATCCTCTACGGACCGAACGAAATCGGAAAATCTACTCTCCTTGAAGCGATGTATATCGGTCTTACCGGAGAGGCGCACAGTACGAAAGCAGTGTATAAAGAATTGGTCCCCTGGAATACGAAGGTAAAGGCGCGTATAGAATTAGTATTACAAAACAGTGTACAGGAGCGTTTCGTAATACATAAATCTTTTCCCCACGGTGATGCACACCTTTTTCTTATCGATAGAGAGCGTGAAAACCGCCGACTGGTCGCGGAAGGACGGGACGTTAATAAAGCGATTCTCGAAAAGCTCGGCATCGAAAAAGATCTCGAGAGTATGATGAGACTGCTCTGGGTCAAACAGGGAGAAGCGCTGAATCTCTTCAACCCGCGGCAGAGCAATGACGCACAGCTCGTTGCAGGCGGGCTCAAACAGAAAATCGAACGGTTGATAAAAGAACGGCTGTCCTCACCGGCCGCGGAAGAGTTTTACTCGCGAATACAAAGCGAATACAACGACTATTTTCTCCGGTCCGGCAAGTTCAAAACAGCAATGAACAGCGCGGGAAAACGGGTCTCCGATCTCGAAACGGATAAAGCCCGGCTTACAGCCGATAGAGACCGTATCCGGGAGAAACTCGCTTCGGTCCGCTCGATTACAGAAAAGATTAAATCGATAGATACGGCCATTTCAGATACCGAAACAAAGCTCAGAAACACAGAACAGGCAAAAAAACAGCTTGCCTGCAAAAAGAAAGAATGGGACGCACTGCAGCGGCTTCGAGAAACATACGAACCGCTGCGAAAATCGTACACCGAAATCGTTCGGCTGCATGCCCGCCTCGAGACAATCAGGGGAGAGCTTCCCGCCGCGTATGCCCGGAAAAAAGTGCTCATTGAAAACCGAGTCCGGGAGATCAACGAAAAACTGACACAGTACCGCAAGAAAAAGAAACAGCTGGAACGTTTGAGAAAAGAAATCTCACCGTATCGGCCTGTAGAAGAGAAGGAGATCGAGGAAGTCGTTGAACTGGAGTCGACCATTAAGACACTTTCGGTGCAGCTCGAAAAAACACAGATGCAGCTCTCCATCACGCCGGATAAAAAAATCAGTCTCGGAATGAGAAAGGATGATGATGAAGCACGTGAAATCACGCTTCTTGAACCGGAGTCGCTGCGGGTCAACCAGTCGGCCGAAATAACGTATCCGGGCCACTTTTCGCTTAAGATAACAGGACCGCTAGGAGAAGATGCATATATAAACCTAAGCCGCGAGAAACAGAAATCAACTGATAAGCGGACGACGATTCTCACCGCATACGGGGTCGAAAACGGAAAAGAACTTCGCGAATATGCAGGCCGCTACCGGGAACTGGCCGCACAGATATCCCGGGTACAGGAGGAGCTCAATTCTTTTGAACCGGACAGTCTCGAAGAGGAGAAAGACGGTTATGAAAAAGAGGTAGCACGGGACAGTGAACAGCTCGAACTGTTTGGACCGCCGGCAGGTACGAAAACGGCGGAATTAGAACAGTATACGAATCTCCGGGCAATCGAACAGTACATCACCGAGCTCGAAGAAGAGGACCGCCACCTTTCCGGCCGCAGAAAAGAAATACTCGCCGATACGTGTTACGAAGAGTTCGAAGCAGAGGTACTTCTGAGAAAAAGAGAAATCGAGGAGAAAACAGAACAGCTCCGTACCCTCGAACCACAGGAGAGAGAACAGATAACCGATTCGATGATAGAAGAAAAAGAGCGGACGGTAGAGAGCTTGCGGGACCGGGCCGCTCGTCTCAAAGAGGAGAAAGCCGGTATGACCGGACGGCTCGCCGGGGAAGAAGACTTAGAAGAACAGCTCAGTGAACACGAATACCGGCTCCGCGTAACCGTTGAAGAGCTCGAAGAAGAGTACAGAAACAGCAAAGCGGTCGCCCTGCTCCTCTCTCTCGCGGAGAAGGAAAAACATACAAGAGAAACAGAAACGGTGCAGCCGGTGCAGGAGCGGGTTTCATCCTTCTTTTATGAACTGACCGGCGGGAAATACCGCGGGTTTCACCTGGACAGGGATTTCAAGCCGGTCACAGTGGATGCACTGACTTTCGACGGATCATCATTCAGTTTCTCTCCATCCCTTCTCTCCGTCGGTGCCCGGGAACAACTCTCCTTTTTGTTCCGGTTTGCGTTAGCAACACGGCTCGCTGAAGAAGAGACTCAGATCATGGCCTTAGACGACAGTTTCGTTAACACCGACCCCTCCCGCCTCGCTACACTTTTTTCACTGATTGCCGATGCGGGGGAGAACATCCAATTCCTCATTTTTACCTGCAACGAGCAGAACTTCGAGAAATTCAGCGCCGACTGTACGATGATAGACCTCGCCCCGCTTGTCCGCACAGCTTGACAGAAAAACGAGAATTCCGCAGAGTGGAAAAACGGAGGATACCATGAACCAGAACAGCGACCAATCGTACGACGCATCCAAACTCATAGAAAACGGAAATGCAGTGCTCGGAGTTGAATTGGGCTCCACCCGGATCAAATGCACCCTGATCGGACCGGATTACAGGCCTCTCGCTTCAGGGGCATACGGGTGGGAGAACAAATTTGAAAACGGCGTGTGGACCTATGATTTACAGGATGTATGGAAAGGAGTGGGCGCCTGTTTTACGGATTTAGCCGCTGATGTGAAAAAATCCTACGGGGTAACCCTAACCCGGGCAGCTGCCGGCGGGTTTTCTGCGATGATGCACGGGTATCTTGCCCTCGATGCAGACGGTAACCTCCTCGTCCCGTTCCGTACCTGGCGGAACAACATCACCGGGGAAGCTTCCAAGGAACTGACCGATCTTTTCTCCTTCCCTATCCCCCAGCGGTGGAGCATTGCCCATCTCTATCAGGCGATTCTAAACAAAGAAGACCATGTAGGCAAAATTGTTACATTGACTACTCTCGCCGGGTACGTGCACATGAAACTGACCGGAAAACACATGGTCGGTATCGATGATGCCTCCGGAATGTTTCCGGTCAATCCCGACACGAAGGACTACGATAGAGCCATGCTCGCGGCATTCGACCGGCACATAGCGGAACATAAATTTCCCTGGAAATTGAAGGAGCTGCTCCCGGAAATCGTTCCTGCGGGAGATGTCGCGGGGACTGTAACGGAAGAAGGCGCCTCCTATCTCGATGCCACCGGTGCTTTCAAAGCCGGCATGCCCCTCTGTCCGCCGGAGGGGGACGCCGGGACCGGGATGATCGCTACGAACAGTATCAAGCCCCGTACAGGCAATGTTTCCGCGGGGACCTCGGTTTTTGCCATGCTCGTACTGGAGAAAAAGCTGTCCAAAGTCCATCCTGAAATAGATTTGGTACTCACTCCGGACGGCAATCCCGTCGGCATGGCACATTCGAACAATTGCACTTCCGATTTCGATGCCTGGGTCAGCCTTTTCGTCGAAGCCGCACAGGCGATGGGTGCGAACGTTTCTCAGGATGATGCATTTGCCTCGCTTATGCCCCTTGCTTTGAAAGGCGATGCCGATGCCGGCGGCCTGCTCTCATACGGTTACGTATCGGGAGAACATGTGACCGGCTTCAGCGAAGGACGGCCGCTTTTCGTACGGAAGCCGGACGGCAATTTTACAATTGCAAACTTTGTCCGCTCCCATCTATTTTCCTCACTCTGTGCTCTGCGGACCGGGATGAATATCCTCACCGATGACGAAGGCGTGGAGGTAGAAGAGCTTAGGGGCCACGGCGGGTTTTTTAAAACGGAGAATGTCGGTCAGCGGATTATGGCTGCTGCAACAAAAACACCCGTTAGGGTACTCGATACCGCCGGCGAGGGAGGCGCATGGGGTATGGCCCTGCTTGCCGCTTTTATTACCCGGAAAGAGAAACAAACCGGCCTTGCTGATTTTCTCGAGAACGCTTTTGCAGGCAGCATGGGCACAGCAGTCGAGCCGGACCCCGTCGATAGAGAGGGGTTTGAAACCTACTTTACGCGGTATACGAACGGGCTGCCTATAGAATCGTCCGCCGTAGAGAACCTGCCTTGACCGGGTTTAAACCGGCCAGCCGGCCACAATTGGCCACAATTTCTTGACACCGGCAGTATTGTAGTCTACACTAGTACAGTGCGTTAACGGTAACGCACGTAAGGAACAGTCAAGAATAGTGACCATTCGCGAAATTGCTCACCTAGCACATGTCTCTATCGGTACAGTGGACCGGGTAATCCACAATCGGGGCAGGGTTGCCCCCGAAACTGCAGAAAAGGTCCGCCGTATCATCGAGGAGACCGGGTATCGTCCCAATATTCATGCCCGCCATCTCTCCCTTGCTAAATCGTACCGGTTTGCCGTCTTTACACCTGAAAAGTTTCAGGACTGCGGGTTCTGGGAACTTCCCCAAGGGGGCATAGACCGGATTACCGAAGAACTATCCGTGTTTAATATATCCATTGACTGGTACAGCTTCGACCGCAATTCTGAACACTCGTTCCTGGAAACGGCACGCAAGCTGCTCGAAGCCGACCCCGACGGTGTCCTTTTGGCCCCTGTTCTTCTCGAGCCTTCACGGCAGTTTTGCCGTTCATTGCAGGGCACCGTTCCTTTCGTCTTTTTCGACAGTTATCTGCCGGGTACCGGAGCTTTAGCGTATATCGGGCAGAACTCGTATGCAAGCGGCCTCGTTGCCGCACATTTGATGAAACTGCTCGTTGATAATCCGTCCCGCGTTGCGGTACTACAAGCCCGGAAAAACGATCTCCATATTTGCAAGAGAATCGAAGGGTTTCTCTCCTGTTTTGAACAAACCGAGATGCCCGCGGTGTTCACCGAAGAACATCTCGATGATCAGGAGATCTGCAACGGTTTTCTCTCACGCCTTCTGCAGGAACAGGAAAGCTGGGAAGGTGTTTATGTAGCAAATGCAGCAGTAGGCAGAGTTGCCAATTTTTTGGGGAAACGGCATCCTGAAATCCGGCTCATCGGATATGATATAATCGGAGAAAGTACAACACATTTGAAAAGCGGCACGATCGATTTTCTCATCAGCCAGAAACCGCAGCTTCAAGTCTACTATGGACTTATGCTGCTCTACCGGTATGTCGTGCTAAAACAGAGAGCAATCGAGGATATGGTCATGCCTATCGATATACTGACGAGAGAAAATATTGATTTCTATACATGATACCGGGAGGAAACGGATTAATGGGAACATACACGGAACTGAAACGGGCCGCCTACGAGGCCAATATGGAAATTCCGAAACAGGAGCTGGCTATCTATACGTTCGGCAATGTGAGCGCGTTCGACCCTGAAAAGGGGGTGTATGCGATCAAACCGAGCGGGGTCCCCTACGATGAACTGACCGCACAACATATGGTCATAGTGGACCTCGAAAACACGATCGTCGAGGGGACGCTCCGCCCCTCTTCCGATACGAAGACCCACACCGTGCTCTATAAAAACTTTTCCGGAATCGCAGGGATCTGCCACACTCACTCCCCCTATGCGGTGGGATGGGCACAGGCGTGTATGCCGGTTCCCATTTTCGGCACCACCCATGCCGACCATCTTACAACCGATATACCGGTAACGGAAGTAATGAGCGATGAGGCTATAACAGGCGACTATGAAGAGCAGACGGGAAACCAAATTCTTGCGGCTTTCAAAGACCTCGACCCCGCTGAAGTGGAGATGGTCCTCGTAGCGTGCCACGGGCCATTCAGCTGGGGAAAAGATCCGATGAAGGCGGTTTACAACAGCAGAGTACTGGAGGAACTGGCAAAAATGGCCCTGGTTACCATTACCGTAGGGCCGGATACTCCCCGGCTTAAACAAACATTGCGGGAAAAACATTACTACCGTAAACACGGCAAGAACGCGTATTACGGGCAGCAATAAACGATATCGAATGCGTACTCATTGACGAGCATACCGGTTTAAGAGATTTAAAAAATGCTCTACACTGGAACAAAGCCTATTACCGTTTTCGGTAAAAACGTGTAGAATACATACTAATTCAAAAAAGCAAGGAGTAACTTTAAATGGCACAGTATTACGATCCGGTCAAGCTCGCCTGGGAAAACAGAACAGTGGTCCCGGCATTCAACATCCCTCATCTGCCTATGATGAAGCCCGTTATTCAGGCTGTGGTCGATCAGAACAGTTTTGCATTTGTAGCAGTTGCCCGCTTAGAGTGGCGGAAGTTCGAAAGCAAGAGTCTCGAGGCGGTTTTCGACGAGTTCAGCCCGTATGTCGATCCGGACCACATCAGGATACACCTCGATCACATTCCCGTAATCGATGAGGACAATAAAAAGGTCGATTATATGGAGATTATTGATCGGGCAATAAACAAAGGGTTCCAATCGGTGATGGTAGACGGCTCGCGGCTTTCGCTCGAGGAGAATATAAAAGCAACCAAACAGGTTGCCGAGGCAGCCCATGCAGCGGAGGTCCCCTGCGAGGCGGAACTCGGTGCTGTACTCGGCCACGAAGAAGGACCGCCGCCGCCCTATGAAGAACTGTTCGAATCGGGGCGTGGTTTTACCAACACCGAAGAGGCAAAACGGTTCGTCGAAAAATCCGGGTGCGACTGGCTTTCGGTTGCCATCGGGAACATTCATGGTGCCGTATCTGAAAATCTACGTGATAAAAAGAAAGTTGCCGCACGGCTTCATATCGAACATCTGAGCGCCCTCAAACAGATAACCGGCATTCCGCTGGTCCTCCACGGAGGCTCGGGAATACAGCGCGATTATGTTCTGGAAGGAATAAAAAACGGGATCGCAAAAATAAATATCGGGACGGAAATCCGGCAGGCCTTTGAAACCGGAATGAAAAAAGCAGGTAAGGTCGAAGACGGACAATTCGAAGTGTACGAACGGGTCACCTATCTTATGCGGGACTATCTCGAGCTCGCCGACAACAGCAACATTTTTAAGCTCTAGAAAGAGGAGGTCCGGAATGAGTCTATTAGGATTGGATGTCGGCACGACCGGCTGTAAGGCGGTCATTTTCTCTGCTACAGGGGATGTACTTGCTTCGGGATACACTGAATATAACATTACACGAAAACAGGCCGGTTATGCGGAACTGGACAGCACTGCGGTGTGGGATAGTATTAAACGTACGATCAAGCAGGCTACAGCGGCCGCCGAAGAGGGACCCTCCCGGAAAGATCCGGTAACCGCGCTCTCCATCGCCTCGATGGGGGAGGCGGTGGTACCGGTAAGCAGAGACCGGCAAATCTTAGGGCCTTCCATTATGAACTTCGACGTCCGGGGGGAAGAGTTTCTTCCCCAGCTCGAAGCTTCATTTACGGACAAGACCCTCTACGACATAAACGGCAACACCCTCGCCAATCAGTTCGGTATTACCAAATTGATGTGGATAAAAAACCACCAACCGGAACTGTATGCGAAAACATACAAATTCCTCCTCTGGAGCGGGTTCGCAGCTTACATGCTGGGAGCAGCCCCCTATGTCGACTATTCTCTTGCCAACCGCACGTTGCTCTTCGATCTCGAATCGTGCGACTGGTCCGCGCCGCTTCTCGAAGCGGCCGGGCTCGACCGGGAGAAGTTTCCCGATACTATTCAGTCGGGTGAGAAAATCGGTACCGTTTCAGCGGCAACGGCCGGGGAACTCGGGCTTCCCGAAGGAACTGCAATCCTTGCAGGAACGCACGACCAATGCGCTAACGCGGTCGGGTGCGGAGTGATCACACCCGGCAGTGCCATGTACGGTATGGGGACGTTCGTCTGCATTGCCCCGGTATTTACCGGGCGAAAAGAGACCGAAAAAATGCTTAAAGCAGGGCTCAATACCGAACACCACGCGGTAAAGGAGATGTTCGTCTCGTTTATCTACAATATGGGCGGCTCAATTATCAAATGGTTTCGAGATACCTACGCAGGTGCAGAGCATAAAGATGCCCTCTCCAAAGGCAAAGACATCTACCCCACCCTTTTCTCGGAAATCCCGGAAGGCAAGACCCGGGTGACCGTGCTTCCCCATTTTACGCCTATGGGTCCGCCCGATTTTATCGACGACTCGCTGGGAGCAGTCGTAGGGCTTACCATAGAGACATCCCGCGGAGCGATCCTCAAGAGCATTATCGAGAGCAACGTATTTTCGCTCAAGGAGTGCATCGAACTGCTGCCGGAAACCGGTATGGAAATATCGAATTATCGAGTCGTGGGCGGAGGGAGCAAATCCGACATCATGGTACAGACCTGCTGCGACATCCTGGAAACCCCGTTCGTGCGCCCTAAAGTAACCGAAGCGGGTGCACTCGGTGCTGCTATCCTTGCAGGACTGGGCACCGGTGTATTCGGCTCCTTCGAGGAGGGGGTTGATGCGATGGTTGTATTAGGAGACGAGTTCGAACCGGCCGGCACCCGGGACTACTACCGGGAGAAGTTCGAACGGTACAAGACCCTCTATCCTGCTGTAAAGGAATTTATAGGCGGGGGGAGGGGGATTACATAGTCCGGACAGTGCAATTAGACGTAGGGAATCTATCTTTATATATCCAGAGCAAAACAGATTGCTTGTCTGACCTCAACCAGCTTTGAAGGGGGAAGTGTTGTCATAAGTGGGCCGATTCTCCCTTTGGATACGGTTTGAAGATGGTCGCAATTGATCACACAATCCCGCGACATTCCTTCATGCCGTGAAATAAATACTTCCGAGGGGATGTCGCGTATAGTAGTTGTAATTGGGGCGATAGTAACTTCTCCTAAATAATCCAACACAGAATCTCTTGTCAAAATAAGAACCGGTCTTTTTTTATCCGGGTAATTAAACTTGTACCATCGAATTTCTCCATGTTTCATTCATCACCCCAAACCTGTTCCTTTTCCCAGACCGAAAATTCCTGTGAAGTTACAGGATTTTTTTCATAGCCTTCGCGATGTTTGCGCTCTAATTGGCTGATATAATATCGATCAAGGGCTTCTCGCAACGCTCGCCTCGTGAACGCGGAACGGTTTGTATGCAACTTTTTCGAGACTTTATCAACTGCCTCGACGAGCTCTTCATCCAATGTCATCTGTACAATTTTCATGCTCGTTCTCCATAATTTTGATGCTGCTATGTGGGTTGTAATAGCTATTGTAATCCACATCTATAAAAAAGTCAAACGAACGCTCTCTATCCTCTTTCTGTTAAGCGGAATTTAAAAGCAACTTTTTCGAGATCAAAATGATCAGGGAGGGTTTACTTCGACTTCACCACTACCGAAAACCCCTGCCCCCCGCCGATGCAGGCGGTGGCCAGGCCGTATCGCTTCTTCTCGCGCCGGAGGGCGTAAACAAGTGTGGTAAGGATCTTCGCCCCGGTGGCCCCGATGGGATGGCCTAAGGCAATCGCCCCGCCGCAGATGTTCAACCTGTCCATCGAAAACCCCAATTCGCGCTGTACGGAGATAACCTGAACGGCGAACGCCTCGTTTAGCTCGATGAGGTCGATCTCTTCGAGTCCGACCCCTGCTTTTGCCAAGGCGAGCGGAGTAGATTCGACCGGGCCTAGTCCCATGTATTTCGGTTCTACTGCAGCCGAAGCATATCCGGTAATTTCTGCCAGCGGACTCAAACCGCGCTCGGCAGCCCACGCCTCGTCTGCAATGACAAGTGCCGCGGCCCCGTCGCAGAGAGCGGAGCTGGTCGCCGCGGTCACCGTCCCGTCTGCCCGGAAAACCGGCGGCAGCTTGGCCAATTTTTCTTTGTTTGTATTCCTCCGCGGTATCTCATCGGCGGTAACGACCTTCTCCTCTTTTTTCCGTTTTACCGTTACCGGAATAATTTCCGCATCAAATCTTCCCTCGTCAATTGCGGCGACCGCCTTCCTGTGGCTCTCTAAGGCAAACGCTTCCTGCTCCTCCCTAGAAATACCGTACTCTTCAGCCAAAAGCTCCGCGGTCTCGCCCATAAGCATGCCCGCCAACGGGCATGAGAACCCGTCTTTGTGAAGGGAATCGAGGCACGGTTTTTCCCCCATAAGATGGCCCCATCGTGCCTGCGGCAGCAGATACGGCACATTCGACGTACTTTCCATCCCACCGGCGAGCCCCACTTGTATATCACCGAGGCGGATGCCGTCCGCAATGAGGGTAACTGCGGCAAGGCCCGAGGCGCACCGCATGTTCACAGTAAAGGCGGGCACATCGGCGGCCGCTTTGGAGTTCCACGCAGCTATCCGGGCAGGATTCGGCCCGCCCCCTGCCTGCCAGCCGTTTCCCATAATCACTTTCTCCACGGCATGATCCGGCAGTGCCGCCCGCTTTACCGCCTCTTCGATGACGAGCGAACCCAATTCCGTGGCGGTAAGCGGGCTTAGGGCACCTCCAAACTTACCGCCTGCCGTTCGAACCACACTGAGAATTACCGGTTTTCCCACACAGTACCTCCTTTATTGCTGCTCTTTTTCCGCACCCTGCATGACCGACACCTCGGTACTTACGGCGAAATCCGCTTCGGTTATCTCCCGTAAGTCACCCATATTGATTTCCGGGGCCAGCTCGCAAAGTGTCATCTTTCCTTCGATAAACCGCATCACACACCACTCTGTGACGACCATATCGACAACGTTGACCCCTGTGTAGGGGAGATCGCATGCGGGGACCAATTTCGGTTTTCCGTTTTTATTGGCATGGAGCATTCCGACGATCACCTGCTTGACGCCTGTTACCAGGTCCATCGCCCCGCCCATACCGGGCATGATCTTTCCGGGAATCCACCAGTTTGCCAGACTTCCCCCCTCATCGACCTGCAGTGCTCCTAAAACAGTATAGTCGATATGACCGCCCCGGATGAGCCCGAAACTGAAGTCACTTGCCACCAGTACGGAGCCGGGAAGCATGGAAAGGCACCGTCCGCCGGCCCTGATCCGTTCGACAAAAGTCCCCTGCGGTGATAATTCCAGAGTCAGTTTTCCTTCGTTGAACAGCCGCTGGACCGTCTTATTGAGCCCGATGTGCGAACAGATGACCTTCCGCACCTGCCCGTTTGTTACCAAAACGCCGTGCCCCACATCCGCGTACGCAGTATCATTGCTTACCAGTGTGAGCTTTCCGGTACCTGTCTCGACAAGGGCTTCTATCAAGGTATAAGGAATTCCCCCGTAATTAAAACCTCCGACCATTATCGAGGAACCTTCTCCTATTCGGCTTACCGCCTCTGCGGCTGATAGTACCGGTTTTATGATGTTTTTTGCCACCGGTCTTCTCCCTCTCCTCTTTGCGTATTTTCAGTTTGATTACGATACACGATGAACTCCCAGTTTTCCCGCTGATGCATGCAGTGCCGCCTCCACGATGCCTGCAATCGTCTCTATCTCTTCTTTTTGTACCGTAAGAGGCGGGGCGATCATAAAATTGTCCCCTGTTTTTCCCTCTATCATGCCGCTGCCCGGATATATCAGTAGCCCCCGCTTCCCTTTTTGATGGCCTCCACAATGTGCCTGCCCGCAGCCACCCCGCCTGCAGGAACATAGCCCCCCCCTAACCCCTTAGCCAACGCCATCATGTCCGGGACAACATCCCAGTGGTCCACTCCGAAAGCACGGCCGGTACGTCCGAATCCGGTCATAATCTCGTCGGCAATCAAAAGAATATCATTTCTTGTGCAGATTTCCCGAACAATAGGCCAATATTCATCCGGAGGGACTAAGGCCCCCACCGTTGAACCGACAACCGGTTCCGCAATACATGCGGCGATGTTTTCCGCCCCGGTATCAGCGATAAGGTTTTCCAGCTCGCGGGCGCAGGCAATGTCACATGCGGGATACTTCATATCAAACGGACATCGATAACAATAATGGGGGGAAAGTTTGGGAGCGCTTTTGAGCATGGGGAGGAACATACGGCGTCTCGGCATATTCCCCCCCGCAGACATTGCCCCTAAAGTGGCCCCGTGGTAGGAGTTCCATCTGCCGATAATGATGTGTTTAGCAGAATCGGGCCCGTACGATCGAACACGGAACTTTGATGGATGAAGCCGCTATCGACCTGTTTTTAGAGCACGATGTATTTCTCATTCCCACATATGTTGTCGGACACTGTATGCGAAGCAAGAGCAGTGAGATCGCCCCCTTTATGCGTGAGAAAATCGAGACGATGAAAAGCCGGTTTAAGGAGATGCTCAGCGTGGCGATTGACCGGGGGGTGAAAATTGCTTTCGGCACCGATGCCGTGACCCCCTTCAACTACCACGGGAATAATGCGCTTCAGCTCAAACTCTACGTAGACGACGGCTTCTTCTCACCGGTCGAGGCGGTGCACATTGCCACCGAGATTGCATCTGAGGCCATCGGGCGGGCGGATACGGTCGGGACCATCGAGCCTGGAAAAATTGCAGATATTGTAGTGGTAGACGGCAGTCTCGAAAAAACGGTCGACCCCCTCCTCGATTCAGTGGAAATGGTCATACACGATGGAGAAGTGGTTTACTCTAGTGACTTCGAATCGGGTAGACACCGTCCGGCACGTGGTGATACGTGAATACATCCAAATTGGCCGGACACTGCCCCGGGGCATCCACGATAATAATCTCTTCCGCTAACGACTCGTAGACAGCCCGAAAATGTGTTTTTGATTTACTTACAATGGTGCTAAACTCTTCCGGTTTGTACCCGAACTGAATAAACGGGTCCGTATCTATGAGGACCGCGTGCTCGGAGACCAGCTCGAGCCATATACGTTCTCCCCGAACTATGGCGGCGGGACCGAGATCAACGGCCGCACCGGCTGTCATCGGCCCTGTTCCTGCATACACCGCATTACCGATCCATTCCACCGTTCCGGTAAACGGGACGGCGACGTTATCCCGCCATCCTGTTTTCGCCCCCACCTCCAGTGAGACCTCCGCCCCTTTTCCTGCCGCGCGGCACGCTTTTACCGCCTCCGGGTCTCTAAACAGCGGAACAGCCGAGGCCGGGCACATCGGACCAGGCAAATCCGAACAAAAAAGATACATCGAGCACCCCGGGTGTATCCTGCCACTGCAGCACGTGGCTTATAATATCACTGCCCGGAGAGGTCGTAGTAGCGCTGAATACCGACGGCACTACTACTCCAGGCTTGGCCATTGCACTCACCGGTTTACTCGAACCGTCGAGCATTCCGAGGAGAAGTGATGCCGCCCGCTCCCCGGTCGAGCGCATATCGATATGGGGGCTGCTTCTGTAACTTACCACAGCATCTGTGGTTTTGAGAATGGATGGGGTGAGATTACCATGCAGATCGAATGCGACCACGATGGGGGTACGGCTACCGAGGACCTTCCGCACGTTCTCTACTATGGTCTTTTCCGGATCGAGATCGCTTTCCGTTACCATTGCCCCGTGCAGGTATAACAGCACCCCATCGAGCGTTCCCGCTCGTTGTGCAAACGACTCACAGATCATATCGTTATAGTACCGAAACGCTTCATCCGAAACCGGCAATACCAATCTTCATCATTTCCCTCTCGATTTTTTTGATGGCAGATATTGACCACACATTATTATTTTAAATATAATTTAAAATAAAATTTGGAAATTTTTTATTATTGATTTAAGAGGATTTAATGTCAATAAAACGAAGATTGAACAGGGAAAAAAAACGGGCCCTCATCCTCTCGAAGGCAAAAGGAGTTCTGAAAAAACACGGAAAAAATACAACGATGAGCCTCGTAGCACAGGAACTCGAAATGGACACGAGTTCCCTCTATTATTACTACAAAGGAATTCCGGAAATAATAAACACCCTTCTTCAGTCCGAATATCACGACCTGTCAACCGTCCACGCAACGTTATCGAAAGATAATAAGACCCCGCTCGAAATTTTAAAAACCATGGTGCAAATGGTTATGGAGTTTTATTATGATAATCTCGAAATAATGCAGATTGTTCTCACCCAGGTCTCTCCGCTGTTTTTAGACCGTGATCATCAAGAACCGTCGGAAGCGGTAAATAATTACATGCACAGTTACCGGACGACGAGTGCGGAACTACTGCAGGAAATCAAACTATCACAGCAAAGCGGAGAGTTGCCTGATTCGTTCGGTGCACTAATGATCTTAAATATTCTGCGGGGTGCTATTTTCGGTATTACTGCAGCGTGGATTGAAAAGAAACCGGAACGTAAGTCCATTCCAGAATTTGTGCAGCTGTTATTCAGCGGGCTCTCCGTTGTTTCACGAAACTAGGAACGCGGCAAAGAAAAACCTTGACAGATACAAAAAGTGGGACTACCATAAACGAGGATGCGTGTACGGACACACAATCCAAGCGCACCCAAAAAAAACCAATTACGGGAGGAGTTATATGAAAAAACTACTCGCTATTCTTGCAGCAACTCTGCTTCTTGCAGGGTTCATCGGCTCGGCTTTTGCCGAGGGGAGCCAAGAAGCGGAGGCAATGAAAGCAGGAGAAAAACACTTTGAAGGTATCGACATTGTGTTTTTTCCGGGCGGAAGTGAAGGAGGACCGTTTGCTTCAGTCGTGTACCGCGGTGCTCGTGCAGCCGAGTATGATTTGGGCTGCAATGTCGAATACGTATGGTCAGGTTGGCTTCCGGACCGGATGGTTGCCCAATTTAAGGACGCGGTCGCACGGAATCCTGACGGAATAGCCGTTATGGGCCATCC
>CAZQKT010000007.1:16307-50240 GCA_964594055.1 uncultured Spirochaetales bacterium
CTCGAAGAGATGGGTGTAGAAGTCGATTACCTCGAGATTTCCGATTCCGTTAACAGCGATGCTTCTCAGGGTACTCCGGTCATCACGAGCTACATTGCGAGCAATCCGGATGTCAAACTGATTATCACCGACCACGGCGCGCTTACCGCGACGATGGGCACATACATGCGCGCTGCAAATAAAGAACCGGGTGAAATTTTTACTGCGGGCTTCGATCTTAGTTCCGCGACGGCAAAATCGATTCAAGACGGATGGGTCGGGGTCGTACTCGACCAGCAGCCATGGCTCCAGGGATACCTCCCTGTGCTGCAGCTCTGTCTGGCAGTCAAATACGGGTTTTCAGGACTGCACATCGATACGGGCGCTGCCTTGATCGACAAAAACAACATCGATTTTATAGCCCCGTTAGCCGAAAAAGGTATTCGCTAATTATCGTGCTTCTTGCAAAAATCGATTATTTTTGCAAGAACCTCTATCTTTATTAAAAAACAGGCGTAGAAGCAGCCTCAACAAGCTGCTTCTACGCCCTTACTTCATACTCATGATAATAAACAAAACGATCATGAGGTATCACCAATCTAACAAAAAGGAATGAACGATGGCTGATGAAAAGACAAGCACACCGCTCCTTTCCATGCAGAACATCTATAAATCGTTTGGTCATGTAAAGGTCCTCCAGGGTGTTAATTTCGAAGTCGGCAATAACGAGATCGTAGGCCTTGTAGGAGATAATGGAGCCGGAAAATCAACCCTGATAAAGCTGATAACCGGTGTACACCTTCCCTCCAAGGGAGATATCTACTATAAAGGAAAGAAAATAACCATACACTCGGTAAAGCAGTCCCGGCAGCTGGGAATCGAGACGGTGTATCAGGAACGGGCCTTAGGCGATCAGCAGGCGCTCTGGCGGAATATGTTCGTAGGAAGAGAGATTACCAATAAGCTTGGAATTATGGATGTAAAAACCCAGCGGGAAGAGACCGAGAGACTGCTCAGAGAACATATCGGTTTTACCTCAAAGGCCATTACTACCGACACTCCGGTACTCTCCCTCTCAGGAGGTGAGAAACAGGGAATAGCCATCGGCAGAGCACTGCATTTCAACGCCGACCTCATCATTCTCGACGAGCCGACGATGGGACTCTCACTTTCGGAGACCCGCCGTGTACTCGACTTTGTAAAAGGAATCAGAGAACGTGGAAAGTCCGCAATATTTATCAGTCATAATATCTATTACGTATATCCGGTTGCCGACCGTTTTGTTGTTCTCGACCGTGGGTCGATCGCCGGAGAGATCGAAAAAAAGGATATCACCCAGGATGATCTGGTAGATAAGATGGTAAATCTTGCTAGAACAGGAAAATTCGAATAAGGGGAAGGTGATGTTTAAATCTTCAAAATTGCAAAATCATCAATTTGAAATCGCAAATGTCGCTGTGCTGGCAATCATTTTCACGATCTTTATAGTTGGAAATCCGAAAGTGTTCACCAGTTTCGACATCTATTACTCGTTTATGTCCACCATTCCCTTTACCGGGATACTTGCCCTTTCTGTAACACTTGTGGTTGTGTTAGGAGAGATGGACCTCTCCTTTCCCTCGGTGCTTGCCCTCTCTTCATGGGTATTCGGTACGGTGTTTAAGGTTACGGGAAACATGCCGTTGGCCGTTCTTGCAGCGCTTGCCGCCGGGACCTTTGCCGGTTACATCAATACCATTTTTATCGTGCGAATCGGTATTCCCTCGCTGGTTGGTACCATCGGTGCGATGTTTTTCTGGCGCGGATTGGTTAACATCCTCGCCCAGGGGAAAGGAATTAGCTTAGTCGACGCGGAAGGTACCTTTTTCTACAACCTGTTTGTAGGTAGATTGGGCGGTTTGTTTCCCGCACAAGCGCTCTGGATGATCGGTCTCGGCATATTCTTCTATATACTGCTTAACCGACACAAGTTCGGTTCCCACCTCCTTTTTGTCGGGGACAACCCGGAAAGTGCCCGTATGATGGGTATCAATGTGAACAGGGTAAAGACGATCGCATTTATGCAGACCGGTTTTTTTGCCGCTTTTGCCGGAATCCTTTCAACCCTGGAAGTGACCTATTTCTGGCCGAGCCAAGGCCAAGGATATCTTCTTACGGCCCTTGCCGCTGTGTTCGTAGGCGGGACCTCCGTTTTCGGTGGTATGGGTTCAATTGTAGGCACCTTTATCGGGGCCATCATCATCGGTTCTCTCGAGGCGGGGATTATTTCTATCGGTCTTTCCGGTTTTTGGATCCAGTTTATCTACGGATTGATCATCATGGCATCGGTATCGACCTACACAACACTGCTGAGAAAACGAGGATAACGGAATTAGAGGAAAGCGCCCGGTTTTATAGCTCTACTTTTTTTGCAGTGCTTTTACGATCTCCGCGTGGCTGTTCAAGGTAGAGGGGATATCCGCGTCCCCTAACAATATCTCCCGCGCCGCTTTGGCACAGATGGTAACGGCAAGTAAGAAGGTGGACGGGTCGTGTACCCGAATCGGGAATGCCGTCTCCATTTGCTTTTTCAATACCGTTCCTAGCGCATCATTGTAGACAGGGTTATTTTTAAGCTCTTCCTTCGATATAGGGAGCATCCCTGTTGCTTTATAATAACGCTCTGCGGTCTTCGGATTTAAGGCGAGATACTTGATAAACTCCGAAGCCAGTTCTTTGTTCCCGCACTGCTTAAATATGGAAAGTGTATGGTTCCACAGGACCGAAAAAGTCTGTCCCGTAGCGGATTTGAGCATGGTAGAATAACCGATGTCCTCGAGTACCGATTGGTCTCTTCCGCTCAACACCGGAACCATACACCGCATCCACGGCCCCTCGGCCAAAAAGGCCATCTTTCCGATTGAAAACAACTTCCTGTTTCTCCAGGAATTATTGGTTACATTGACATGTCCTTTCTTGATAAACTTCTTAAGCCACACAAACGCTTTCTGGGTTTCGGAGGAATGGAAGATAATTTCCCCGCCTTCGCCGAACACCCCGCCGCCGAAGGCGTAGAGAAAATTTGACAACGTATTGAGAAAAAACAGTTCATCATCAAATACCGGTATGGAGAAAGGGATAATTTCTCCGGATGATTTTTTATGAATGAGCTCAAAGAGATCGAGCAGTTCATCGTAGTACTCCGCAGTAAGTGTCTCCTCTCCGGTAAACTCTTTGAGAATATCTTTATGATAAAAGAGAATTGTCGGACCATTGATCCAGTTCAGTCCGTAATATCGGCCTTCGTATCGAACCCCATCAACAGTCTGCGGATAGAGATCATGAAGCAAATCAGCAGTGTAGAGCCGGTCCAGCGGTTCGAGGGCCCCGTTATATGCTAAAACAGGAGTCCAGAGATAGATAAGAGCACTGATATCCGGTGCATCGCCGCCGGTAGCGAGGATCAAAAGCTGCCTTTCAATCTCCTGGTAGGATATACCGAGGTCCTTTATTAAACCGTCATCATATCCCTGATTAAACTCTCCGATAATCTGGTTTACTATTGTTGTTGTAGGCTCCTCTACGGAGAGCCAATTAGCAAACCGGAGCGTATTTGGGCGCTCCCGAATATAGGTCCCCTTCCCCGGCACCCGTTCTAAAACCCCTTCCTGCACCAGTTCCATAATCGCACTGCGCACCGTTGCCCTGCTGATATCGAATTGTTTGCTTATTTCGATCTCAGGAGGTAGAAGTGTAGAATCTTCCATACTCTGATTTATCAAGTAAAGAATGTACTCTTTTATTTGTTTGTATAGCGGTGTACTGGAAAATCTATCTATCCGATATTCAGTTTCGTTCATAATGCAGCATACGGTGTTTCACGTATGGTGTTTATCATTGCCCAAAAGTTATCGAGCGGTGTATCCAGTTGGACATGATGGGTGGGCCCGATAATAAGCCCCCCGGAGGCACCTATCGTTTTCAACCTGGTGATAATCTCCTGTTCTACTTCTTCCGGCGTGCCGAACGGCAATGTATATTGCTCGTCAACCGTTCCCCAGAACGAGAGTTCTTTGCCGAACTCATCTTTAAGTTCGGCCGGGTCCATGCTCGCCGGCTGTACCGGATTGAGTACATCCAGTCCGATTTCAATAAAATCCGGTATGATCGGCCCAACATTTCCGTCCGTATGATAGGCAATTTTTACATCCGGATTGATATCTTTTAATTCACTGAAAAACCGGGCCATCCTCGGCTTAAAAAATTTTCTCCAAAGGTCCGGAGATATGATCATTGAATTCTGCGCGCCCATATCGTCACCGGTCCAAATCATATCGACACCCATCTCAACCAGTTTCTTTGCCGCTGTAAGATGATACTGAAAAGGAATATCAAGAATTTTATCTGCAAGATCAGGATCGGTCACAAAATCCATCATCAACTGTTCCAGCCCCCGGAGGGCCCAGGCCGTTTCGAAGATGGTCGTCACCGTTACTCCGACAATCCAATATTCGTCTTTGTAATTTCTGATCGTCTCTTCTGAGTCCTTATACAGTTCGGGCCGGTTCGGGTCGGGAGGGGTGTAATTGGTAAGGGCAGCAGCATCAGCGAGAGGATGGGCTACAATCTCGGTGTATTTCCCGTTTCCGAACTTTGTTGTGTACTCTTTTGCCTGCCAGTCTATTCCCCATTCATCGGTATACGGTCCATCCGACATGTAATAACTGTTCGCCCATCCAATCGAGGTAAGGAGCATGTCTTCATCGAGATGCCGTTCCAATTCATATGTATTTCCCCCTCCGTGCGGATTGTGGCTCTTTATACCTTTGAGGTGCATATCTTCTTCGAGGCGTGCTGCAAACTCAGGAGTAAAACTGATCTGCATAGGGCAGCGGTCGGGGTGTTCATGGTCAAGGGCCGCTTCTACACGTTCCCGATGTTTCATATTTCTATCCTCCATACAAACATGTAGAAAAAAAGACCGCCCTCACCAGGGCGGTCTTTTCTCATTTACCTTACCTGGTGTTAGGTAATCTGCATTACCGAATACCGGCGTCGATTAACGGAATAAGATCTTCGATGGTTTCCGGTGTAACAACACCCGCACCGGTATTGATGTACAAGCCTGCCAGATCGTACCGTGCGCTCAAAACAATCTGCATAACGGGAAGAAAACCCTGCAGATAGAGCTGCTGGTCGAGAGTTACATTGACATAGCCGTTCATCAGTCCGTCGATAGTCGCGGGGGTCAAGTCGATCCCTCCGGTAATAACTTCGCCGGGCTCTTTGCCTGCTTCCTTAAGCACTTTTTCAAACATTGCGGTCACACCGCCGTGCTGGGTACCGATCGCCTTTACTTCAGGATTATTGGAGATGTAAGCGGAGAGCACAGGGACTGCCTGGGAGAAGTCCGCATTTACCTCAGGAGAAATCTCTAAGTAGTCTACTTTTACTCCCTCAGCTTCCAATGCAGCTTTCATTCCGCGGGTACTCTGGCCCCGCTCGGCTTCCGCGGCAAGACCGTAGACTAGTGCCGTATCTCCGGCTTTAAGGCCGGCTTCTACCATTTTGGTCCCGGTAAGATACCCCCCTTCATAGAGGTCTACCCCCGCGTAACCGAACCCAGCAGAACTATACTCCTCGTAGAGTTCCGTCAAGGGAGCGTTGCCGCTGGTAATGATAATCCCTTTTGACCGTGCTTCTGCAACCAACGGGGCGAACGCGTCGGACCCGGGATGCCCCATAATAGCGATACCGGTGGGATTACCGGCCAGGGCTTCTTTAAACTGCTGAATCATTTTTTCCGGCTGCCATTCGGAGTACTGTTCGATCAGTTTGACCCCGAAATGCTCCGCAGCGGCGCGGGCACCGTTAGTCCGGGCAATGGTAGCAGGTCCTCCTGCCGGACCACCACATTGGATGTAGATGGTCATTCCTTGTCCGAGCAGTGCCTCACCCTTAATGACTGCTGCAGTTTCATCAACTTCTTGATCACCTTCCGCGAATACTGCCCCCGCTGTTCCTAATAGAAAAGCGAAAGCAACCATAAAAATAACTAGACGTGTAAGACCTTTTTTCATAAGTCCTCCTTAAAAAAACATTTATAATAACGGACCATTATGATGGCCCGCCGCTTCCCTGTTGTGGCGGTCGTGCAGCAGCATCGGCCTCCTCCATGCGCGCCCGTTTTGCCTTGCTCGGCGAGAGCCCCTTCCCCTTTCCGATTACGATATGGAGGGTAACGGTGACGATCAGGACCAGGCCGACGATGAACCGTGTCCAGAAACCGCCCAGTCCGCTTGCAACGACCCCCGCTTCGATCGATCCCACGATAAGAGCACCAAATACGGTCCCTACGATCGTCGCTTCACCGCCGAAGATCGACGTACCGCCGATAAATACTGCGGCAATCGAGATGAGCAGGAACCCCTGCCCCTGGGTTGTCCAAAAGGTACTCATCTCCAAGGTAAGGAGCACAGCTGCAATAGCACCTAAGAAACCCATAAGGGTAAACAGTGCAATTTTGGTCCGCCTTACATTTACTCCCATTACCTGGGCAACATGGGCATTATCACCAATGAAAAGTACATGCTCGCCGAACTTGTGCCGGTTTAGGATAAACCAGAGAATGACGGCAATTCCTAAGACCCAAAGCATCTGGGCCGGAACATATCCGCCGATCCTACCGGTAAAAAGCTGGTGTATCACCTCTTCGCGTATGTCCCGGATGTTCCAGGCCAGACCGCCGGAAAGGATTACGGTAAGTCCGTGCCACAGAAATTGGGCCCCGAGGGTCGCAATAATCGAAGGTATCCCTATTACCGCTATAAGAACACCGTTTACAAACCCGATCAAAGCCCCTGCTGCAAGGGCAGCGATAAGCGGCATCAAAGTTTGTCCGGTAATCTTAAAAAGTGCTGCAAATACAAAGCCGGAGAAAGCAATAACGGCCGGAAAGGAGAGGTCGATTTCTCCGGTAGCGACAATGAGAGTAAAACCCAATGCCAGAAGCATGGGAGGCGGTACAGTCGACATAAATGACTGATAGATTCGAAACCCGAGAAATGTCTCCGGTGCAGTGAACATAAACGCGATGAGAATAATCACGTACACCATCATGATAGGAAGTGCTTCTACGCGTGATAATAGAGACTTTTTCATTGCTTAACACCCTCGCCGGTTGCGTATTTGAGCATAAACTCATCGAGCTCATGCAGCGATACTTCGCTTTTTTGGAAATTCGCGACAATTTCACCCCGGTCGATGATAACGAACCGGTCGGCGACTTCATAGACATGGCTTAGTGTATGAGAAATGTAAACACAGGAACGGTTCGATTCTTTTATCTTTCGGGTGAAATTGAGTACTTTCTGTACCTCTTTAAGAGAGAGTGCGACCGTGGGCTCATCGAGAACGATCAGATCGGCATCAAAATACATGGCCCTGCCGATGGAGACCCCCTGCCGTTCGCCGCCCGAAAGGAGCCGTACGGTCGATTCGGCATTGATCCCCACTCCTCTGAATCCGATCAGGTCGAGAAGAATGTGCCGTGCAATCTCCTTCTCCTTTTTTACATCGATAAACCCGAACCGGTTGGTAATCTGTCTTCCAACGAAAAAGTTTCGCCACAGGGGCTGCTTGTCCCCTAACGACTTTTCCTGATACACCGTCTCGATTCCGTATTGGTGCGCTGTCTGTACATTGTAGAACCGATGATCAATCTTTTTGTCCCGGATAAGCATCTCCCCGCTCGTCGGGGGGAATACACCGGTTATAATTTTTACCATGGTAGACTTCCCGGCGCCATTATCGCCGATGAGACCCACTACCTCATTCGTTCCTACTTCGAAATCGATGCCCCGCAGGGCTACAACTTTTCCGAAGTATTTGTAGATGTTTTTCATCTGCAGGGCGTATGTATACCCCTTTTCCGCCGTCGTTGTGTTATCCTTCTCCGCCATATACCTGCTCTCTCTGCTTACATTGTATTCTAATGTAATGCATTGTTATAATATGTACATACATTTCACACTATTATAAACCGCTTCACGAAGTTGTCAAGTTATTTTTTTACACTAATCTGACTTTGGGCCGTATCGATAAAAGCAAGCATGTTTTCCAACGGAACATCTCCCTCCACATCATGGGCCGGTGCGAAGATATACCCTCCCTGAGATCCCATATCGAGGAGCCCCTTGCTCTCGAAGCGCACCTCTTCGGCTGTATGATAGGGAAGTGTCTGCTGTGTGGAGAGCCCGCCGTGAAAACTGAGCCGGTCCTTGTACTTTCGGTGGAGTGCTTTGATGTCCATCACTTCCGGCTGAAACGGGTTAAAACAGTCGAGCCCGATGTCGATAAGAACATCGAACAGCTCATCCACATCGCCGCAGGAATGGATCATCACGTATTTCCCCTCTTTTTTCACAGCTCCGTACATCCGTTTTAACATCGGATAAAAGAACTCCATCCACAATTCAGGCCCCATCTGCAGTCCCCGCTGCTGTCCCCAATCATCCCCGAAATAAACTGCATCGATATCGTAGGTCATCGCTTTTTTCACCTGGGCGATATTGTAATCCCCGATTGCTTCGAGCAGCCGGTGGACAAAATCAGGATTATCGTAGAAATCCATCATAAGCTGTTCCATCCCACGCAAGGACCAGGCACGTTCGTAGAGTGAAAACCCCAATTGAAACACCCGAAAACGGTTGGGGAACCGGGTCAGTTTTCCCGGAATGTCTTCGAAAAACCGATCGTCGAGGGGATCGGGAAATTGATACCCCTTCAGGTCGGCCCGTTCCAACACTTTCCCGGAGACATTACCAATGTCTTTGTCGATGCTCCTGTCCCACACCACCCCGAAGGCATCTTGGAACTGGTCTGGGCCGACCTCTTCGAAAAAACCGATATCGCTTCCCAGCCGCACGAAGTGGTTGCCCACGACTTCATCGAGGTCGAGACCCCGGTCGAGTCCGGTTTCACCGCCGGTATTGGTCGTGCCGAAATGCTCCCGCAGCTTCTTTTTTGCTTCGACGGTAAACCCGAAATGCCACGGAACATAGGGGGGAGCTTTGTGATCGAGTACAGTTTTGACTACTTCCCGTTTATGCATATTACACCATCTCCTCGACTCGCACGTAATCATCAAACTGCTTTTCTGTCAAGATTCCAAGTTTTATAGCCGCCTCTTTTAAGGTCAATTTTTCCTCATAGGCGGTTTTAGCGACCTTAGCCGCATTGTCATACCCGATATGAGGGTTCAGTGCAGTTACGACCATGAGCGTGTTATCGAGATTTTTTTGTATGCCTTCTCTGTCCGGCTCTAACCCTACGAGACAATTGGTATCGAAACTGAGCATACCGTCGGATAGAAGTCTAACCGATTGAAGAACATTAAAAATGATGACCGGCTTGTACACGTTTAGTTCGAAGTTACCCTGCGAACCTGCGACCGTGACCGTCGTATGATTACCCATCACCTGTGCGCACACCATCGTAAGCGCCTCGCACTGGGTAGGATTGACCTTTCCGGGCATAATGGAGGAGCCCGGCTCGTTTTCGGGGAGCTTCAGCTCGCCAATACCGCATCGGGGGCCTGAACCGAGCCACCTGATATCATTTGCTATTTTTAAGAGTGCGGCGGCAAAGGTAGTAAGCGAGCCTGAGAGCTGCACCATCCCGTCGTGGGCGGCTATAACTGAAAATTTGTTGGGAGCGGATACAAAGGGAAGGCCGGTTATCCGGGCGATCTCCCCGGCGGCCCCTTCGGCAAACCCTTCCGGAGCATTGAGCCCCGTCCCCACCGCGGTTCCCCCGATCGGCAGAGGATACAGTTCTTCCGTTGCCTGTTTTACCCTGTAGATGCATGCCTCCACCTGGGCCGCATATCCTGAAAACTCCTGGCCTACGGTCAACGGGACCGCATCCTGGAGATGGGTCCTGCCCGTCTTGACGATCGATTTGTACCGTTCGGTTTTGTCCTCGAGTGTTGCAAAAAACTTCTCAGCTGCCGGAACAAGTCTGCCTGTTACCTGCTGGGCCGCCGCGATATGCATAGCGGTCGGGAAGGTGTCGTTTGACGACTGAGACATATTGACATGGTCGTTTGGGTGGACCGGCTTTTTCGAGCCCCTCTCACCCCCCGCGATTTCGATGGCCCGGTTGGAAATTACCTCATTCGCATTCATGTTGGAGTGGGTCCCGCTTCCGGTCTGCCACACTTTTACCGGAAAATGGTCATCGAGCTTCCCTTCGATTACCTCATCACAGGCGGTAACGATCGGTCCGTAGAGCTCTTCGGAAAGTATCCCCAGCTTACGGTTCGTCTCCGCTGCCGCTTTTTTGAGGATGCCGAGAGCACGGACCATCTCTCGGGGCAGCACCTCATCACCTATCTTGAAGTTGTTTAGAGAACGCTGGCTCTGAGCGCCCCAGTACCGCGATTCCTCGACTCGTACTTCACCCATTGTGTCACGTTCGCTCCTGTAAGCCATCTGTCTATCCTCTCTTTGCCATAGGAATAAACGGTTTGCCCTCCTCGCCGACATAGAGACTCCTCGGCCGATAGATCCTGTTATCGTGGCGCTGCTCTAAGATGTGGGCGAGCCACCCGGCGGAGCGGGAGAATGCAAAAATGGGGGTAAAAAGGATTTTAGGGATGCCTAACAAGGTGTATACCGAGCCTGAGAAAAAATCGACATTAGGATAGATCGGCTTTCCCTTCTCTTCCATTCTACTTCGAAACTCTTTTTCCACAGTCTTGAGGATGTCGTAATACCGGGAGTCACCCTTTTTCTCTGAAAGGCCCTGCAAAAACTCTTCCATGACTCGTGACCGGGGGTCTTTTGCCCGGTATACCCGGTGTCCCATCCCCATTACTTTTTTCTTCTCGGAGAGTGCCTTCTCGAGCCAAGTGACCACGTTGTCCGCGGAGCCGATCTCTTCGATCATGTTCAGTACTTTTTCATTAGCTCCCCCGTGGAGCGACCCGTAGAGAGAACCGATTGCAGCAGATATGCTGCAGTAACAGGTAGAAAGGGTCGATGCGACTACCCGGGCGGTAAAAGTGGAGGCGTTAAACCCGTGCTCCGCGTGAAGCACAAAACAGCTATCCATGATCTCCCCTTCCTCCGGGTCCGGTTCTTCACCCCGCATCATGTAGAGAAAATTCGCGCCGTGGGAAAGCTCTTTTTTGGGAGGGACATACTCCTTTTTTTCCCGAAACCGTTTCAGCGCCGCAACAACGGAAGCGAGCTGGACTACCTGGTGGAGGGTATCGCGGCAGTTGCAGTATGCATCGTGTTCGATTTTATGGTCCACATAACCGCTTAAGTACGAGATGACCGACTGGAGAAGCTCCATAGGGTGCGCGTCGGGGGGGGAAGTACGGATCATCTCTAAAATCGGTTTTTTCAGATCTCGGGCATTCCGCATGCGATCTGAAATTGTTTTGTACTGGTCCTTGGTGGGAAGCCTCCCGTAGAGGAGGAGGTAAGTCACCTCTTCGTAGTCGCAATTTCTTACGATATCCTCAATGGAGTAGCCGCAATAGTATAGTTTGCCTTTCTCCCCGTCGATCTTACAGATACTGCTTTCAGCAGCAATGACTCCTTCGAGCCCTTTCGCATATGATGTCTCAGCCATACATAAACTCCTTTACATACATATAATAGGCGGGATCCGGCACATCCGGTCAAAACCCGTGTATCGGTTTGTCAAATGCACCGAGTCCGGCCTCTTTTACCGATTCCGAGAAGGTAGGGTGGGCGTGCACCGTCCGCCCGATATCTTCTGCAGAACCTTCGAACGCGAGGACGGTAACCGCCTCCTGGATCAAAGTCCCTGCGTGTTCACCCACAATATGCACACCAAGCAGCCGGTCGTTGTCTTTACGGGAGAGCACCTTTACAAACCCTTCAGTCTTCTCTTCCGCAAGCGCTTTTCCGTTGGCCGCAAAGCGGAAAACTCCTTTAGTATACGATATTTCTTCTTTTTTGCACGCCTCTTCGGTTTTACCCACAGCCGCCGCCTCGGGAGCAGTGTATACCACTGCCGGTACCGCCTCATAATTGACCGGGCTTTTTCTTCCGGCGATGATCTCTGCAACCGCGACCCCTTCTTCCTCGGCCTTATGGGCGAGCATGGCGCCGGGGATGCAGTCGCCGATCGCATAGACACCCGAAGAATTGGTCTCGAACCGTTCGTTGACCCGGACCCGTCCCGTATCATCAAGGGAGAGTCCCAGACTCTTCACAATACCCTCCGGGACATACGGTTTTCTCCCGGCGGAGACCAGCACCTTATCTCCTGTGTATTCGACTTTCTCGCCTTTTTTATCTGTTCCGATGAGGGAAATCTTCCCCTTCGATTCATTGTACTCTGTTATCTTGACCGAGAGTTCAACCGTAATTCCCTGTTTTTTTAACACCCGCTTCATTTCCGTTCCTACTTGCCGGTCCCAACCGGGAAGTACCGTATCCATAAGCTCGACGACCGTCACCTGCGTGCCGAGTCTGCTCCACACACTCCCCATCTCGAGCCCGATTGCACCGGCGCCGATTACGACGAGCTCTTTTGGTACTTCCTGCAGAGAAAGCGCATCGGTTGAGTCAATAATAGAAGAGCCGTTGAAGGGGAGAAAGGGCAGCTCGACCGGAAGGCTGCCGGTGGCAAGGACGATATGCTTTGCCGTTATCGCCTGCATGTCTCCGCCGGCCGTGGGAGTAACTTCTACCCTGCCCGCTTCGGGTACTGCAGCTTCGCCGGTTAAAACATCGACCTTGTTCTGCTTCATCAATGAGGCCACCCCGGAAGTGAGCTTCTCCACGATCTTTTCTTTACGTTCCATCATAACAGACAGATCAAAACCGGGATGTTTTTTCTTTGTTTCAAAGACAATCCCGTGAAGGCGGGCTTTCTCCCGGATGTCCACAAGCAGCTCGGTCGATGAGAGCAGGGCCTTAGAGGGTATACATCCGATAGTAAGGCAGGTCCCGCCGAGACGGTCCCGTTTTTCTACGAGAGCGGTGCGTAATCCGAGCTGAGCCGCTCTTATTGCAGCTACGTATCCGCCGGGGCCTGCCCCGATTACTGCAACTTCATACTGTTTGTTTTCAGACATAAGATTCTTCACCTCACAGAGATCATCCTACAGATTAAGCAGCAGCCTCTCCGGGTCTTCTACCAGCTCCTTGACCGTAACCAGAAATCTTACCGCCTCTCTTCCGTCCATTATCCGATGGTCGTATGTCAAAGCAACGTACATCATCGGCCGTATGACCACCTCGCCGCCGTCCGCTACGGGACGCTCCTGGATGGCATGCATTCCCAGCACTGCGCTCTGGGGGGGAGTGGGGATCGGGGTCGAGAGAAGAGAGCCGAAAATCCCTCCATTGGTGATACTGAACGTCCCTCCGGTCATCTCTTCGACGGAAAGCTTCTTGTCTCTCGCCCGTACGGCAAGATCGGCCACCCGCTTCTCGAGCTCATCGATGGAGAGCCTCTCGGCATCCTTTATCACCGGAACGATCAACCCCCGTTCGGTAGAGACGGCAATCCCTATATTATAATACTGATTGTAGAGGATATCGCTGCCGTCGATGAAGCTGTTCGCCTCGGGGAATTTCCCCAGAGCGGCACAGCACGCCTTGATAAAGAAAGACATGAATCCGAGTTTTACTCCGTGTGTTTTGCCGAACTGCTCCTTGTATCGGCTTCGCAATTCCACGACCCGCTTCATGTCGATTTCGTTAAATGTGGTCAGATGGGCCGCGTTCTGCTTAGAGGTGACCAGATTTTCCGCTATTTTCTGTCTGATCCGGGACATGGGACGGCGTACCTGTCTCTCTGCAGCGGGCACCGCTTCTTCCGTCTCGATATGACGCTGCACATCCTGTTTGGTGATGCGGCCCTCTTTTCCGCTCCCTTCGACAGCCTCCTTAGAGATACCGTGCTCATCCATCAGTCTGCGGGCCGAGGGGGAGGCAGGCGGGGGGTTTTCATTTTCAACCGCCTCCTCACTCTGCTCTTCTCGGTCCTCCGGTTTCGGAGGCCCGGCCTTCGTGTCGATCGTGGCGACGACCTTTCCCACTTCCACCTCGGTTTCCTCTTCTACTTCGATGGTAATAACACCGCTTTTAGGAGAAGGAATCGCCATGGTTGCCTTATCACTCTCGAGCTCGAAGATTTCCTCTCCCTCTTCTACGTAATCTCCCGATTGTTTAAACCAGGTCGATATGTACCCGCTGGAAACCGATTCTCCTAAAGACGGGACTTTTATCTGCTCGCTCATTGGTTCTCCTTATGTTCAAATGCCCGGTCGACAATCCGCTGTTGCTCGATCGTGTGCCGGCGGTAGGAACCGGGAGCGGGACTGGCCGTTGCGGGCCGCCCCGTATACTCGATCGGCGCGTCTGTAATCACTCCTCTTTTCTGCAGGTCAAGCAGGTACTCGTGCATGAATCTCCAGCCGCCCCTGTTCTCCGGCTCTTCCTGTACCCATCTGATCCGCTCCGCACTCTGATAACGGGCGAGGACCTCGGAGAGCTGCTGCTCGGGAAAGGGGTAGAACTGTTCGACCCGCACGATAACGGATTCTTTCGGACTTCTTTCTTCTCTCGCCGCGATAAGATCGTAGTAGAGCTTCCCGCTGCAGAGAAGGATAGTTTCTGCCTTGCTGCTGCCGTTTCTGCCGCCGTTTGCATCATCGAGGATTTCTTGGAAATGCCCCCCTGTAAAATCTGCTGTGGGAGAGACAGCCCGTTTGTGCCGGAGGAGACTTTTCGGAGTCATGATGATAAGCGGTTTTCTAAAATCCCGTTTCACCTGCCTTCTCAACAGATGGAAATACTGGGCAGGGGTGGTCACATTACATACCTGGATATTGTCCTCGGCACACAGCTGTAAAAACCGCTCTAAGAAAGCGCTGGAGTGTTCGGGGCCCTGTCCTTCATATCCGTGGGGCAGAAGCATAACCAGCCCGGAAGAACGGTCCCATTTTACCTCCGAAGCGACCACATAATTATCGATAATAACCTGGGCGCCGTTACAGAAATCCCCGAACTGGGCCTCCCACAGGACCAGCATAGAGGGCTGGGCAATAGAGAAGCCGAACTCGAAACCGAGTACGGAAAGCTCGGAAAGCGGGCTGTCCGTGACGAAAAACGTTCCCTGTTCTTCCGAGAGATGATTAAGCGGTGTGTACGGGGTAGGCTGCTCTGTTTCGGTATTCCACCACACGGCATGCCGCTGGGAGAAGGTACCCCGGGCGGAATCCTCACCGCTTAACCGCACCGATGTATCTTCCATAAGAAGGGAGCCGAAGGCGAGTGCTTCTCCTGTTGCCCAGTCGAAACTCCCCTCCCCTTCGAGCATCTTTGCCCTTCCGCCCACGATCCGTTTTAATTTGGAATGAATTGTAAAATCGTCGGGAAAGGTTGTGATCCGCTCTACAATACGGCGGACCGTTTTCTCCGGGATGCTTGTTTCTACCGGGTCGTGTGAATACTCCCGCCGGAACCCCTTCCACACAGTGCCGCCGAATCCGTCCCTGTCATTCTGTTTTCTCTTTTTCTCCCCTTTTTGTAAGTAATCGGAAAGTTTCTTTTTATACTCGTCCTTGAATGCGTCCTGTTCTTTTTGGGGAAACACGCCGGACTCGTGGAGCCGTTTTCCGTAGAGAGTAGTAATACCGGGAGATTTTTTTATCAGATCATACATGATCGGATGGGTAAAGGATGGATCATCCGCCTCGTTATGTCCGTATTTGCGGTAACAGAAGATATCCACGATCGCGTCATAACCGAACTTTTGCCGGTAGGCAAACGCTACATTGACGGCCCGCACGACGTACTCGGGCTTCTCGCCGTTAACATGGAATATGGGGATAGGAAGGGACTTGGCCGTGTCGGTGGGAAAGAAGGTGGAACGCAGCTCTCTCGCCGAAGTGGTAAATCCGATCTGGTTGTTGATCACGATATGGATGGTCCCGCCGGTTTCATACCCCTTTAGTTTGGAGAGATTGAGGGTCTCTGCAATGATTCCCTGGCCTGAAAAAGCGGCATCACCGTGAAGGAGAACAGGAATTACTTTTTTCCTCGCTTTGTCTCCGCGCCTCAGTTGTATCCCTCTCGTTTTTCCCTCCACAACCGGATCGACCGATTCGAGATGGCTGGGATTGGAAACCAGACCGACATGGATTTTAGTCCCGTCTTCATTTTCATGGTCTTTACTGTACCCGAGGTGATATTTTACATCTCCGCTCTCACCGTATGTCGGCGCTTCGTCGTTGTCCTCGAACATAGAAAAAATCTGGTCGATCGGTTTTCCGATGATGTTGGCCAGTACGTTGAGTCTTCCCCGGTGGCTCATACCTAAAGCGACCTCTTCGATCCCCTCCTGTGCGGCAAGGTCGATCAAGTAATGGAGGGCCGGAACAATGACTTCTCCGCCTTCGACTGAAAACCGCTTTTGCCCGATAAATTGGGAGTTTATAAATGATTCGAACTCGAACGCCTTGATGAGGTCCTGCTGCACGGTCCGTTTCTGCTCGTCAACAAAATGAGGCGTGTTGTTTCCGGTTTCGATTCGACGGATGAGCCACTTTCGGATAGGATTATTCTGGATGTGGAGAATCTCTACTCCCATGTGGGAACAGTAGGTCTTCTTCAGCACCTCGATAATCTCGCCAAGTGGTGCTTCAGGAGGATCTAAAGACGGACTCGAGGTAAAAACGGTATCTAAATCATCTTCGCTCAAGCCGAATGTTGCAAGGGAGAGGGTCTCGTAATTTCCTTCTATAGTTTTGTATACGTACCACAGTTCCTTAGGCATGTATCCTTCGAGAGGGTTGAGTTTCGCATAGATATAGCCGACGTCCCGATACGCCCAGATGAGGCTGTTTACTCTGCTCTGTTTATAGGTATCGGCAGAGAGGCGGTCCCCTTTCTCTGTAGCGGATACCGGGCCGGGACTTTTCTCGATCGCTGTAAAGTACTCCTGCCATTCGGTTGACACGGATGCGGGGTCATTTTTCCAGTCTTCATACAGTTCTTCGAGAAACGGTGCGTTTTCCGGGCTGCTCGATAACGACATTACGAGCTTCTCCTCTCGATCACGTGTTCTTCCCCTTCATTGCCGAATACGCTCCCGTAAGAGTCCCGGTATCTGTTCGGGGCTCTCGGCGACGGGAACTCCCGCTGCAGTCAATGCGGATATCTTCGACTCCGGAGAGCCTTTGCCTCCGGTGATGATAGCACCCGCATGGCCCATCCGTTTTCCTGCGGGTGCGGTACGTCCGGATATAAATGCTGCTACCGGTTTGGTCATACTGTCGGCGATGTACTCGGCGGCGAGTTCTTCGTCCTCACCGCCGATCTCTCCTATGATGGCCACCCCTTCGGTCTTCGGATCTTTTTCGAACCGTTCGAGAATCTCGATAAACCCGGACCCTATGATGGGGTCCCCGCCGATACCTACCACGGTAGACTGTCCGAATCCGCTTTTGGTGAGATTGTATACGACTTCATAGGCCAACGTACCGCTGCGTGAAATCACCCCGATTGTACCGGGCTCGTGGATTTTTGCAGGCATAATCCCCACTTTGCACTCTCCGGGGGTGATCACACCGGGACAGTTCGGCCCGATCATTGTGGCCCCGCTTCCTTTTACATAATGATACAGTCCGATCGCATCGTTTACCGGGATGTGCTCGGTTATACAGACCACAAGAGGCAGCCCCGCGTCCACCGCTTCCCGCACTGCGGCAACGGCAAACCTCGCCGGCACGAAAATGACCGAACAGGCCGCGCCCGTTGCCTCCCTGCATTCGGCAACGGTGTCGAAGACGGGGAGGCCCTCTACGTTTTCACCACCCTTACCGGGTGTTACCCCGCCGACGACATGAGTACCGTCCCGCTGCATGGAGAGCGCGTGGAAAGAGCCGTCTCTTCCGGTTATTCCCTGGACAAGAACTTTTGTACTGCTGTCTATTAGTATACTCATTGCGTTCCGCCTTTTTTTACCTCTGCCACAATCTTTTTGACCGCTTCATCGAGATTCTCCACTGCCGGAATGCCGGCATCTGAGAGCATCTTCCTCCCTAACTGATCATTCGTGCCGATGAGCCTGATAACGACGGGGACAGTAATATCGATCCGGTCCCGGGCCATGAGAATCCCCTCTGCAATATCGTCACACCGGGTTATTCCGCCGAAGATGTTAAAAAGAATACCTTTTACCTTGGGAATCCCCATAATCACCTCGAGTGCAGTAAGCACTTTTTCCGGGCTGGAGCTTCCCCCCACATCGAGAAAATTGGCCGGGCTCGACCCGTACAGTTTGATCATATCCATCGTGGCCATGGCCATTCCCGCACCGTTTACCACACAGCCGATGTCCCCGTCGAGGCTTATAAAGTGGAGCCCGGCACGCTGGGCAAGAAGCTCGTCTTTACTGAACTCCTCCATTGTACGGTACTTTTCCAGCTCAGGATGAGAAGAGACAGCGTTGTCGTCGAAATTGATCTTCGCATCGAGGGCGGCGAGCTCCTCCCCGCCGATATCTGCTAGAGGATTGATCTCTACTAAGGAACATCCTTTTTCTATGAAAAGTTTATACAGCCTTTGGGCAATATCTGAAGCCTGCCGGGCCGGAGCAGGTTTTTTGAATACCGTGTCCATGAGCTCTTGTAACTCATCCGCGTCGATCCCGGCGACAGGGTCTGCCCAGAGCCTTAAGATTTTTTCAGGGCTGTTTACGGCGAGATCCTCGATGTCAACTCCTCCGGCGGCACTCACCATGAGAGTGATCTTTTTTTCTCTCCTGTCGACGGTAAGACCGAGGTAATACTCCTGCTGTATCTGTTCGGCCTTATTTACCAGCACTTTGGTTACAGGAAGGGATTTAATAGTAAGGCCGAAAATCTCTCTTGCTACAGCGAGTGCTTCCTCTTCGTTTTTTGCTACCTTGACCCCCCCTGCTTTTCCCCGGCCTCCTACCAAAACCTGGGCTTTGATAACTGCGGGAAACCCCACCCGGGCGGCGGCAACTCGTGCCTCTTCTGCAGATTCTGCTACCGCTCCCGGAGTAACGGGGACCCCGTATTGTTCAAACAGTTCTTTCGCCTGGTATTCATGTATTTTCATGGTGCTTTTTTATCTCCCGTTTCGTTTCGTTGATCAGTTTGGTGATTTTGATCCCCCGCGGGCAGACCCTGGTACACTCGAAGTGGTTCCGACAGGACCACACCCCTTCATCGGCATCGAGTGCGTCAAGTCTGGGGGCCAGCCCCGCATCTCTGCTGTCTTTGACAAACCGGGCCGCTTGCGTACAGGCGGCAGGCCCGATGAAATCGTGGCGTTCGTCGAGTACCGGACAGGCCGAATAACAGGCCCCGCAGAGAATACATTTGGTCGGATCATCGAACGCTTCCCGTTCTTGTTGAGACTGGTTGTACTCACCGGAACGGGGGGCTTCTTCTGCAGGGACGAAGAAAGGAGAGATTGAGCGATATTTTTGAAAAAAGGTGTCTTGAAGGACCATGAGGTCCCGCTGTATGGGAAGGTGCTTCATCGGCTCTACCGTAATTTCGCCGGCATCTCCTTCTACCGTGTCCTGGACCAAGGTTTTGCAGGCGAGCCGCTCTTTGCCGTTTATCACCATTGCGTCTGAACCGCACACACCGTGGGCACAGCTTTTTCGAAAGGCAAGGGTGCCGTCACGGGTCCGTTTTACCTCCATGAGAAGGTCGAGGACCCGGTCGGTAGGCCCTGCTTCCAATTCATACCTCTGCATATAGGGGGATGAATCGGTTTCAGGATTATACCGCTGAATGGTAAGCGTTATCTTCATAGCTTCTCCTTACATGGTCCTATCCGGTGTGTTAATACACCCGGGGCTTCGGCTCAAATCTGGTACTATCGACTTCCTTATAGGAAATTGAAACGGTCCCGCCGTCGAGCCCGGCCAGTGTATGCTTAAGCCACTTCTCGTCATCACGGTCCGGAAAATCCTCCCTGGAATGGGCACCTCTGCTCTCTTCCCGGTTCAGGGCGGATTCCGCAGTAACAAGGGCGAGGTCGAGAAGGTTCTGCAATTCAAGGACCTCGAGCAGTTCGGTGTTGAACCTGCTGTTGGTATCCTGAAGCCGCATATCACCGTGCTTCTCCCGAAGTTCGCCGATTACAACTGCCGCGTGTTTCATCCCGTCCGCATTCCGATAGATTCCCACATCACTCATCATCACAGTCTGCATCTGCTCGTATACCTCCGCGACCGTCGGCCCGCTGCCGCTGCTTTTCATCGTCTCGAGTGAGGAACGGACATCTTCATCGTGCCCGTCGGGAAGGGAGGGAAGGTCCGCCTCTTTTACAAACTCGGCGATGTGTCTGCCCGCCCTGCGGCCGAATACAATAAGATCGACTAAGCTGTTCGTGCCGAGCCGGTTCGCCCCGTGGACTGAGACACAGGCGCACTCCCCTGCCGCATACAACCCCGGATAGAGTGTGTCCGCCGTCTCCACCCGCCCGTGTGAATCGGTCGGTATTCCCCCCATTCCGTAGTGGGCGGTCGGCTGTACCGGTATCGGTTTTTCCGCCGGATCGATGTCCATGTAGGTCCTGCAGAAATCAGCTATATCGGGCAGTTTCGCCTCGATTTTTTCTTTTCCCAAATGGGTGGCGTCGAGCATGACATAATCGTCGATTTTTTTGTCCCCCCGCATGCCGCGGCCTGCCCGGATCTCGGTCATGATGGCCCTCGCCACCATGTCCCGGGGGGCGAGGTCGAGCAGAGTCGGCGCGTACTCTTCCATAAACCGCTTGCCGTCACGGTTTCGAAGTATCCCCCCCTCTCCCCGGACTCCTTCGGTGATAAGAATGCCCATGCCCCGAATTCCGGTCGGATGGAACTGGAAAAACTCCATATCTTCGACAGGGACCCCCGCCCGGAGCGCTATAGCCGGTCCATCACCGGTATTGGCATGCGCGTTGGAGGTGATCTTGAACATCCTGCCGAACCCACCGGTCGCGAAAAGGACCGATTTGGCCCGGAAAGTGTGCACTTCCCCGGTGGCAAGCTCAATGACCACCACACCGGCAGGCCGATTTCCGTCCATTATCAGTTTTACTACCTGAAACTCGTCGAAAAAGTGGACGCCGTTTTTTATACACTGTTGATAGAGGGTTTGGAGGATCATATGTCCGGTGCGGTCTGCGGCATAACAGGACCTGCGTACTGCCGCCTCCCCGAAGTTTTTGGTGTGGCCGCCGAAACGGCGTTGATCGATTTTGCCCTCTTCTGTTCTGCTGAAAGGAAGCCCTCTGTTTTCGAGGTCATACACCGCCTGCACCGCTTCTTCTGCTAAGATAAAAGCGGCGGTTTGGTCTACGAGATAGTCACCGCCTTTAATGGTATCGAAGGCGTGCCACTCCGTCTTGTCCTCTTCGAGGTTACCTAACGCCGCACCAATCCCTCCCTGTGCCGCCCCGGTGTGGCTGCGCATCGGATAGAGTTTGGAGAGGACGGCGGTCTTAGCGGTTTTGCTCGCTTCGAGTGCTGCATAGAGTCCCGCCCCTCCGGCCCCGATAATTACTGCATCGTATTGGTGAATCAATCCCTCCTCCTTTCGAATTCATTTTTTTCATTGCCGATATCCTGCTACTCCCTGGCCTGATTGAGAAGACCGCCCTTTATAAGCATGTCTCTGTGGCGCTCGGATACGGTTAATACCGTTTTGATCTCTTTATCACCGACTGTGACGGGGACCTCTTGTGCTCCGTCTTCGATGAGCTTTTTGATAGTAGCCACTATTACCGTATCACCCTGGTGTATCTTCTCGTAATCCGCAGGGTCTGCAAACTCGAGCGGAATTATGCCGAAGTTGATCAGGTTCGATTTGTGGATGCGGGCAAAGCTCTTGGCGATTTTCACCCTGATGCCGAGATACCTGGGGGCGAGAGCGGCATGCTCTCTCGAAGAGCCCTGCCCGTAGTTCTCCCCGCCTATGATGATGCCGTTTTTTATCTTTTTTGCCCGCTCGGCGAATGTTTTATCAACAACATCGTAGACGAACTCGCTTATTTTGGGAATATTGCTTCTATAAGGGAGGACCCGGGTCCCTGCAGGCATGATGTGGTCCGTTGTAATATTATCTTCTACTTTGAGCACCACCTCCCCCTCGAGAGAATCTTCTAGCGGTCCGAAATTCGGAAACGGTTTGATGTTCGGTCCCCGTTTTATCTCTACTGTAGCGGGGTCTTCCGCAGGTTCGATGATCCACACCGGATTGAACGAAAACTTCTTCGGATATTCCACGCCGGGAGGGTCACCTAACGTTCTCGGATCAGTTATTCTGCCGTGCAGTACCGAGGCGGCCGCGGTTTCTGCTGAGGCAAGATATACATTGGCATCTACAGTCCCGCTTCTGCCTTTGAAATTACGGGGGAAGGTACGCATCGAAGTTCCACCGGTTGCAGGGGCCTGCCCCATGCCGATACAACCTAAGCAGCCTGCTTCGCAGATGCGCGCCCCCGAGCCGATCAGTTTTTGAATACCTCCCATCTCCACAGCATTTTCCAGGTCCTGTCTGCTCGGCGGGTTGATGTCGAAATCTGTCGTAAGGTTTCTGTACTTGCCGTCGAGTACTTCTGCGGCCACCATGATGTCTCTGTATCCGCCGCTTGCAGAAGAACCGATAATCACTTGATCGAGTTCGACATCACCCAACTCGGCGGCCGGTTTGACATTGTCGGGACTGTGGGGGCAGGCCACCAGAGGTTCGAGTGTCGAGAGGTCAATTTCGGTGGTAAGATCGAACTGAGCATTTTTTTCGGTGGAAAGCTCATGCCATGCGTTTTCTCTCCCGTTGAGAGCAAGGTACTCTTTGGTGACTTCATCGGAGGGGAAGATACCCGCAGTAAGTCCCATATCTACGGACATATTTGCAATCATGGCCCGGTCCGGCATCTTGAGGCTGGTTACCCCCGGTCCGAAAAACTCCATAATTTTACCGATGCCCCCCTTTACCGAATACTTCCCGAGCAGATGGAGGATCAGGTCCTTTCCGACGACCCATGGGGGGAGTTCTCCTTCGAGATAACATCCCCACACTTCCGGCGTGTTTATATAGTACGGTTTTCCGGCCATGGCCATGGCCACTTCGATCCCTCCTGCGCCCATAGCGAGCATGCCCAGGCATCCACCGACCGTGGTGTGGCTGTCAGAGCCGAGAAGCGTTTTTTCCGGAACACCGAAACGCTGCCTGTGAACGTGGTGAGAGACCCCGTTCCCCGGCGGGGAGAGTTTTACCCCGTATTTGGAAGCTGACGACTGGAGAAAACGGTGATCATCAGCATTTTTAAAATCCGACTGGATGATGTTGTGGTCTATATAGCTTACGGCAACTTCAGGTTTTACCCGCTCAATTCCTAAGGATTCGAACTCGAGATACACCATGGTACCGGTTGCATCTTGAGTGAGGGTCTGGTCGATTGTTAATCCGATCTCCTCGCCCGGTTTTAACGTTCCTTCTATAAGGTGTTCCCGAAGTATTCGCTCGGTAATTGTCCCTTTCATGCATCACTCCTTACCTTATAGTATTAGTTAAGTTTCTTTTCTTGTCAAATGGTTGTCGCCTCGAGCGCTTTGAGGGCCATTTCCGCGGCCTTATAGGAGGAGCGGACGAAGGGGGCCGAAGCTACTGCCGTAAATCCCAGGGCTCGGGCTGTTTCAGCGTACTGTTCAAATATGTCGGGATGCACGTATTCTACTACAGGGTGGTGATTGCTTGACGGGGCAAGGTACTGCCCGATGGTTAGCAGGTCACAGCCGGCACCTCTGAGATCTTCGAGGACGGCCGTCACTTCTTTCTGCGTCTCGCCCAGCCCAAGCATGATTCCGGATTTGGTCACCAGGCCCGGATTGATCTCCTTTGCCTGACGGAGAACGGTAAGAGACTGCTCGTAATCGGCGAGGGGGCGGACCGCCGGATAGAGCGAGGGGACCGTCTCCACATTGTGATTGAGCACTTCCGCTCCCGACCGGACCGCTGCAGCGAGCGCACGGCGGTCTCCTTTGAAATCGGGAATGAGAAGCTCGATCAGCACCCCCGGCGTACGTTCTTTTACCGCTGCTGCGACAGCTGCAAAGTGGCCCGCCCCGCCGTCTTCGAAATCATCTCTCGTAACCGAGGTGATGACCGCATAGCGCAGCCCTAAGGTTTCTACGGCCCGGGCAATGTGTTCGGGTTCCTTAGGGTCGACCGGTTCCGGCTCTCCTTTGGTAATGGTGCAGAAGGTGCAGTTTCTCGTACACACACTCCCTAAAATAAGGAAGGTAGCAGTTCGGCTGTCGAAACATTCCATTCTATTCGGACAATTTGCCTCCCTGCAGACGGTGTGGAGATGATACCGGTCCATCAGCTCCTGCACATCCCGGGCATTCTCACTGTCCCGGACCCGGACTTTGAGCCAGGAAGGTCTGTTACGACTCGATTTAGGATGTGATGACATACGGTTGTTCCTTCGGCGTATACCCATAGACCCTGCAGAAAGATTGCACGACCCCGTCGATTACCTGAGACATGTCCTGTTCTGTACCGGTAAGGGCCTGTAAAGATGTTACACCTTTATCTTTTATCCCGCAGGGGACGATCCAAGTAAAGTGGCTGAGGTTGGTGTTGACGTTGAACGCAAAACCGTGCATGGTCACCCCTTTTCTAATTGCTATGCCTATCGCCGTTATCTTGGTATCTCCGACCCACACTCCGGTATGTCCGGTATCGCGGCCTGCGGTGGTCCCGTACTCCCGGTCTAAAAACTGTATAAATACCTCTTCGAGGTTGCGGATGAACCTGCGGATATCTTTTCCGTGTCCGGCCAAATCGATAAACATGTATCCGACAATTTGCCCGGGTCCGTGGTAGGTGGCTTCCCCTCCTCGCTCAATTTCACACACATCGACACCCATCTTGGTTAAAATGTCCCGGGAGATGAGCACATCGGTATCTCTGCCCCGTTTCCCAAGCGTTATAACGGGCGGATGTTCGAGAAGGAGGAGCGTATCTCCGATCTCTCCCTGCTGCCGCTTTACGAGCAGCTGTTTTTGCAGATCGTATGCTTTTTCATAATCTATGAGGCCTAATTTGTGAATTGCAAGGTCCATACTGTAGTGTACATGTACTCAATAAAAGAGGCAACGACAAACCTGGTACGGGGCCGCCGCTACCCTGAGGCCGGTCGACACCGCACAGCTCAATCCGGCCGATTTCGCGGTTATGCTTGTTCTTTCTATTATTTGTTGCCTTTTTTTAAGGACCGGGTTCCGTTTACTAGAGAACCATATACCCTCGAAAGTTTTTCCGATACTATTGTGATCTGGAGGTCTTTATGATTAGATTTATTTTAGGAATTATAATCGGTATCGTTTCTCTTATTTTTATCGTACAGAATACCGAAACAGCACAAATAACATTTATTGCGTGGAAATTAATGCTTCCCCGTGCGATCATGTTTCTTGCCCTTGTTTTTTTCGGATTTATTATGGGGTGGATTTTCAGAAGCGTAGGGGTGAGAAAACAGAGAATAAAATATAAAAAATAGGGCGGCACCACGCTTTCTAATCGACACTGTTTGTTCTCATCTTCACTGCATACCGTACGGCACGTGCGATCAACTGCAGCAGAACAACCGGAAGGACCGACCCTAATACAATGATAATCCACATATCCGCAGTGACTGCCGTTGTCTTTACTATAGTCTGCAGGAACGGCGTGTAAACGGCCAAAAGCTGAAGACCGATCGTTAGGGAAAAAGCACCCCATAAAAACCGGTTTTTGAATACCGATGTATCGAAGCCGAGGCCGTTCTCTTTTCTGGTATTGAATACGTGGAGAAGCTGTACGAGAGCGAGGGCCATAAATGCGACAGTCCGGCTCTGCACATCTGTAAAACCTGACCGGAGTGCATAGAGATAGGCGATGAGCGGACCGGCGGTAATGACCAGTCCCTGCAGCCCGATCTTGAGTTTGAATCTGTTATTGAGGATAGCCTCTTGCGGGTCACGCGGCGGCTGGGCCATAACGTCCCGCTCCGACGGTTCCCAAGCGAGGGAGAGGGCGGGGAATACGTCGGTTACCAGGTTGAGCCAGAGGATCTGAATTGCAATAAGGGGCGGAGGGATGCGCAGAAGGATGCTGATAAAGATAAACAGGATCTCACTGAGATTACACGAGAAAAGGTAATGGATGAACTTCCGGATATTATCGAATATGACCCGGCCCTGTTTTACCGCTTCGATGATGGTCGTAAAACGGTCGTCGAGGAGGACCATGTCTGCAGCTTCTCGGGCAACCGCGGTGCCCCGCTTTCCCATCGCAACTCCAATATCGGCTTTCTTGAGGGCGGGAGCATCGTTGACACCGTCACCGGTCATAGCAGTTACTTCCCCGTTTTGATTGAGTGCACCAACGATATCCAGTTTATTCTGCGGGCTCACTCGTGCGAATACGGCGGTTTTTTCAACTTCTTGCGCCACCTGTTGGACAGAGAGAAGGTCCAGCTCAGCACCGGAGATGACCGCGTCAGTACCACGAGCGATGCTCACCTTCGAAGCAATAGCCCACGCGGTATCCTGCTGGTCTCCCGTTATCATGATAATCCGGATTCCCGCCTTGACCGCTTCTTCAATAGAAGGCTTTACATCAGTCCGGGGCGGGTCGGTAATCCCGAAAAACCCGGCAAAAATCATATTATGCTGGATTTGTTCTTTAAGCTCTCCTGCTGCAGGGGCCGTTTTGACTGCGAGTGCTAATACCCGCAAGCCCTCCCGTGCTAGAGTTCTGTTGATCTCTAACAACTCTCCCTTTTTCTCTTCAGTGAGCGGTATCGATTCATTTGCGCCCGTACCGCTTTCACCGGAGTCAAGAACGCCGCCGCACATCTCCATCACCACATCCGGCGCACCTTTAAGAAATATTCGGGTCTCATCATCCGAAAGCTCCGGGGTAAAATAAGAGACTGCCATGTACTTCGTCTGTGAATCGAAAGGGAGCTCCTCTTCCCGCTGCCACCCCTCCGCTTTGAGCGTTTTACGGTCGAGTCCCGCTTTCATAGCAGCCGTCACCAGCGCCCCTTCAGTAGGGTCCCCAATGAGGCTATACTCCTCGTTCTCTTTAGAGACCACCGCATTGCTGCAGAGCAGTCCGCCGATGAGCAGTTGTGAAAGGGCGGGTTCTTCTGCAGGGGCAACGGTCCGCTCTTCGGCAATGAACTCTCCCTCCGGTTTGTAGCCTGTCCCGGTAACGCTGAAACTCCTCCCCGGGATAGTGATGTTTACAGTTGTCATCTGGTTTTCGGTGATCGTCCCTGTCTTGTCCGTACAGATGACCGTCGTAGAACCGAGCGTTTCTACTGCAGGAAGGCTTTTTACCAGCGCGTTTTTTCTTGCCATCCGTTTCATACCGATAGCGAGGGTGATCGTAGCGACTGCCGGTAACCCCTCCGGTACTGCGGCAATGGCCAAGGCGATCCCTGTTTTAAGCATCTCGACAACCGGACGGCCGGTGATAATCCCCACCACGGCCACAATAGCAGTCACAACGAGCGTGATACCGATAAGGGAGCGGCCGAGCTGGTCCAGTTTTACCTCTAAGGGAGTTTTCTCTTCGACCGTTTCCTGGAGAAGGTCACTTATTTTTCCCATCTCGGTATGGGAACCTGTCCCGGTCACCACCGCCGCCCCGTTCCCGCGCGTGACGGCGGTACCCATGAAGATCATGTTCTTCCGTTCCGCCAACGGGACCTTTGCCACCCGGATTATCTTTGTATTTTTAATGACCGACTCCGACTCTCCGGTAAGCATGGCTTCGTTTGCATAGAGATTGTCCGCCTCGATCAATCGGGCATCTGCGTTGATTTGATCGCCCTCTTCTATAATGAGAACATCACCGGGGACCACGAGCTCCGCAGGGATTTGCTGCAGATTGCCGTCCCGGAGGACCTTAGCAGTTTTGGTTATCATCCGGCGCAGGGCGTTTACCGACTTCTCCGCTCTGAACTCGGTAATAAATCCGAACAAAGCGTTGATGAAAATAACTGCGATAACAGCAATCCCTTCGATCTCATCCCCTAGGAAAAACGATACTCCCGCAGCAATGATCAGAAGAACGACGATGATATTCTTGAATTGTTTAAAGAAAATCTTCCAGGGGTAGATTCGTTTTTTATTCGTGAGGACATTTTTCCCGTGACCGTGCAGACGTTTAGCTGCCTCTTCTGCGGTAAGACCGGAAGATGTATCAACGGAGAGTTCCTCGGTTATTTCTTCGGGTGACGAAGCATAAAAATCTTTTTCCACCAAAGCCGGCTCCTTTGTGTTATAGTATTCTGTGCATTCCAAAGATGCAACACGAATAAAATGCAATTTTTGTTGTTGCAGAATCGGGCCGTTGCCTGTACGATAAGAAAGCAGGATAATGTATAAACAAGATCCAACAACCGATATTTCTCCCGCTTCTCTTCTCGACGAACTTATCAGGGCGAGTCAAATGCTCACGAATGAATTCGATCTCAATGCCCTCATGTCGGTATTAACGGAGCAGGCCCTCGATATAACCCGTTCCGATCTCGCCTGCCTCTACTTTTATCCGGATTCGGACCCTTCGGGAGACCTCCGGCTTATGTACCGACGCGGAACAGGCGGTCCTCCAAAAAAAATTGCGAAAAACAGTGAGTTTCTCGATTTTTTAGAAGATGCAAAGCAGAGCTTAGTCATCCTCGACCGCAATCAGGTCTTTTTCAAAGACATTTTTTTACATCCATCCATGCAGAGTGGTCTTGCCCTTCCCCTTTTTACACCGAAGGCCAAACTGGGAGTTCTCATCGTCAACGCGGAGAAACCGAACTTTTACAACCGGGAGCGGTTCTACTTTATGGACTCGTTTACCAGAATGACCGCAGGCATGCTGCACAACACCCGGCTGTTCGAAGAGCTTAAGCAAAAACTGCGAGAGGTCGAGGCCCTCGAGCGATATCAGGAGAGTGTGTTCAATTCGATGACAAACCTGCTCGTAACCACCGACCGGTCGGGGAACATCCACTATTTCAACCGCTCGGCAGCGGAGCGGCTGGGGCTTACCGCGGAACACATAGGAGGGGACCTCGAAGAGACTTTTAATAACTCGATCGACAAGAAGATCCTCAAACAGGTGCGAAAATCGGAAGAAAAAGGGAGTGAACTATTGGGGAGTGAGGGGATCTATCACCGCGAGGAAGGAGATATCGATTTTGCTCTCAACGTCTCTCCTCTCCGAGGAAAACGGGGCAAACACGAGGGACTCACTCTCCTTTTTACCGACCAAACCCGGGAACGTGAACTAAAAGATCAAATGGACGTTGCGGTTGAAGAACGGCGGGTCATAAAAGACATGTTTACCCGGTATCTCTCCAACGATGTGGTGGAAAATCTCATGCAACAACCGGAGCTGGTAAAATTGGGCGGAGACAAAAAGACTGCCACCATTTTCTTTGCCGATATCCGGGGCTACACCTCTTTCTCCGAGACAAAAGAACCGGAATATATTGTCGAAGTACTGAACGAGTATTTTACCGAAGCGGTAGAAATCATTATTAGCCATAAGGGCTATATCGATAAGTTTATAGGTGACGCGATCATGGCGGCCTGGGGAGTGCCTATGGCGACAGTCGAACAAGATGCGTATGAGGCGGTCTCCTGCGCGTTAGAAATTCAAGACCGCATAAAGAGCAGAGACCGCACCTTTTTTAAGGGGGAGGCTTCAAAATTGAAAGTGGGCATCGGAATGCATACCGGCCCACTTGTTGCGGGTAATCTCGGCAGCAGCAGGCGGATGGACTACTCGGTTATCGGGGACACGGTAAATGTAGCTGCACGGCTGGAAGGGGTCGCCGCGGCCGGAGAGGTGGTTATAACCGATAAGACCTACGACCTGCTCGGAGGCCGATTCAAGGTAAAAGAGCGGGAACCGGTCACGGTAAAAGGGAAAAAAGAACCGCTTCGGGTATTCAGTGTTATTGATCTTGTCGCGTAAAAAAAGGGAGAGAAAACTATGGACTGGCTCTTTGATTTTTTAGGTACCGTCCCCTTCTGGGCGATTGCATTGGCAGTAATTGGAGTTGCTGCAATCATTGTTGTGCCGGCATTTTTTCTGCCTCGTTGGATATTTCGCAGACGGCTGCGTCGCGTAGCGGAAGACCCGAGTTCAGCCCGGGAAGCAATTCTAGAAAAATATTCTAACGAGCAGCTTCTTCGTAAATCCGATATCATCGAACAGATTGCTAAGAAAACCGGTGCTCCACTTATAGAAGCCATCGGGGCCGACCGGCTCTGGATCGACCGGTTATCGAAGAAAAAACGGTTTGCCGATTTTCGCCGGGTCCTCCGCTTCGCTCCCGATAAGGGACTGTTTACCTGTTTTCTCGTATCTCTCGAGAAACCGAAACTCTCCGAAGAACTGGAGAAGTGGCTCAAATCGGACCGCGATCTGTTGGCCCTCCGCCACATAGCACTCTCCGGGCGCGGAGAGGAGTTCGACGGGAGCCTCGCCCTGGAGACATTTCGCGACCGGCTCGATGAGATTCGGGAAATGATGGGGGACCCGGAATGGCCGCCCCGGTATTTTTCGGTGAAAGTAATGCTTCATGACGAGGACGATCTCTCCCGACGCGCTTTGTGGGAAGCGCTATACGACGCACATCCTCTGGTTCGGGCAACGGTGGTCCGGGATTTCAGACCCGAAGAAACCGAACGGTTCTACGAAGAGTGTAAAAGACTCTACCTCAATGATCCGGTGCGGGAAGTGCGCACTGCAGCGAAGACGCGGCTTGTAGCTGATTTTGCAGACACCTATGCTCTCGAAGCAGGTGAGCTCTCCGATGTACAGGCGTTTCATGTCCTCGAGCTACTCGATACTGAATCAAAGGTCGATGAAAACCTCGCCCTTCATTTTCTCGAATCGGAGGACCTCGAACACCGGCTTTCCGCGGCCCGTTATCTACAAAAAACGGGCACACTAGAGAGGCTCTTTGCAGAAGCCGATTTCGGAGACAGGAAAGGCCTCGAGCGGAGTGAAGACCTCCTTAAAAAATCCGCCGAAGTGGCGGTGACCGGCTATCTTTCAGTACTCAAAGATTCTCCTTCTCATGAACAGCTTTTTTTAGGCGGGCGAATCCTCTCCCGCTACGGAGACGGCACGCTTATTGCGCCGTCTCTAAAAAAAGCAGTAGCAATAGAGCGGGACACCCCTGAACGCAGTAAAGTCCGCGATGCGGTCCTCGAGGCGGTAGAAAAGCGGGGCAGGCAGAACAGTTTTGAGCGCGCCGCCGTAGAGCTGTGGGACCGCAGAACCGATGCTGAAGATTGTAAAGCGATACTCGCCCACCTGCCTCCCCGGGGAGAACAAGAAACACGGAAAGTACTGTTCGACCTTCTCCTCGAAGAGGATACCGGTTTTGACGAAGAATTGATCACTGCAATAAAAAAGCTTCCTTCCGAGTCCGGTATCGGGAGAATGATCGATATTATCCGCTCGGGAAGGGAGAATTACAGCTACACGGTCCGTTTACGCGCGTTGCGCGTTCTGCTCGCTTCGAAAAAACCGTACCTTCTCCAATTTCTCCTCGAACACCTTCCCATTCTTCCCGGACCTGAACAGAGGAACTTTACCGTAGAACTGGCCGGTTTTACCGGCAAAACGTTCAACGAACGGGTAACGGAGCTCTTAGACGGCCCCGATGCAAAGGTACGGGCCGCTCTCATCTCGGCCCTTCCCGCCACGGAGAAGAAGGAGTTTTTAAAACAGGTCCGTGCCGCTCTTGGGGACTCCGACCCCGATGTGCGGATAGCAGCTATCTGGTCGCTTGCCGAATACGGGGACACCCGATCACTCAACCAGGCTGCAGACATGCTTCGCGACCCGGTCGTTCGTGTGCGCACCGAAGCTGCCCGCGCGCTCGGCACATACGGAAGTGACGCGAAACTGAAAACGTTTACCGATATCTTAGCAGACGAAAACGAAGTGGAACCGGTAAAACGTGCTGCACTGCAAGGCCTCGGAGCATCACAATCGAAAAAAGCGATCGACGTTCTTATTGCCGCGGCAACCGAACAGGAGGATCTCGAAGAGCCTATTGTCTCTGCGCTGCGTGGGAAAATATCGAAACCGGAGCTCACCTATTTGGTCGAACAGATGAAGGACGCAAGTCCGAAACTGCGTGACATCCTCACCGAGGTCTTCAAGCAGATGGGGCAGAGCGGTGAAGAGGTGATGCGCGAGCTCCTCGAGGAAGATATCGCCTCCCTGAGGACGTATCTCAATGAGATACTCGAGAGTACGGGCTACGTGGAGAGCATCATCCGGAAGCTCAACCACAGAGATCCGGCGGTCCGGCGGCAGGCAGCGGAGACCCTCTCTCTTATCGGCACGAAGGCCGCCTTTCGGGGGATCGTCCTCGCGGCACGTGATCCGGACGAGGAGGTCCGGGTCAATGTGACTAAGGCACTCGAAACACTCAATACCGAAACAGGCAAGGAGATCCTCGAAGAGCTGCAAAACGATCCTGAAAAACGGGTGCGCAAGTACACTCTCTGGGCGCTGCAGCGCATCGAGGCAAAAGCGTTATAATGCGCGGCGGCCGGGCTTTTGCGCACAGATAAAAAGATTACAGGAACTACGGATACAGCGGGCAGAACAGGCGGGTCACAGGAATGGGCACGGTGTTCCTCGCCAGGAGAAGTTCGTGCGCTATCTGGATATCGGTTCCCTGAAGTGACGGGGCCAGCTGTTTTACAGGTTGTTGTTTGCAGTTTGCTATACAAATTGCACCGATGGGTTATCGGAAATTTCTGCTAAACTAATTGACAGGAGTACAGATGAGATACCCTATTTTTATAGAAAAAGAGCAAACTTCAGACTATGGTGTCACTGTTCCAGATCTCCAGGGTTGTTTTTCCGCTGGAGCAACAGTTGATGAAGCAATTTTGAATGCAGAAGAGGCAATACTTACACATATTGAGGGGTTACTAATGGATGAGGAAATTGTACCGCCTCCTTCACATGTAGAAGAATTGAAAAAGACCTTTAATAAGCCGAATTACATATGGATGCTCTGCGAAATTGATATGAATAAACTTTCTGATAATGTAAAGCGTATCAATATCACAATTTCAGAGAAACTGCTTTCAAAGATAGATAATTTCGCACACATAGAAGGAGAAACCAGATCAGGATTCTTGACACACGCAGCGTTAGAATACATATCAAAGCATTCATTCCGGTGATAGCAGAAACTTCCGATAACAGCGAGTACCCGGCTCTGCTACGCTCCGCCTAAATTGTCGACCATAAAATCAGAGATTTTATGGCAAGCACTTGCAGAGCAAGTGGTCCTAACTTTGGGTACCCGCGGGACATTATCTGCAAAAAATCCCGTTGCACTTTCCGTTTTTTTTTCTTTTAAAAATTCTAACAAAGACTGATAGGTGTGCTTCTTGCAAAAATCGGGCTTGATGTGATTTTTCACCCATATCGATAAAAGCTCGATTTTTTTTGGGTAAAATTAATGGATAGGGAATCCATAATCCTGTAAGATGAGATTGACAAAAAAACATCTGAAGGAGGAGGGACCCCTATCCATGAAGAGTATAACAGAAATCCTCAGGCTTAGCACAGATCCTTTTTCCCATCAGCTTTGAAATTCAGGATGTATTTGAAAAATACCTGACCGAAGAGCACCGTGCGTTTCTTGCGATGCTGCGTGTAATAGAAGAGTATATTCCGCAATTCGAAAGAATTTACAAAGGCAGAGGCCGCAAGCCCCACCATGATATGCCGATTATCAGGGCCTTTCCGGCGAAGGCGTTTCTGGGAATCGATGCAAGTTCCGCTCTCCTGCAGCGTTTACGAAGTGACAGTTCACTGAGGAGAATATGCGGGTTTACCACCGT
>CAZQKT010000008.1:0-42119 GCA_964594055.1 uncultured Spirochaetales bacterium
AGCCCCCGCCACACCGTATCCCGCTCCTCTTTGCTCTGGCCGCCCCGAAGTATACCGGCCTCTATTCCTGCTTCTCTGCATCGTCTCGCCTGGTCCGAGATGAGCCCTAACAGCGGAAAGATGACGAGGGTTGGGCCGGGAAGCAAGACTGAGGGGAGCATAAAGATAAGGGATTTCCCTGCACCTGTTGGAAGAATGATAATCTGGTGCGGTTTTGTATCACGTATCGAAGAAGAGAATTCGTCGGTCTCCACATCGGCAGCTTCGAGGATATTGGTTATTGCAAGCCGCTGGAACGGAAAAAGATACTCTATTCCAAAATGGTGTTTTGCCGCCACAAAGAGCGGGTCCGGCAATTGCGTGTCCCGGTTTCTTTCCATCACTCTATAAAACGGAGATAAACCGGCTGCTGCTTCAGGATTTTACAAAAATTATGTAGAGGGATTATTTACATATTTTATTTGATAGAAAACCGGATCGGATACCGAAATCTCACCGCGACCGGTATCCCGTTGGCTTGTGCGGGGGCGACGGTCAAACCTTTCAGCGCTTCTAGTGCAGCTTTTGCAAGCCCGTATCCGGGGTCTTTGAGTACCACTATGTTTCTAATTTCTCCATACTGATCGATATAGAGCTCGAGAAAGACAACCCCCTCGATCTTCTGTCTGCGGGCAAGTTCGGGATACGTGATGTTTTTCCTTATTTCTTCTGTGGGCATTTCAGGGGATACTGATATCTTGTGCTGGGGAAGATACTCGATTTCTTCCTGCTCGGGAACAGGTAGCTGTCGGGGTTCGGATTCTTCCGATGGGGTCTGCTCTTCAACGGTAACTACCTCTTTTTCGGTCTCTAGTACCTCTTCCGTTACCTTTTCCTGCCGGGGTACTTCTATTTTTTCCTCTTTTTTTTCTTCCTCTTTTTCCGGTTCCGGAGGCGGGGGTGTGTATTCTTTAAGATCTACGATTTTAAAAATTGTGGTATCTTCTCTCTCTTTTTTCTCACTGGTTTTTACGGTGATGGTAAAGATGACTACCACATGGATGCCTACAGTTATGAGTAAAATAATTAGCTTTACAATTCGGGATGCGTTCATGGGGAGGCTTCCTCGGCAACGAGGGAGACTGCACGGTGCTGCAGCAGTTTTAATATTTCAAACACGGCATCTACATGTTTATACGGCGTATTTCTATCGGCGATTACATGGATCCTGACAGAGGGATCATCTGCGACCGCTTCTGCAATAACGGCTTCGACATTACCAATTGAAATCTGTTTACCTTTATAAAAAACTGTACCGTTTCTATCGATCCATATTTCAAGGTTTTTATCTTCCTGGGTCACTTCGGGGTTTTCTGCTTCCGGATAATCGATTTTTATCTCCCGTCTGTAATTGATAAGGGAGATGAGCATGATAAAAATAAGAAGAAGAAAGGCGATATCCGACATCGAGTTGATCGGGACGAGCGGGTTTCTGCGCTTTTTTCTCGAAATGTTCACTGTCCCTCCAGCATACGGAAAGAAAAGTTTTCAACTTCGTTTTTTCTCACGAACTCAATAATATCTACTACGTTTTGATAGGGGGTCATCGGGTGAATCGTTAAAAAAAGCGTCATGTTCGGCCGTACAGCGAGACGTCGGGATAGCATCGTTTGAAGATCGTTTGTGGTGATTCTATCGTTGTTGTACTCGAGGGTCCCGTTTTCACGGAGGGTGATTTTTAAAATATCTTCAACGTTTACTGTTTTTGTGGAGTCCTTACGAGGCAGTCCTAAAACAAAACCTGTGTTTATCGTAAAGACGGCGATAACGATAAAAAAAATAATGAGCAGAAAAGCGAGATCACTCAATGCGCCGGATTCGGCAATATCGATTCTCTTTCTTCTTTTCGTCTTAATGTGCATCGGTTTTCGGTTTTACTCTGCCTGTGCTGCACTGTTGTGCTTTGAAAGAAGGATACCTGTTATGATTTCGCTTCCCGATTTTTCGACTTCTGCTGCAAACTTGTCTACAATATGGGTAAAAATGTTGTAGCCGGTTATGGCGACAATAGCGATGGCAAGTCCGAAGGCGGTAGTGATGAGTGCTTCAAATATCCCCCCTGCTACGAGCTGGGCATTGACGTCGGCCGCGTTTGCAATGGCCTTGAATGCGCCGATCATTCCGGAGACAGTCCCTAGAAACCCGGTAATCGGTGCGATAGACCCTAAGGCAATCAGCAGATTGAAACCGCTCTCTAAAGCTCCGATCCTGTCGGCCGCTTCAGTCTCCATGGCCCGTTCCATTCGGGCCTCTCCGAGCGGGGCTACTGTGATGCCCGCCAAAAAAATAGGGGCCCCCACTTTTCTCTTCGAATATCCCCTGCAGGTCCCGGCAGCATTCTCGAGATCACCCGTGTTTATATTCTGCAGAACTCTTTTGTGTATATCATCAACTTTTAAGTTATGAATGAGAAGAGAGACGGTTTTCTCGATGATAATGCTGATCGTAGCAACCGAGAAGAACAGCAACGGCCACATGGCCCATCCTCCCATTAAAACGAACTCTTTTAACGACACTGTATCATCCTCCTTCACGTAAACGGGCCTTATCGAAAAGTGTATGCAGTACATATTCAAGATTGCTTATGGTGTACCAGAGCTTACCTGCTTCTTCCCAATCGCGCCACATCGTGCCGCTGTTTCTCAATGGAATGAGGTTCTCCGGAAGCAGCTTTTCCGAATACCCGGTACACCATCGTATTCCGGCACCCGGTACCATCTCTTTACAGCACTCTTCCCGGCATGATTGAAAAAGGCCGTTTTGACGTGCAAACTTCCGTTTCGCTTCCGGAAAAAGGAGCGGAGCAATACGTTCTGAATATTCTTTCGAAGAATACCAGATTCGGCGTTTCATTTCATCTTTGAGAAAACGTGTAGTCTCCTCGATTCGGTCTATTCTGTTTTTTACTCTACTCAATCCATCGTCGCCCCTAAAATAGGTGTCGAAGTACCGGAGCGCCCCGCTTTTTATATTCCATAGTGTAAATGGGTCTTCGACTGTGAGCAGATAACCCTCCTGCCGGTTTGCTTCTTGTCTTTCAAAAGTGTAGGTACCGGATGCTTCATATATGCCTTCCGTCCATCCGTTCGGCCAGTTTGCAAAAAACCGTACTGTAGTAATATAAAAAATATATATATTCTCTTTTACCGTTACATCGCCGTGAAAAGTTGCTCCCGGAAGAAGGGGGGAGCTCAGTTGCCCGCGGAGCTCTCCGGCTTTGTCTTTTTTAACGGTAAACGTTGCGATATCAGCAGGTTCTACTGCGTTTAGTTTCTCTGTAACAGTTGCACAGCCGGAAAGTACCACGGAAAAGATAAGCGAGAAAACGAATGCCGCACCGATTCTTTCAAGCGTGCTGCAGTTTCTTTTGTTTTGTCTTTGGTTATTGCGGCCCATCTTTCTCCTCACTTATAACGAGAGCCTGAATCCGATACTCGGGATGGGGATCGAAAATGAAGACGAGGGCGATTCCTGGTCCTCTCCACTCCAGAGGTTCGTATCGACATCGTCCTCGGGGAGGAGCTCATAGAGCAGAGGCGAGAGAACATCTTCGACTGCAAGATAAAACTCCCACTCCAGTTTCGAATCTTTAAAGTAGTTGTGGAACGAGACCTTGATATCGAGGGGGAGTGCAAAATTTGTGCGAAGTGTATCGGAATAATACGATCGGCGGGAATACATCTCGGCAATCGTCGTAGTCCCGTCGGGCTCTTCAAAATATCCTACAAACATCTCCGTATCGCCGTACTCCAATCTCGGTATACCGGTGGCAAAACTGAGTTTCGTGGTAAAGGTGACCCAAGCAGCAGGTTTACTAGTGATTAAGAGATTCAATGTATTGAACCGATGGAATGACGGATAGTACCATTCCCCGCGGGGGTCCGAAGTATCTTCGATGCCGTCGGTTTCAGGATCGAGATACCGGGCAAAAATAAATGAATAACTCAACAGGCCGTCGAAATATCGGGAAGTCCGCCTGTCCAAGATAAGATCGAATCCCGCTGCATGTCCGATGCCGTCGTTGTGTATAATATCTTCCTGTAATCCGGTCTTCTCATCTAGTACAGAGTTCGTATAGAATCTGTCGAAAATATATTTATAGTAGCCTTCGATTTTAAACCGGAATCCGGCAGCAAGACCGGTTTCCCACCCGATAATGGTCATCACTGTTTTCGGCATGGCAACATCAAAATCCTCGAGCCCCATATTTTCTGAAATCTCGTTTGCTTCAAAGGGGGTCTTGGAGAATAGTCCTACCCCCGCACTGAAAACATGCTTTTTGAAAAAAGGGCCTTCCCACGGCGGGGTGACCGTAAAGCGGAGCCTCGGTCCGAGAACCGGGTAGGTGTTTAGATCATAACCTTCCGCGCCCATGAGGTAGCTGTGGTCCAGCCTGACCCCCGCTTCCATCTCGAGCAGGTCCGGTACTAAAAAAATAGAAGAGTTTGCATAGATAAAAGAGGTGAGCAGTTTGTTGTCTTCCGCCTCATTTTCGAACCCCGTTTTTCGATACACAGGAAAATCGTCATCATACTCGACGGACCAGAACTCTCCGGAACCGGTGTTGTCCGTAATATCGAAATACGTTCCTACCCCCGCCTGCAGCAGTACCCGCTCTGACGGTGTAAAATCCAGATCGAGACTCCCCTGGAGGCCGTGTTTGATGACGTTGCTTTCGAACTCCGATTCGGTGCTGACAAAAAAACTGTCTTCACCCGGGGGGACGAGATATCCGTACTCCTCGAGAAACGCATCGCTGTAAAAATGGGTGCCGAACTCTTCTATGAATCCGTCTATGTCTGATTTCCAATATTCGTATCCGCCGAGAAGGTGAATAAGGAGATTATCTGTAGGGAGAAACTGAATACCGGTGTTCGCGAAAAGGTCCGTATTGTAGTACTTGAAATCGAAGTTGTACGAGACTTCGGTGCTGAAATCTATATCGATATCATCGAAAGCACTGCTTACACCGTCATTGCCCCAAAATCCGTTTATATACCACTCGATTTTATCGGCGGGTCTGTAGTTGGTTTTAAAATAAAAGTCGTAGATATACGGAGCGCGGGAAAAGCCGGAGAGCAGTTCTTTAAGGGTCTGATCGTTGAACAGGTCTGCGCCGGCGTCAAGGACAGTGAGGGTAAAATCATAATTGGTAAGCCGTGCCCCGGCAAAAATCCCGAACTGGTTCTGTTTTCCGAAAGGGACCTGTAGAAAAGTCTCGAACGTCGATGTAGAGAAGATCGTTTGATATTTGAATCCTTCGTTGGGAGTAACAGTGGTTACATCGAGTATCCCGCTGGTCGCCTGCCCGTATTTTGCGGAAAAAATGCCGGTAGAAAACTTTACGGATTCGACGATATTCGGATTGAAAATAGAGAACGCTCCGCCCCAATGATACGGGTATTTTACGACAAAGCCGTCCATAACTGCAGTAACTCCATCCGGCGCACTTCCTCTCACGGAAAGGGAAGTACCGAATGAACCGCTGTAACTGACACCGGGGAGTAGTTTTACAGCATTTATTACATCTTCGATAATGCCCATTTTAGCGGACGATTCAATGACTTCTTTTTCAATTACCGTTGAGACGCCGACTTCCGCATCGGTCTCCCCGGCCGCTTCAGCTTCGATTACCAATTCTTCTCCCACCAAGACCCCTTCCATTATCATCTCTATAACCAGGGGTGCATCGAAATCTTTTACCAGTACTTTTTTATCTTCATATCCGATGAGTTCTGCAACAATAACGGCCCGTTCGCCCGGAAGATCAAAAACGAGGGTGGCCTCCCCGGAAGCATCGGTATACGTCTCTTTACCGGTTTGGGTCTCTACGATGCGTACCCCTTCTAGAGGAATCTCGATATCTCTGTCTAAAACACGGATTACAAGCTGCTCAGCATGGAGGGTAGTAGCCGTAGCAACGATACAGAGTAACACGATACTAATAGTTCTTCTCACAGTCGGGTCCCTTCCTCCGAAGCAGGCTTGTCTACTCTGCTTGAGGACTATTTGTGATAACAACCTCCGGTATGACAATGTGAATATAGCAAAAATAGTATCTATGAGCAAGATTATAGGGGCGCGATTATAGTGCTTTTATTGTTGCAATTATCACAGAGAGACCGTACTATCGTTTCAATGATGATACGAAACAGAAAGTTCTTCCGGCACTATGCATACCTTCTCATCATCGTATGTATTGGATTTTTGATACTTACCATAATTTTGCAGAGCAAAACAAAACAATCATTTATTGAACAGAACAAGATGATGCTGCTCGAAGCGGGAAACTTGTTAGTGAAAACAGTTGATCCCGCCATTATGGCCGATCAGCACCAGGCACAACATTATGTAACTCAAGCAACATCGGAATCTCAATTCAGAATTACACTCATACAGCCTGATGGTACGGTTCTAGCTGACTCGAGCAACGATCCTGGTGAAACGGGCCCCCACAATCTCAGACCGGAGATAGTTGCTGCGGACCGCGAGAATCCCGGTGTCTCCATGAGGTTCAGTTCGACGGAGCAGAAGCATTTTCTCTACGCGGCATTTCTTGTATATGATGAGGCTGGTCCCGAAGAGAAGGGCTTTCTCAGACTTTCGATCCCGGTTGAACCCGCTTTTGAAATAGCTGAAAATTTATCGGCCACTTTTATTATAAGCGGTGTACTTATTTTTTTGAGTTTAACTGCTGTGAGTTTGTTGTCCGTCCAGCATATTAATCGAGCTGTCGCCGAACTGCGACGGGCAGCGGAAGAATATACGAAAGGAAACCTCGATTATAAAACTTATGTCGATGGACCTCTCGAGATTGCTCTGCTTTCTTCGACAATGAACGAGATGTCTTTTAATCTGGCGAAACTGATGAATACAGTTATGAGAAAAAGTGATGAGCAGGATGTTATCCTGGCTAGTATGTCCGAAGCAGTTATTTTATTAGATCAGCATCTCTGCATTAGGACGGTCAATAGAGCCGGAGAGACACTGCTCGGTGAGAACCTCTCCGATATTGCAGACAAAGGGGTTTTGGATGTTTTTAGAAATACCGATCTGTACCAATTTGCCTCTGATATTTTGACGGGGAAAGCACTGCAGGAAACATTCATTTCGATGTATAGGATCGGAGTGAAGAAAATTGAAAGTGATGTTATATATCTTCAGGTCCATGGTTCACGGATTCCTTTGAATAGCCAATCGGAGTATGGTGTTCTTCTCGTCCTCAATGATGTCACCCGGCTTAAGCTGTTAGAAAGAGTCAGGAAAGAGTTCATAGCGAATGTTTCTCATGAGTTGAAGACCCCAATCACTTCGATCAAAGGTTTCGTCGAGACCTTGAGAACAACATCGATAGATGATCGGGAAAAAGCTGAACAGTTTCTCAGTATTATCGAAAACCAAACCGACAGGCTCCGCTTTATTATTGACGATCTACTCATTATATCCCGATTAGAACAGTCTCCGGAAATCGGAATTGAGAAAAAACAGATTTCAGTAACAACATTGGTAGAGGACGCAGTCAAAGCTTGCAGAATAGAGGCTGAGGAGAAAAACCTCGACATCGTTATGAAAAGCAACGGGGACGCACAGGTGGTTGTCAATGAGCGGCTTATCGAGCAGGCTATTATCAATCTTCTCGAAAACGCAATTAAGTACAGTGACAAGCCGGGAAGAATTGCTATTACAATTTCTCTTCTACCGGAGCAGAAAAAGGTAGAAATCGCGGTAGCGGACCAGGGCAGGGGAATCCCCAAATCCAGCATCGGTCGAATATTTGAGCGATTTTATCGTGTAGATAAAGCAAGAAGCAGAGAGCAGGGAGGGACCGGCCTCGGTCTGTCCATAGTCAAACACATAGCTCTGGTCCACGGCGGCGAGGTACAGGTTGAAAGCGAGTTGGGCAAAGGCAGTACTTTTTCATTCTATTTACCTAATTCTCACAATAATCTGCAGTAATCATACGCCGGCGGAAATTTCCTGTTCGTCTATATCGATTGCATCCCAAGGATAGCAGACCCACTTGTCTTCCATCTCTTCTCCTGTAAAATAGTAGGAAACAGTATCCGGAATCGAACCGCGCTTCTCTTTTAATTTGTTATGGAGGACTGCCACTGCGATTTCGGCCGGGTCGTGGCTCAATAGCTCTCGGAGACAATACTCTAGGGTAACTCTCGAATCGTCGACTTCATCGACTAAGAGAATTTTTTTTCCCGTCAATTTTTTTTCGACTTCGTCTATCCACTGGATCTTTCGCGGTGATTCGGAAGGTTTGTTGTTCATATCGTAATAAGCAATACCGACTGTCAGTATCGGCTTATTGATAAAGGTGCGCAGTATCCGGGCAGGAATAAAACCGCCTGTACCGATGGCAACAATAACATTGGGCTCGAACTGGGACTGTTGTATTTTGGTTGCTAATTTTTTTATTGTTTTGTGGATATGGTTGTACGTAATGAAATACTTCGAATCCGCCATGTGGAGCTCAGTCTACCGGAATATGTAAAAATTGTCTATCATACTGTTTCAATCAGTTTTTTTGAAGGAATAAAACTCCACGGTCCGTTTATACGCTTCCTCTTCGCTGTACTTCGGAATAAAACCGAAATCCTGTTCCGCCCGCTTCGATGTAAACGTAAAATCAGTACAGGTGTATGTGACGGCAAATCTGCTTACCTTTGGATTATACCGGTAGAAGGGGCGGACAAGAAACGCTATAATCTCGTTAATCGTTCCGGCAGTGTACATGAGCCACCCCGGAATCCAAACGTTCTCGGGCTTGAGCGTATATCCTGCTCCGGTTAGTAGTGAATCGAAAAAAGTAAAGAAGTTGGACGGGGGGCCGTCGGTAATAAAATATTTCCGGCCGTGCAGCTCCGTTTTTCCCTCCAGAAGCGCCTTTGCAGCAAGTATATGAGCATAGGCGGCATTACCGACATAGACATGCTGGCTTTTATGGGTCCCATTTCCAATTCGTACATAAAAGTTTTTCTCTGCCATGTTCATGAGTGCTCCGATGTGAAACGGGTCTCCCTCTCCGAAAATGTCCGCCGGTCTTAGCGTAACCGCACGTAGTTTCGATTTGTCTATGTTGCTGATCAATGCTTCTGCTTCCGCTTTGCTCCGGCAATACACGTTGGGAAACCGCTTCGGATATTCGATACTTTCATCGATATCGACTGTCGGTCTCCCGCTGAAAATCGCATCTAAAGAACTGGTGTATACGAGTATGGTAACTCCGTTCTCATCACATGCGCGAATTATGTTTTTTGTGCCGTCGACATTGATGGACATCACTTCTTTTGTAGAATGGGTCCCCCAGTCCACAAAAGAAGCTAAGTGAAAAACGATATCGATATTCCTGCACGCTTTTTTCACTCCGGCAAAATCACGTATGTCTGTAGTGATATGATCAACTCCGGCAGGAAGTCCCCGAGGCGCGGAGCGAATGTCGAGTACGGTGATCGAGCTCGGAGTCAACGAGGAGTTTTGATCGATGAGCTCTTCTATCAGACGCCTGCCTAAGAATCCCGCTCCACCGGTAATCAAAACATTCGGTTTTTCCATAGGTTTTTCCATGCAGTAACCCTTCGGATGTAAAATTATGAAAAATAAGTACTGACTTTCCATTGATGATCTTATAGGATAATCGAATGCGGGTAAAGGAATTATGGTTAATTCGGTTTACTCCCGGCAGGTGCGGTTTCTTCCGAGCTCTTTTGCCTTGTACAAGCGCTTGTCTGCTAAATTGGTAAGAGAATCAAGGTCCTCGGTTTCGCGGAAATCAGCTATCCCGAAACTCATTGTAACTGTGAGTCCGGTTGTAACCGCATTCCACTCATGATCAACGATGCAGCGGCGGATTTTTTCACAGATCTCGTAGGCGGTAGTCTTGCCTGTTTCGGGGAACAACAGCAGAAACTCTTCTCCCCCATACCGTGCTGCGTAATCAACAATTCTGATAGTTTCTTTCATAATCCGGGCGATTTTCTTGAGGACCTCATCTCCGACAGTATGTCCGAATGAGTCGTTTATCTTTTTAAAAAAATCGAGATCTCCGATAACGACGGAGAAATTCCGGCTATATCGGTTCGCCCGCTCCCATTCTTCTATCAATCTTGTATCGATATACCGTCGATTGTTGAGTCCGGTAAGGCTGTCCTCATTACTCATCCGCTTTAAAAATAGCTGCTGATCAATGATCTTTTTTTTGTCTCTTACCCCTTTTATATAGGTAGTAAATAAGATTTGGGAGAGTATCATTGCCAGGATGAAAACAAGATTGCAGTTGATATAATGCCCGGTGAGAATATCCGGATTATCCTGAAAATAGGTTACTCCTACCAACAGCAGAACATGAGAAGGAGTAAAGATAACGATTCGGTAGAGAAGCGGGAGGTATGTAGCAACCGCGATCCCTAAGATTGCGATGATATAAACAGTTATTTCGCCGTGAATCAGCTGGTCGATTGAAGAGATCGAAGCGGAGAGGAAAAGAATGAAAAAAATGAAAAAAGAGAAATAGAGAATATGAAATCGGTTTATTTCTCCGGGACCGGAAAGCTTGAAAAGATAGAGAAAGAGAAGGAAAAACCCCAATCCGCACACGAGGATAATGTGCAGATAAAAAAGATACCGATACCCTTCATGGGTGTCCAGTATCCCGTCTGCCAATCTTTTCAGGTCAATTGCGAGTAGAAACAGGTGGCCGACAAAGAGGGCTATTCCGTACCACTTCGAGCGGATAATATTGATGTAAAAGGCATCATTGAGTAATTCGTTGTAATCAGCAGGTAGGCGATTTTTTAGAACCATTCTATTGTAAAAAATAATAAAGAATTATGATCGGAACTTCAAGGTAATCCATATTTTTCTGGTTTGCAATTGTACTGATCGTTTATCTGTTCTATTATTACCGGCAGGAGGAAAGAACGTAATGGCAAATAATATATATATTACAGGCACCGAGGCCAAAAGCGGTAAATCAGCTGTATCCCTCGGGGTAATGGAAATGCTTGTACGGAAAATAAACCGTGTCGGCTTTTTCAGACCGATTATCACTAGTGATCCTGCAAGCGGGGAGCGTGATGCAGATATAAATCTCATAGCTACATATTTCAACCTTGATACCCCGTATGAGCAGATGTACGGTTATACAGCCGAAGAAGCGAACCGTCTTATCTCGGTAGGAAAGGATGAAGAGCTGCTCGAAGGAATTATTAGTAAATATAATACCCTCAAAGAGCAGTTCGATTTCATTCTCTGCGAGGGCACGGATTTTGCCTCCTCTTCCGCTGCATTTGAGTTTGACATAAACGGCGAGTTGAGTAAAAACCTCGGTTCTCCGGTTTTACTGGTAGCAAATGCCTATCAGAGGAGTCCCGAAGGTATCGTCCATGCGATAGAACTCGCGCTCGATTCGCTCAATGAGATGGGATGTCAAACCATAGCAACAATAGTAAACCGCCTCGACCCGAAAGAAAAGAACAACCTCATCAGCCAGATGCGGGAGGGAGGATTTACCAAAGAGCAGCTCGTCTATGTTATACCGGATGAGGAGTTTCTCGGCAAACCCACCGTGGGAGAGGTTGCCAAATTTATGAACGCGAAAGTTTTGTATGGAGAGGAACAGTTAAACCGGCATGTGTTCAATTTCACAGTCGCTGCTATGCAACTGCGAAATTTCCTCACCCGGATCGATTACGGGGCGATGATTATCACCCCGGGAGACCGTTCCGATGTTATCGTTGCCTGTCTCGCCATCGCATCTTCGAGGACTACCGAAACCATTTCGGGGCTCATGCTTACCGGAGGGTTGAATCCGGAACCCCCTGTGTGGAACCTAATAAAAGGGTTTCCTCGCATGGTCCCCATTATGAGTGTAGAAGAAAACACCTTTCCCGCGGCATTGAAAGCGAGCCGGATCCATTCCAAGATATCTCCTCATGACGAAGAAAAAATATCCCGGGCATTGGCGCTGTTCGAACAGCATGTAGATGTACCTGGGCTCGGCGAACAGGTGGTAACTACGAAGACGGGAATTGTCACACCCAAGATGTTTGAATTCGAACTACTCCAGAAAGCAAAGACCCAAAAGCAGCATATTGTGCTCCCCGAAGGAGAGGATGAACGTATTCTCAAGGCAACCGATATTCTCCTTCAGCGGGAAGTAGTAGATATCACCCTCCTCGGTGACAGCCAACTCATTCATGAAACTATTTCGCAACTCGGTTTAGAGATTCCTGAAGTTACGATTATTGAACCGGAACACTCCGAGAACTTAGAAGATTATGCTCAAACGTATTATGAGCTTCGCAAGCATAAAGGAATGACCATAGAGAGGGCACGGGATGCTCTCTGCGACGTTAGTTATTTCGGCGCAATGATGGTGTATAAACGACAGGCTGACGGAATGGTTTCCGGCGCAGTACACAGTACGGGGGCTACCATTTTACCAGCTCTCGAAATTATAAAAACAAAATCCGATTGCTCGATTGTTTCAAGTATATTTTTCATGTGTCTCGATAATGTACTGGTATACGGAGATTGTGCAGTCAACACAAACCCCAGTGCGGAACAACTCGCAGAAATTGCAATCAGCTCCGCGGAAACCGCAGAAACCTTCGGGGTCGATCCAATCGTTGCAATGCTCTCCTATTCATCAGGGGAGTCCGGAAAAGGTGCTGACGTCGATAAAGTAAGGGAGGCGACCCGGCTTGCAAAAGAAATTGCTGCAGAAAAGCATCCCGGACTTCTCATCGAAGGTCCCATGCAGTATGACACGGCTGTGGATTTAGAGACTGCAAAAACAAAAATGCCGAACAGTGCTGTTGCCGGTAAAGCAACAGTCTTTATTTTCCCCGATCTCAATACGGGAAATAACACCTATAAAGCTGTGCAGCGTTCAGCAGGAGTTGTGGCGATAGGGCCCGTACTGCAGGGGCTGAAATACCCGGTCAATGATTTAAGCAGGGGGTGTACTATTCCCGATATTGTTAATACAGTGGTCATAACAGCGATCCAGGCACAGGAAGTCAAAGCAAAAGAATAAATATTGATATTCATTCACAATCACGGTATAGTGTAGAAATAAGAGATTTTGATGTTTAGCAGGAAATTGGGAAAGAAGGCCGTTACTGAAATTCCGGATAAAAACGGTGAGAGAATTAGAACAATAGAACAGCAGATTCAGCGACGGGCAGTCCCCATGTTTCAGCTTTGCCGTTTTGCACTTAAATCCCGCAAAAACCGTGCGTTTCCGTGCTCTGAATATTTGAGAAAACTCAACACCGAGGCAACCAGTATGGAAGAGCTCGTCGACGGGTACGGTGCTCAAAAAAATGAAAAATGGTTCCCGTTTCGGGAAGTGGTAGCAGCTGAAAAGCTGTTCTCCGCAGTCAATTACAATTTATTTCACGTTCAAAAATCCGCACATCGGTATAAACTTCTCGATGTCGAAGAGGATTTTAGGGGCGATACGAAAAAAGTACTCAAAAAGCTTAAAAAAGGTATTATCGCTATCAGCGAATCGATGATTGATCAGGCCAAACGGTGCGGAATCTATGATCCGAATATAAGCGCCGGCTTTGAACGGTGCGACGAACAGCGGTACCCGATTATGCTTCCTGCAGATCGAAATGTCCGGCACGTGTATAAGATAGGGGAGACGGTCGTATATCTTGCCACCCAATTTCTCAATCTCTCCGAGGAACGGACCGTAAAAGAGGTATTGAAATACAGGGAAAGCTGTGATTATGAATCCTGTATCCCTTCGACTGTAAACGAAGAGAAATGCCGATTCGTTGAATCACGGTTTCACAACCTTCAGTCACTGTATGATACATACATTTTCGAATCCGACATGGAAATTCAAAACCGAAATCTTCCCTACCTTCGCGGCCATATCAGTGTTATTTATCATATGCTGCAGATGGCCACAGATATTGTCCATTACTATATACGGCATATGAGCAAATTGAGCCGACGCACGTTTGCTGAATTAAAACTCCCTCTTTCGGAGGAGGAGTTACTCGAAACGCTGTATGAGTATTTTCTCCACTACGCAAAGATTTATATGGATTCTGCTATGCATTTGTGCAGATCTATGATCAAGACCTACTCTCAGGAAAAAGAGATTACAGCACCTATTCCCAATTACCGCGGCTTTCACGTTCGTCCTTCTACCCTCATTGCAAAAATCGTCGCCCACTACGGAAGTACGGTAAAGATGTGTTTTGACGGAAGAGAATATAATGCCGGTGTGACGTTGGAGCTTTTCCGGGCAAATGAGCAGATCAATGCGATAAAGAGGCGGTACATAGGAGATGTTTTACGGAAAAGAACGGAATTGCAAATGCCTGTCCCTGAAGACAGAGAAAAAAGAAAACAGGATTTGCAGTATCTTTTTCTTCAATTGATGAACGAGAACGAGATTATTCTCTATGACAGTCATCTTCCTTTCGAAGATATCCAACCCTTTGAGGGGGAGACAATGACCGATCTTGCCAGCAGATGCATTAAACATTTTATGTCTATTGCCAAAATGGACGTTAACAGCGATCTCTCCATAACATTTCGCGGTGATAATCGTGCATTGAATGACATCAAAGTCCTTGCTGAAAACGGCTACGGAGAGGACAAGTTCGGGAACAATATCGTTTTGCCGCAGGAGCTGTCTTACCTGAGAAGATGAGCCGCAATTTCTTCAGCGCCTGAAATCAGTTCTTGTATAAACGCATTAAAATCATTTATTTTGCTGCGAGGTATCCGGAAACCGATTGCGCCTTCATGACCGCCGCCGTTTTCAATATTGAAATGGGAAATAATAGTACGCAGATCGAATGATTTATAATGCTCGCTTCTGCGCATACGAAATTGAACGAGGTCCGAAACCTCCGGGGGATCATAAAACCCGACCAGACTCAAATATCTGCTTTGTTCCGCGAGGTTGTCCGCCACAGTCCTGGCCATGGTTATAATGGTATCCTGGTCAAAATGCGTAAAGAGATAATCCGAACGGTCACTGTCGAGAGCAACGTAATGGATAAAGCGGGATTTTTCTTGGCGGCCGATCATAAAGGTAAAACAGGCTTCTTCTTTATCGGACAACTTAACGAGTTCTTTGTACACCTCATCCATATTGGAAAAGTTGGAAGTCCCCTCGAACGTTTTTTTGACAAGCATCTCATCGAACACACTGCTGAAGAGGTTATAGAACCACTTTTCCTTTTCAGATTTTAAATATTTCCCCATCTTTGAATCGCCGGTGATTCCGGTCAATACAGCGAGAACAAAATTTCTAGAAAAGAGATTGTCGATTTGATATTTTTTGAGGATATTTTCATATTTCCCCAGTTTGAAAGTGAGCAGTCCGATAAGCTCGCAGGTAGAAGATGCTTCGGTCACCAGACGGTATCCTTCGTCCCCGATATATCCGCTGTCTGCACCGAGATGATGGTCCAACTCGATAACAAGAAGTGATGCTGATGTGAACAGAGGGCGCAGTAATTTTTTTTCCATTACCATAGAAGGTTTCGGGGTATCGAGAACAACAGCGGTATCGATATTTTCAGGTAGTTTCCCGCAGTCGGTGATAAGCTCTATGGAATTGTGCTTACAGATATTCAATAGATAGTGAAAGTTGGTATGGACTTCAGAACAGATAAGCAGGTAGTTGGTTTTCCCGAACTTGCTTAGTAAGAGAGCAAAGGCGACCATAGAAGCTATACAATCTTCATCGGGATTTTCGTGCCCTGCGAGAAGAAAACTGTTTCTCGAGATGATCGCTTCAATAATTCTTTCGATTATTCTGTTTCTCTCTGCAATTGTCGATATTTTTGTCTTTTGCAGCATCTGCTTTTAACCTCATTCTTGAAAAACTATTGCTCTGTTTCGACCCTGTTCTTTAGCGGCATATAACGCTTTATCGGCCTTATCGATAAGCTCTGCAGCTGAGGCTGCATGTTCGGGAAAAGCCGCAATGCCGATGCTCGAGGTAATTTCTGTTATCGTACCATTCTTCTGTTTGAGTATCGTTACATCTCTCAATTGAGCACACACGTTAGTGCACAGGTCCAAAGCCTCCCCCACGGAGGTGTTCGGTAGAATGAAAGTAAACTCATCACCCCCATATCTGATGAGGAGGTCCGTTTCCCTGAAGATATTCTTAAACACTGCGACGGCACGTAATAGTATCTCATCGCCTGTTTTCTCACCGTATTCCTCATTGAGAGTCCCGAAATGGTCCAGATCAACCATCGCCATTGACAGGTTCTGTTTTTTTCTCTTGGCAATCGAAAATTGGTCTTTTATGGCATTGTCGAGAAACCTTCTATTAAAAAGGCCGGTAAACCCGTCCGTTACAGCCCGTTTTCTTGCCTCCTCTCCCCAGTGGACCATGTCGCTTAAAAAATTACTCGAGCTGCTGAGCCGTTCCGTGGTAATATTTAACATTCGGTACATAATCTTGATTGCTAATTCAGGATATGCATTTATCAAGGTGTAAAAGACATTCCCTTTGAGACTGAGCAGCCTACATTTCTTTTTTGCGTAGCAGGTAGCCGAGCGGGGTGCATGCTCGAATATTGACATCTCGCCGAAGAAATTCCCTTGAGTTACCGTACTTATTTCGAAGTCCTCACCAGTAGGAAGTTTAACGGTAACGGCAATTTCTCCCTCCCGCACGATATACAGTTCATCGCCGGTATTTCCCTCATAGAAGAGCACCTCTCCCGGATCAATCGACCGTTCTTTTATCTGTTCGGAAAGAACCAATAATTCATCCGTGCTTAGATTGGAAAATATTTCTATTGTCCCGAGGAATTGTATCAGGTTGTTGTTTGCAGGTTTCATGTATCATTGTCCTCCGGAAAGAGGATCGTATTTCCCCCCCGGGCCCTCCCGAGCAAGGGTAATGCATGGGCTTTTTCGATCAGTTCAACGCTCTTTTCTGTATGGTCAGGATACAGGGAAATGCCGATACTCACTGAAAGGTGAAAATTACCGGTTTCAGTGATCTCTTGTACATCGAGCTCCGTAAGCGTTGATTTGATGGTGCCGGCGAATGAGACCGCCTCTTCTCTCCCTGCTCCGGGATGGATAATACAGAGCTCATTACCCATATATCGGATAACCACATCTTCTTCTTCGACCGTTTCCTGAAGAGCAGCAGCCACTTTCTGCAGTGTTTTATCTCCTGCTTCATGCCCGCAGTTGTCGTTTATCCATTTAAAATTATCAGGCTTTACCATGAGCAGGGCTACGGGAGAGGCCGGGTCGTTTAGGTAAGAACCGAGGTTTTCTTCGAGAAACGTTTTGTTCAACAGCCCGGTCAGCTTGTCTCCGTATACCTGTTTTTTCAGTTCTTGTACTAAGGGCGAGTTTTCTTTGATCAACGCATTGGTATTTCTAATTCTTCCTGCAATGACCTGTAAGAACGTGTGTAGGATGCGGGCCGATAACTTTGGGTAGGATTGGAGAACTTCCTGGAAAGAGAGCCCCTCTTTGGGAAATTGTAAGAGGGTAGTATCAGTTTCGGCTACGGCCGTTGCATTGTGCTCGCCGTTCTCGAGCAGCTCCATCTCACCGAAAAGTTCTCCCGAGATAAACCGTGCTACATCGATCTGTTTCTTATCTTCAGTGGTCCGGGTAATGAGTATTTCTCCCGTTTCTACCATATAAAGAGCAGTCCCCGGAGATCCGGACTCGAAAACAATGTCCCCTTTTTTCAACGTGCGAAAACTGCTGTTTTCTGCGATAATATCGAGCTCACGCTCCTGAAGTGGTGAAAAGATGTTTATGGTTTCGAGTAAAGCAAGCTTTTGTGCCGAATTCATTGAAATTCCGATTGCAGGGTTATAAGGAGGTTTTTGATCGCAGATTTCATACCCCCTCTCTCTAAATAATCATCAATAATTTCCTGAGCTTTGCGTTTGTTTCCCGCCTTTACCAGTGCAAATGCCGTTTCTTCTAGAATCCGGGGATTAAACGGCTCTTTCTGCAGCAGTTCCTCCAATAAACGGATCGTCTCGGGCCAGTCTCCTTTAATTTTATAGACCTGGGCCAAACCGAGTTTTGCATAGAGATCATATCCCACCTGAAGTGACCTTTGATAGTACTGTTCGGCTTTCTCCAATTCCCCTAGATTACGGGAGGTATCGCCCGCCCTGGTCAACAGGGTTTGATTGAGCGGTTCCACCTCTGCGAGTTGCTCCCATACTTCCAATGCTTCGGTATACATCCGCATTCCCCGGTAGCTGTCCGCCAGTCCGAAAAGTGCCTCTCTGCATTCTTCTGCAGCAGCTGTTGCTTTTTGGAATTTAACCTTCGCTTTTTCAAAATCTCTGTTTACCAGAGCTTTATTGCCGGCTGACAGCAGTTTCTGAATCGATGTAGATTTCATAGTATATCCTCCCCACATACTAAACCAGCTTGACCGGGAATGCAAATATTTTTTGGAGATATTTGACGCAGCAAAAAAAGGCTGGTGTAGTAAAAGAAATCTACGACATTGTAAACAGCGACTTTGAAAAACAGACCCCAACCTCCGATGATACTCCCTTAGAAGAGTGCATTACGGTATTCAAGAAGATGTGCTCATGCTATCAGTTTTCAGGTTATATCGAGCTCAGGGCCGTCTAAGGAGGGGGTTTCGGTCTCGTTATTTCATATTTATCAGGCTGCTCTGGAGCGGGCTCCGCATTCATCTCCACAGTTTGGTCTGCGATTTTTAAGTAATCAGCAGCACCGATACTTTTCCCGAACATGGGCGCTTCGGCTAGAGCGATATTGTTCCGTACCGGATGGAGAAAAATCCCTTCGCCTAAGGTACGCTTTATCTCCGTTACAATCCGGTCTCTATCTTTTGATCGATCTTTGATCCCCTGCTTGCAATCTGAAATATGGTCAATACTACTACAGTTGATGTGAGAAAGGCCAGGACCATCCACATGATCTGGTCGATACTGATGATCGATTCGGTCCACCCGATTATTTTAACGGCAAAAGAGCCGATCCCGAATGCAATGGTAAACTTGATGCCGTAGCTTACGGAACGCCATTTCGGAGGGGTAAGAAACGCCACCAGGCTGTTCTCGATCGGTTGCAGCCCGAGGATAAAAAAGATGAACAGCCCCGAAAAGAGAATAAGTAGCCAGTTGCTGAACAGGGCCATCCCCAGGAGAAATACCCCGGCTATGCAGTAAAAGACAAAATAGGCCCATTTGAGACTTACTTTATCTGCGATCTTCCCGCCGACGAGCTGTCCGGCAATGCCGATCACATAGATGCCGGTGGCGATGAGGTTGGCCGTCAGGGTATTGAATGCCGGATTGTCCACGGCACCGGCATTCCGGGTCTGTACGAAATTACGGAAAGCGGCCGTTATGTTTCCGAGCTGGTTTTCGAGGTAGGCGGGAAGGGTAACGGTAAAACTGCGGTACATAAGCCCGCTGAAAAGGAATGCAAAGAGGAAGATGATAAAAAGCTTCCCGGCATGCCCTTTCTTGAGTGTCTCGAGGCTTATCTTGTCTTCCTCCTGATTAATAGTGAGGGGGACGAGAAACATGCTCAATCCCAGAGCGAGCCCCGCCGCTCCGAGAATAATGACACCCCGCTGCCAGCCGATGAGGAAGTTTAGAAGCCCTACGGTGAAGGGGACGACGGCAATTCCGACATTCCCCCACATCCCGATAATACCTAACGCCCGGCCTCTCCGTGTTACCCCTTGGGTTATCAGAGCCGTACCGCAGGGATGATACGAGCCGCTGCCGATTCCGACCAATGCAAGTGCAAAAGCAAGCAGGCCGGTCGAGGCGGAGAGCGCGCGGGCGAACCCCGCCAGCAGCATGCCGCCGCCTGCAAGCATGACGCCGGCTGCCATAGCGGTCTTGTGGCCGATTTTTTTGCTTAAAAACCCCCACCCGATCGCGGTAAGGCCGAAGAGGAGGTACATAGTAAAACTGATATTTACCACATCTGCTATAGGAAGCCCTAAGTCTCTGCTCATCGGCATGACGAGGGGCGGGAACACCAGTACGTAGAAATGGGCAAAAAAATGGGCCGCGGCTGTAAAAAATATGATCGGCCGTTCTTCCTTTTGCATGCCGGAAAGCTTACTGGTGTACAGTCGGTGCGTCAAGTACAGCACTTGTCAGATAAAAGAAAGAAAATTATTATAGAATGTTTCCGATTCGGTTTGTTAAGTTACCTAAACTATACTATTATAGGACGAATGAAAGCTATTATTACTGCCGAGATGATCGGTAATGACACCATACAAACGATAGAAGAGATAAGCGGCGAGAACATCTATAAGTGCTATCAATGCGGAAAATGTACTGCCGGCTGCCCCGCTGCGGGAGAGATGGATATGGGCCCGGCGGAGGCGATCCGTTTGCTTCAGCTGGGGCTTTCCGAAAAGGTGCTGGAGAGTAGAGCAATTTGGTACTGTGCCTCCTGCATCATGTGTTACAACCGTTGTCCGAAAGGGGTGGACTTTTCTAAGATTGCAGAGGCGTGCAGAATGGTCCTGCTCCGCTCGGGTGAGAGCAAAATAGAAGTAACTGATTTTGACCCGGAATACCGGAGAAAAGCACCCCAAATTGCTATGATTAGCTGTGCAAGAAAATTCTCTTCACTTTCATAACATTAGGAAAACACAATGAAGGAAATGGCATATTTTCCGGGATGCACCCTCTATACCAAAGCAACGCATCTCGACCGTGCGGGACGGGAGTCGTTTCGGGCGTTAGGGATCGAGCTTGTAGAACTCGAGGAGTGGACCTGCTGCGGCGCTTCGTTTCCTCTGGTAAACGATTACCACATGGGGTTGGCCTCGCCCTCCCGGGTTTTAGCCGATACAAAAGAGGCCGGGTACTCCGAACTTGCCACCGTCTGCTCGGTCTGTTTCAATGTGCTCACCCGGACGAACCATCTGTTTTTAACCGATGAAGAGCGTAAGGATAAAATAAACGACTTTATCGAGCGGGAGTATCAGGGTGACGTGCCGGTGGTCCATTTTCTGCAGATCTTGCGGGATAAAATCGGGTTCGAGAAACTCGTAGAAGAGATTTCCACCCCCCTCTCCGGCCTGAAGGTGGCCGCGTATTACGGCTGTCTGCTTCTTCGGCCCCATCGGGAGATAGGTTTCGACGACCCGGAGAGACCGGTCATTTTCGAAGATTTTGTCCGATCGGTCGGTGGGGAACCGGTCTATTTCCCGTTTAAAAACGAGTGCTGCGGTGCGTTTCAGGTGACCAATGACGAAAAGATTGCACTCAGTTGTTCCAGGGATATCCTTACTGATGCAGCAGGTAATGAGGCGGATATCGTTGTCACTTCCTGTCCGCTCTGCCAGTTCAACTTAGACGACAGACAACCCGAATTAAGCGATCGCTACCCCGATTTCCGGGAAATTCCTGTAATCTATTTTACGCAGCTGCTCGGGCTTGCCCTCGGCTTGAAAGAAGAAGATTTGGAGTTTGGCAGAAATACTATCGATCCGGTGCCTATCTTAAAAGAGAAGGGTCTCCTGTAGAGGATGTAAGAAGCATGGCGGAATATTCTAAACGGATGTTGGTAGTAGGGGGCGGGATTGCAGGTATTACCGCTTCGATCGATCTGGCGAACGCCGGATATCAGGTGCTCCTCGTAGAAAGGCTGCCGAGTATCGGGGGCCGGATGCTCCAACTCTCCGAGACCTTTCCTACGTTGGACTGCGCCCAATGCACCCTTACCCCTCGGACCGTAGAAACGGGACAGCACCCGAATATCAAACTGTACACCTACAGCGAGATAACCGAATTGACCGGAGAGGCGGGAAACTTTACCGTGACGATCCGCAGGAAACCGTCCTATGTCGACTGGGACGCCTGCACCGGCTGCGGGACCTGTCAGGAGAAATGTCCTGCAAACGTACCGTCCGATTTCGAGCGGGACGCCGGGAAAGGAAAGGCAATCTACACCCTCTCCCCTCAGGCCGTGCCGAACAAACCGGTAATCGATGCCCGGTACTGCAGAATGCTCACACAAGGTAAGTGCGGCGTGTGTGCGAAGGTGTGTCCGGTAGACGCGGTGGATTACAAGCAGAAAGAATCCTTCGTGACCGAAGAGGTGGGAGCGGTCATTGTCGCTACCGGTTTCAGGGTGTACGACAAGATGAACCTCGCAGAGTATCTTGCAGAGCCGATTCCCGATGTCATCGACAGTCTTACCATGGAGCGGTTCCTCTCGGCATCGGGCCCGACCGCCGGGGTCATAAAACGGCCCTCGGACGGAAAAGTGCCGAAGGAGATCGTGTTCGTCCAGTGTGCAGGCTCTCGTGATCCCGAGTTCCACAAACCGTACTGTTCGCGGATCTGCTGCATGTATACCGCAAAGCATGCAAAACTCTATAAGCATAAGGTGCACGACGGACGGGCCTATATTTTCTATATCGACATCAGGTCTACCGGCAAAGGCTATGAGGAGTTTATTCAGCAGTCGGTCGAAGAGGAACAGCTTATTTACATGCGGGGTAAAGTGTCCAAGATATTCAGGCGGGGTGACCGGGTCATCGTGACCGGAGCGGACACCCTCACCGGTAATAAAATCGAAATAGCAGCCGACATGGTCGTCCTCGCTACCGCGGTCGAACCGAACCCGGAAAACAGCGAAGTCGCCCGGATATTGGGTATAGAAATCGACGATCTCGGCTATTTTAAGGAAACTGATTATAAACTCTCTTCGAATGAATCGTCGAGAGAGGGTATATATCTTGCCGGTTTCTGTCAGGGGCCGCGGGACATAGCGGATGCAACCGCCCATGCGAGCAGTGCGGCGAGCAAAGTACAGGTGCTGTTTCGGCGGCTGGAACGGGGGGTCTATGTCTGAGCGGATCGGGGTATTTGTCTGCTGGTGCGGGGCAAATATTGCTTCCACAGTAGAGATAGAAAAAGTAACGGAGGCGATCTCCCGTATCCCCGATGTTGTCCTCGCCACCGATTACATGTATATGTGCTCCGATCCGGGGCAGCAGTTAATCCGTGATAAAATTGCTGAAGAACAGCTTGAGGGGATTGTGGTCTCGAGTTGTTCGCCCCGGATGCATGAAGCGACCTTCCGGAAGGCGGGCGAATCCGCCGGACTCAACCCCTATCTGGTGGAGATCGCAAATATCCGGGAGCAGTGCAGCTGGGTCCATCAGGACGACAAACAGATGGCGACAGCGAAGGCGATCAGCATTATCAAAGCGGCCCTGGAGAAAGTGCGGAGAAACCGGGCCTTAGTACCGATCGAAGTGGAACTTACCAAGCGGACCCTTATCGTCGGGGGCGGGATAACCGGAATCATGGCGGCCCTCGAGCTTGGGGACGCCGGATACGAAACCGTGCTCGTGGAAAAAGGGCCCCGCCTCGGCGGCAAGCTCAACAGGCTCAATAAGACCTATCCCTATCTCATGGATGCAGGTGTCTATCTTGACCAGAAGCGCCGGCAGGTAGAAAACCATGAGAACATCACCGTATATACGAACAGTGAGGTCGATACGATCGACGGGTTCGTCGGGAATTTCACCGCCCATATTGCCGAGAGGGAGACCGATACAATCGAAGAGAAAATCGGGGCTGTTATCATGGCCACCGGCTACCGGCTCTACGAGACAAGTAACTTTCCGGAGTACGGCGGCGGGGAGCTTACCGATGTAATCGATGCACTTACCTTCGAGGAGATGCTTAAAAGTGACGGCCCTACCGGGGGCCGCGTCATCCGTCCTTCTACCGGGAAGGAGGCCCGCTCGGTCCTTTGGGTCAAGTGTGCCGGGTCGAGAGACCCGGAGTTCCACAAGCCGTACTGTTCCAGGGTGTGCTGCCTCTATACGGTAAAGCAGGCGAAACAGTACAAACAGAAATATCCCGAGGGGACGGCTTTTATCTCTTATATGGACATCCGCACCGACACCAAAGAAGGAGAAGAGTTTTACCAACAGGCCATGGAAGAAGAGCGGCTCGTGTATGTACGGGGGAGGGTCTCTAAAGTGTACAAGCGGGGCGATACAGTGGTTGCTTCGATCATGGATACGCTTACGAAAACCGCTTTGCAGATAGAAACCGAGCTGGTCGTATTGGCCGCTGCACTGGTGCCTACCGAGGGGATCGAAGAGCTGGCAAAAAAAATGAGGGCGACGATTGACGGAAACGGATTTTTTACCGAGACCCATATTAAGCTCTATCCGGTAGAGAGTTCGACCAAAGGAGTGTATTTGGCAGGATGCGCCCAGGCGCCGAAAGATATTACCGACTCGGTTTCACAGGCGCTGGCTGCAACCGGAAAGATCTTGAGCCTTTTTGCCGGAGATACCCTCAAACAGGACCCCCTTACCGCCCGTGTCGACCCCGATGTGTGCAGCGGATGCGGGATATGCGTGGAAGCGTGCCCGTACGGCGCGCGGGAGATAAACCCGACGACGCTGATTTCGGATGTAAACCGGGCCCTCTGCGAAGGGTGCGGTGCATGTATCGCTGTATGTCCGAATAAGGCGTGCGAGCTTATAAACCAGACTTCCATTCAGAATTTGGAGATGATCAATACCCTGCAGGAGACAGGGGCGCAGGAATGACCGAAGAAAATGAGTGAAGGAAAGAGAACAGAACAAAAAAAGGAAAAACAGGAGATAACTCACGTCGATGCGGTAGTCGTCGGGGCCGGATTTGCAGGTATGACCGCTGCCCTCACCCTCGCCTACCGGGGGCTCGAGGTTGTACTCATCGAGAGAAAAGCGGCCCCGGGCGGTCATTTCCCCCTTCTCGATAAGCAGTTTCCCACAAACTCCTGCGGCGTGTGCTTCCTCTCTCCGCAGCAGCCTGCGTACTGTCCCTTTATCGAATGCGAGCTCGAGAGAACTATTACCCTTCTTACTGACGCAAAGGTTGTTGCATGCGGGCAGATATCGAAATCAGACCGTGTTACATCTGCATATGATCTCACCGTCTCGATACACGATAATTATATCGACAACACCCTCTGTATCGACTGCGGGGCCTGTACGGCTGTGTGTCCGGTGGAAGTGCCGAACGAGTTTGGTGACGGTATCGAAAAGAGAAAGGCAGTGTATAAAATCTATCCTAAAATGGTGAAAAACGGTTACCGTGTCGATGCCCGGCATTGCACCCGGTGCGGACGGTGTGTGGCTGTGTGTCCGACGGACGCAGTCGATCTAGACCGAAAAGCGGCACAGAAGAGGATACGCACCGCGTCCGTCATCCTGTCCCCCGGGTTCTCCAGTGTTACCGGCAGGGTAAAAACCGGCTACGGGTTCGGAATATATCCTAACGTGCTCTCCGCAGTCCGGTTCGAACGGCTGGTCTCGGCTTCGGGCCCCACCGGCGGTACTGTCGAAAGGCCTTCAGACGGCACGGTGCCGGAGAGCATCGGTTTTATCCAGTGTGTGGGCTCACGGGATACGGCGAAACACGGAAATCCCTACTGCTCCTCGGTGTGCTGCATGTTCGCCCTCAAGCAGGCGGTCCTTGCTAAAGAGCGTCATCCTGATACGAGGGTCGTCCTGTTTTATATAGACCTCCGTACAGTTGGAAAGGACTATGAAGAGTATCTTAGAGAAGCTGAGCAGGTATACGGGGTCGAGTTGATACGATGCCATGTCTCGGTCCTCAATGAGCGCACTGAAGACCATAAACTCTACATTCACTATGATGTGGAAGGTGAATCGCTTTGCGATACCTTCGATATGGCAGTCCTCTCGCTCGGTATCGAGCAGTCGAGTGAGGCGGTCTCTCTCGCCGAGACGTTCGGCATTACCGTAAACAAGTACGGATTTGCCGAAGCAGAGGAGTTTGCTCCCAACAGCACAGACTGTGAGGGCATATTTGCTGCGGGCTGCTTTACCGGACCCAAAGACATTCCTGAGACCGCATCGGACGGCCTTTCCGCTGCAGGGCTCGTTCTCGAACAGTTGGGCAGGACGGAGCCGGCAGCAGAGAACGGAAATGATGGGTTGCCGAATACCGGTCCAGTCCATTCCGGCCCGGCCTCTTCAATCCCCACAGGATACGAAAATCCGCGTGTAGGGGTGCTTCTCTACAACAGCGGAAGGGTAGTCCCGTTTCAGGAACATCTTGTAGAGGCGGCGAAAGAGGCGGGGAAGGAGTTAGAACAGGTCGTCTATACCGGCGTGATCGACCGGACCGATCGAATGAAGTCGATCATTGCCGAGAACGGACTGAACAGAGTGGTCCTCGCCGGAGATTCCGTCCGTGAGCTGGACATGCTCTGCGACCGGTTTGCAGAAGAGACAGGGTATTCAAGACTCGATTTCGAGGTGGTACATGTCATGGAGGCGGTCCCTTCAGTGGAGTTCGGACCGGAAGCAGCAGCAGAAGAAGAAGCGGGACTAGGCCGATTCGTGCCGCCGGATTTTTTCCTGGTAAAGCAATTATTCAAAGCGGCAGCTGTAAAAGCCGCCAAAAACCGGGGAACGGTCGACGGCCCCGGCAACGGCACTCTTCCGCGGCCTGCAGAAATCAACGGGAGCGTGCTCGTTATAGGCGGCGGTGCAGCGGGTATCACTGCGGCCATCAATCTATCAGGCCGGGGGATCCGGGTATCACTGGTTGAAAAAGAACCGGTTCTCGGCGGGAGGATGCGTGAGGCCGTGCGCACCCTCAAAGGAACGGAAGTACGGCCCCAGCTCGACCGGCTTCTTAAAATGGTAGAAGAAAGTGACTTGATCGATGTCTACACCGGTGTGGAGGTTATCGAGACCTCCGGTACTGTCGGGGCCCGGATGACCCGTATCCGAAAGACGGGAGCGAAAGATACCGAGGATACACACCTTCACCACGGGGCTGTCATTATTGCCACCGGTGCTTCCGAGGCCCCGGCAGCACAGTATGGATACGGGACCGTCGATACCATCCTCACCCAGGCCGAACTCGAACGGGAACTAGCCGCGGGGTCATTGCCCAACCGGAAGCGGGGTAGCAGCAAACTGGTGGTCATGATTCAGTGTGCAGGTTCCAGGGAAGCCTTCCCTCAGGATGGCCGTCCGTACTGCAGCAGGGTGTGCTGCAACCACGCCCTTAAAAACATCGAAACACTTCGCAGCAAAGACCCCGAAGTCTCGATTACCGTCCTCTACCGCGACATGCGGTGTTACGGCTTTTATGAAGACCGGTATCGGGAAGCACGGGAGGCGGGCGCCCTGTTTGTCCCGTACGGTCCCGAGAACAAACCGGAGGTGACCGTTACAGACGGGACTGTGAAGGTCAGCTTTTTTGAGCCGATGGTACAAGCTCTCATTGAGTATGAAGTGGACCTTCTCGTACTCAGCACCGGTATGGTGCCGAGGCCCGCAGCTGATCTCGCCCGCCTATACGGTGTGGAACAGGACAAGAACGGGTTTTTTAAAGAAGTAAATCCGAAAACAGGCATCGTGAACACGGTCCATCAGGATGTTTTTATCTGCGGTACGGCCCACGCCCCGAAACACTTCGAGGAGTCGATCATCCATGCCCGGGCTGCTGCTGCAAAGGCGGGTCTGTTTGTAAGCAGGGGCCGGCTCGTCGCTTTGGAGAAACGGGCATTTGTGGTGGAACGGTTTTGCAGCGGATGCGCGATTTGTGTAAAGAATTGTCCCTTCGAGGCACGGGTAGTGGACCCGAAAACCCGAATTGCCGAAGTGCGCGATCATATCTGTCTCGGGTGCGGCGCCTGTGTGACGGCATGTCCGAACGGAGCATCCGGGCTTTTCGGATTTGAAAAAGGGCAGGTGTTGGAATATGTTGATAATTTGTGTGAACTCGAACAAATCTAAAATTGTGAGTACATAAGTATGGAAGAGAAGAAAAACAGTAAACCGAATGAACCGAGAATTATAGCGTTTCTCTGTCACTGGTGTACGTATACCGGTGCGGACCTCGCTGGGACGACCCGCCTGCAGTATCCCCCGAATATACGGATTGTCCACATGATGTGTTCCGGGGCGGTTGACGTGGTGTATGTCATGAAAGCGCTGCTCGAAGGTGCGGACGGTGTTCTCGTCGGTGGGTGTCATCCGGGAGATTGCCACTACCAGTCCGGAAATTACAAAGCCCGCAGGCGTATCGCTATGCTTAAAACCATATTAGGAACGTACGGATTGGACCCCGACCGGGTGTGGCTCCGCTGGATCAGCGCGAGTGAAGGTCGGCTGTTTGCCGATACGGTCACCGAGTTTACTTCATTTTTAAAAGAGAAAGGCCCTTCGCCGTTGAAAACGGCATGGGACATATGAGGCCGGAAAAATGACACAACAGAAGAAAATCTGCTTTCCGAATCGAGATGCAGTAACTGCTTTGTTTCAAAAACTTATAGAGGCGGAGTCGATAAGCGGTATTCTGCTTCCTAAAAAAAACGGCGCAGGCCATGTTGTCCCCACATTGATTACCGATCCTGAGTTTTTACAGGATACCGACCCTTTCGCCCCGCTCCTTCCCGTCTCGGGAGGGCGGATTGCTAAAAACCTTACCTTTACCGGACCGCATAAAAAAGTGGTGCTGGTTTGTAAGCCGTGTGAAGTAAAGGCAATAGTCGAATTGACCAAATTCGAACAGGTAAAACGAAAACATCTTTTGCTGATTAGTGTCGACTGCTACGGTACGTATGAGGTAAAGGATTATCATGCACTCGACTCCGAAGGTACCGCTGCGGCGGGCGGTAACCAGGACTATGTAAAACGAGGCCGGGACGGCACGATGCTGCCCGGTGAAGAGTACGGTTTCCGTAAAGCGTGCACGATCTGTGAAACTCCGACATCCCCGCCAATAATAGTAGATGCACATATCGGTTTTATCGGCATTCCCGGCGAGGAGTTTTCCATAACCGTCAACGCGGGGGAGCTACTGCATGAGGAATTACACGAAGCACTGTCCGCTCTCGGGCCTGAAGAATTTTCCGAGGAAACAGCGGCAGAGCGGACGGCACGCCTCGATGAGCTCAAAGAAAAACGGTCTGCAGCGAAAACACAAACCATCGAGGCGTTCCGCTCGGAATACAACTCATTGGAAAAACTGCAGGAGCTCTACTCGGCCTGCATTCGGTGCCACAACTGCATGGTTACCTGTCCGATCTGCTACTGTAAAGAGTGTATATTCCGCAGTCCGACCTTCGATCATTCCAGCGATATGATCGCGGGTTGGGCCGAACGGAAAGGGGCGATGCGGATGATGGAGAATACGATGATGTTTCACCTCACACGGATGAACCACATGGCATCATCCTGTATCGGCTGCGGGTTGTGCTCCAGCGCCTGTCCGGTCGATATCGATGTTGCCACCGCGTTCATCAGCACGGGAGAAGAAATACAGAGTATGCTCGAATACAATGCGGGAGAAGATTACGAGAGCCGGCCCCCGGTAACGACATTCCGGGAGAAGGAACTCGATACCGAATCAGGCGCCCAGTGAGAAGAATTTATTATGGAGGAAAAAATGAGTGAACAGAAAGAGACGATCCGGTTTGCCACCGGAGACCGGCCGATCCTCCCCGAGGGGACCAGGCAGATACCTGTTTACATAATGGGAAAAAAATATCTCGTCCCCGAGACGATTACCATTCAAAAGGCTATCGAATACGCAGGATACACGTTTATTCGGGCCTGCGGCTGCCGCGGCGGTATTTGCGGGGCATGCGGTACGGTGTACCGTCTGTTTGGGGACTTCAAACTCAATTTCTGCCTCGCCTGTCAGACCGTAGTCGAAGAGAATATGTACATCGCCCAAATTCCGTTTTTCCCTGCCAACCGTACGGTTTACAACATAGAAGAGATCGAAGCGACAGCCGAGACAATTGCCGCTCTCTACCCCGAAGTGATGAAGTGTGTCGGCTGCAACACCTGCACAAAGGCGTGTCCAATGGATATCGATGTGATGGGGTATATCAATGCTGCCATGCGGGGGGATATTGCTCGTGTGGCCAGGATGTCTTTTGACTGTATCCAGTGCGGACTGTGTACGGCCCGCTGCCCGGCCCAGATTCAGCATTACCATGTTGCCCAGCTCTGCAGAAGGCTCTTCGGTAAATATCTCGTGCCCGGAGACGAGTTTCTCCAGGAGAGAAAGAATCAGGTCCGCGACGGCAGGTTCATCGAGATGCTCGAAAAACTGAGAGAGATGGAATTAGAAGAGCTCAAGAAGCGGTATGTGGCGCGAGAGGAAGAGCCGGCAATTCATGACGGTTCCTGGATGCCTGAAGAAAAGGAATACCTGTAAGGGGAGGAGAATCGGATATGGGATATACACCGGAATTAAAAGAGTTGATTAAGAAAGTCGAAGCGACGAGAAAAGAGCGGGTCGCACGGGCAAAACGGGGAGAGATGTTCCCGCCCCTCTCTTTAGATGAGCGGGAAGAGGTGTTGACAAAATTCCACCCCGACTATAAGAAGGACGGAAAGCAGGAAGTCACGGTCGGACCGAATACGGGTGATGTGTATCCGGAAGAGTTCGTCGATATTCTCCAGGCATACAGCGTTATTGACCCGGATACTAACCTTGAAGAATTAGTCGAACGGGAGACCGATGTTTTAATTTTAGGCGGTGGGGGTGCCGGCAGCTCGGCGGCACTCCTCGCCCGCGAGCAGGGATGTAAGGTGGTTGTGGCGACCAAACTGCGTCACGGCGATTCCAATACCGTTATGGCGGAGGGGGGGATACAGGCCGCGACCCGCCGGGCGGACTCCCCCTATTACCATTTTCTCGATGTTTTAGGCGGCGGCCATTTTACCAACGACAAAGAACTGGTCTCTGCCTTGGTCCACGATGCTCCCGTGGTGATCGAGTGGCTCGAAAAGCTGGGGATGATGTTTACTAAAAACAAAGAGGGAGACCTGGATACAGTACACGGCGGGGGTACCTGCAGAAGGAGGATGCACTCCGCAGGGGACATGACCGGTTCGGAGATAATGCGGGTACTGCGTGATGAAATCCGCAACTGGCCCGAAGATATCGAGATTATCGAGTTCGCTCCCGCGGTCGAGCTGGTCAGAGGCGATAATGGTAAAATAGCGGGTGCGGTCCTCTACAATATGGAAACGGAAGAGTTTTTTGTGATAAAGGCGAAGGCAGTTGTAATTGCCACCGGCGGCTACGGCCGGCTCCATATTCAGGGGTTCGCTACTACCAATCACTACGGGGCGTGTGCGGACGGATTGGTGTTGGGATACAGAGCGGGTGTTCCCCTCCGGTTTATGCATTCCACCCAGTATCACCCCACCGGAACAGCATATCCTGAGCAGAATATCGGGCTTCTCATTACCGAGAAAGTGCGGGGCTTCGGGGCCAATCTGCTCAACTGCAACGGAGAGCAGTTCGTTTTCGAGCGGGAACCGCGGGATGTGGAATCTTCCTGCATTATCCGGGAATGTATCGAACGGGAGCTCGGTATCATGACCCCTACCGGCAGAGTAGGGGTGTGGCTCGACTCGCCAATGATCGATATGTTGTGGGGAGAAGGGACGGTGGAGAAAGAGTTTCCCGCAAAGTTTATCCAGTTCAAACGGTACGAGATCGATATCAGCAAAGAGCCGCTTTTGGTTTTTCCCACACTCCACTATCAAAACGGCGGGCTCGAGATCAATGACGACACCGAGACGAAAATTCCCGGTCTCTTTGTAGCGGGAGAGTCGAGCGGCGGTGTGCACGGTGAAAACAGATTGATGGGCAACTCCCTTCTCGATATAACCGTATTCGGCAGAAGGGCGGGGACCAATGCCGCAGCCTATGCAAAAGAGAAATCGTCTCAGAGCAGCTCACTTTCTCTAGAGCATACCAAGGCGTACAATAAAGCCCTCGAAGAACAGGGTGTCGAGCGGGTAAAGAAATCCCCCATACTCCTTCCCGATTACACCAGGGAAGAGGTGGCTAAAAAACAGCTCAACCGGACCTGATAAAACCGCGCCCGAAGGGTGCCCGAGGTAAAAAGGGTAGGGACAAACCGATCGAAATATGTCATAATGCAGTGGAGAGGGCCTTACTGCTTGAAGTACCTGTGCACGTACGTGCTCGTCCTATTTACCATCACTGTCTCTGCCGGGGCCGAACCGAAGCTGTTTCATCAGGAAACTGCTGCATGGCTCGACCCCAGCTCCGTGCAAGTCGAGGACACCGAGTTATCATTTACGAATAAGACGTTCAAGCATGCCATAACCGAAAGCGTCTACTGTGTCTCTACTTTCAATGACGGCTGGGTCTTTATGACAAATTATTTCCGGGTCGTAGGCGATTTAGTAAACAGGCGGGGTATCTATGTGCTCGTAACCGACCCTGAAGGGAACACGTACTGGAAAACACACGAAATAAAAAAATCTGATTTTATTATCAGAGACAACCAACTATATGTAAGCGACGGGGAAAATACCATCCAGGGGGATGGCATGTCTTATGCCGTCTCCTACGATTTCAATGATTTTTCCTGTAATCTTTTTTTTAGGAATAGACTCCCCCCTTGGAAAGCGGAGGACGGTGTGGTCTATTTTGACGATAAGGAGGAGATGTTCGAGCAGCGGGTTGTAAACAGTCCCTGGGCGGAAGTTACCGGGACGATAACGATTGTCGGCAAGGAGATGCGGGTAACGGGCCACGGGTATTCGGAGAAATCACTCCATGTGGCACCGATTACCCTGTATCAACCAACTATGCAATCGATGCGGGTGTTCAGCCCTCGGGACCTCGGCACTGTTTCGTCCGACGGCGGGACGGAAGAATTATGGAGTCTCTCTCTATTTGATTTTACTACGCTCCCGCGGTTCGATTCGAAACGGCTCTCGCGGCTTTTTATAGCAAAAGATAATGAGTGGCTGCTTACAACGCCGGAATACTCCCTCGAACCGGCGGATTTTGTTAAAGAAGAAGGTCTTCCCTACGAGTATCCTCAGACAATACACGTGAAGGCCCATACCCAGGGCTACGATCTCGAAGGTGCTTTTCGCAGTACTGTGCTGTTCGATTTTACCGATATTTTAGCTGAAGTGCCTGCAGTGCTTCGTGCTATTATTCTCCTATTTGTGGACCGCCCCGTTTATTTCCGGCTTCTCGGCTGGTTCGAAGGGACCCTTACCCGTCCTGACGGCACGGTTACAAAGCTGAAACTCTACGGGCCGTACGAATATATTGTTGTAAAATAATTGAAAAAAGGGAGGTTCAATGGAACGTGAAGAACTAAAGCGTGTACAATCAAAATTCAACCAGGGCCTACAAAAACTGGAACTGGTGCGCAATTGTTTGAGCCGACTTGCCCAAATTGGTTCTGTTGAAATGCATATTGGAGCAATAGATAACGAAAGAGGGGAGCTTGCCTTTTTCTTCGCCGGCGCCCGCTATTATGTACGGATACGTATAACTGATAGAAGTATAGAGGGGGTCGGGGCCGATTACAATGTTCCCATCGGATGGTTCGATTGGGGTGCCTTCGATATTAATGATGTTCGGCAGAAGCATATCCAGTCAAACTATTTTGATGAGCGGGGCATTCTCTGCAATATAGAAAAAGAGGAGTTTTACTGCGATTTCTCAGATTGTGATGATCCGAGAATCCAGGAGGGGTTGCAGTTGAAGCTGCAGCGGTTAGTCGGCCGGACCGTCGCCCAAAATAACGCTGCTATTCTGTAAGCTACTATTGAGTCTACTGAAAAAATACCTTTTTTTAAGGAAAGTCACTATTCATACCCGAAATAGATTGGATTCGTCACTGCGAGTGTTCTCCCGTAACGGCGAAATAATCGAGGCCGGTTTTCTCAGCATACGCAATGATTTCAGAAAGCGGCGCATCGCCGTCGCTGTGTCTACTGTGGCAGTGAAGGTCTCCTCTGTACCATTGCCCGTCGCCTTGAAAGGTAATTGGTCCTTTCCTTTCGGGGCCATTTCCCGGTCCATCTTCTGAAGGAACTCCGATGCATGAGATGAAAAGGAGCGAAACAAGAGCAGAAAACAGTACGTAATAGACCGATTTGCCGGGCACCATTTATTCCTCCGGTTCGGGAAGGGTATTGGTTATATACCGTATCGTGAAATAGTTTTGAAAGAAGGTTATTTTCTCTTTGCACCGTTGGATCATATCACCGTAGAGGGCAATTTGTGCCTGTCGATAGTCCCGCTCCGGCCCGGACCCTGTTTCGAACTGGGTCTTCTTGATTTCCATCTGCTCGCGGTCGGAGCCGATTTTAAGGTCCAGGTATTCAATCGTGCTCTTGTTCAGTTCCAATTTCGCCATTGTTTCGGTTATGATCTGCCGAATCTGTGATTTACCCCGCTCAAAAGCGTAGAGACTCCCTTCGAGGTCTTCCTTATTGATCTTTATCTCCTGTTTGAGCCTTCCCCCGTCAAACAGTTTGGTTTTGAGTCCTATCGTCGATGTGAGATTATAGTCGTCCCGGCCGTACCAATCTGTCTCGATAAGCGGAAATCGCGGTCCGCCGTAGGAGAGCTCGAAATGGAGGCCGATATCCGGTTTTAGGTACGATTTACCTTTTGCAATATCGAGCTTGTGGGCCATAATCGCCCGCTGTTGCTCTAAAAGTTTCAGATCAATGCTCTTCTCGAAGGCGGTATCGATGAGGGTCTCTTCATTTGCCGGCACATAATTGGTAATTTCATCGTCGAATTGACCGAAGCTGATTGCTTTCATGGTAAGATCATCCAAAGATGTGGCCAGGGCGAGCCGGGTCATTACCTCCTTTTTTCGGCTCTCGATCTGGGTGTGGGCGAGGTATATCTCCTGGACCCGTATCCTGGTCTCGAGCAGGTCGGTGTAGAGGATAAATCCGTTCTCGTAACTCTTCTCGGAGATGGCGATAAGCCGCTCTCCGGTTTCTATCTGTTTTTTTACGAGGTCTTCCATGATGTCCAGAAAGTAGAGGGTCGCGATAGAGGAGTAGATGGTCGTCCGCAGTTCATTGACTTTGGACTCTACGGTAAGAGCTCGTGCCCCGGCTTTTCGAGTGTACAGTTTGATTGAATTGTTGATCTTCCCCCAGGTAAAGACGGGCTGGTCGAGGGAGAGTGTAAACTCGTAATTCGTCGATTCGGTACCCAAGTTGACGGTCATCTTTTCTTCGGGAAACTCCAAAGCCCCCATCTCCGTCTCTATGCTTCCCAAATCACCCGGGCTGAGCTCCAGGGTAGGTGGGTTGGCGATGTGGCTTAAGTTTATTGCAAAATCCAGCTCCGGCAGCCGTTCCGCCTTGGCCTGCCCTATTTCCAGTAAGCTTTTCCTCGTATCGGTGCGCAGACCTTTCAGTTCCAGGTTGTTTTTAAGAGCGGAAGCTACCAGCTCCTCCGGCGTGTACGGGGCGGTAATCGTTTCTCTATCGGCAAGCTGCTCCTCCCTGCGCCGCATCTCCTCGAGCCGTTCGACCTCTTGTTCTATCGGGGCCGGCTGCGCCGTCTCCTTTTTCCCCTCGGCGGAGAGGGCCGCTACCGGAAGGAGAGAAAAGAAGAGGAGAATGAAGTTTTTCGCGAAATCAATTCTTCCACACATTCTGCTTGGTCCTATTCCAATTCGATTACGACGAAGTTTCCGGTATTCGCGTACATGGTAAAGCTGAAGTTCTTCGAGCCGAGTCCCGGATATGCTGCCTTTATGTAACAGGTGACATCACTGTACCGCTGGGCGTTCATTGTATCTTTCCAGAGAACTTCAGATATCTCGAAGACGCCGCTGTTTCCCGAACTGTCGGTAAGAGAATAAGTGGCGTAGTCGGGCGTCGCACTACCAGGGTCGCTGCTCCGGTCTACGTACAATTTGATTTCTGCTCCGTTTATTTCTTCTCCGGAGTTGTATGTGCCGTCGGGAGCCCCTCCCGCACCGTCGCCGGAATCGAACCATATCAGCCCGTTCAGCCGGCCCCCGTAACGGATTTCGCGATCTTCTGTCCGCTCTAAGACGATCGGGCCTACGGTGTTGTCCGCGTCGGATGTGATGGTCGCTTTCTCTTTGGTAACTCCGTAACTTTCACGCTGAAAGAGAAAAAACACTTCGATAACGTCCTCCGCGTTGCCGTACTCCGGGAAGAGGTTGTTCCAGGCTATACTGTCGAAGGAGAAATAGCCCGCCGTGCCGGTGGTAGGCTCGATACCGGTTTTCGTATCGACCTCGTACCGTTTTATTTTAGCGTCGTCCGGAGAAATATCCTCTTCTTTCCATAGATCGTAATCGATGTCGCGGTCCGTCTCGGAGAAGTAGAGATACACCTCCACATCGTTGACCCCCGGATCTATAGAACTCCCCCCGTTTTCATAATCATCCTTATCTACGACGGTCCCGTTAAGGGTCGAGGTGAACACCACCGAGCAGGTAGTGAGAAGCAGCCCGGAAGCTGCGAGCACGGCCCCTACTAGTATCGATCTGACTTGTTTGTTTATCATCATTGTTTATTCCCCTTACGACGCTGTATCTGAGCGACTCGGACCTCTACGATATAGTAGAGAGTGGGAACGAGAAACAGCGTAATCAATGTCGAAGTAACCAGTCCTCCCGCGATTGCCTGACCGAGCGGAGCATACACCTCCGCCCCCTCGCCGAGGCCGATCGCCATGGGCAGCAGACCGAGGATGGTAGTCAGGGTCGTCATCAGAATCGGCTTGAGTCTGGTACTCGCCCCCCTAAGCAGTGCGTGCATCAAATCAAGCTCGTCTTTTCTTCTGAGGAGGTTGATGTAGTCGATCATCACGATGGCATTGTTGACCACGATCCCGGCAAGGGCGATGATCCCCATGAACGATACGATAGAGAGAGTTGAACCGAAGAGGAGAAGGCCGGCGATGACCCCGATGACGGTAAACGGTACGGCCGCCATCACGATAAGCGGCTGGGTAAACCGCTCGAATTGGATAACCATCACCATGTACACGAGAAACACGGCGATGAGCATGGTGGTAATAAGAGAGGTAAACGAGTAACGTATCTCAGCTGCACTGCCTGCTGTCTGCCAGTCCACACCCACGGGGAGGGACATGTTCTCGATTTGGTTGGTGACCCGATCGGTTGTTCCCCGGATATCGGAGCCCCGAAGATACCCGGTTACCCGGATGGATTTCATCTTGTTTTCATGATGAATAGCTGAGATGGATGGTTCGGTGTTCATCTCTGCAAAGGATGCATACGAGATAAATCTCCCGTCTCGTGATTTTAGAAAAATGCGGTTTAATACGTCCGGCGTTATCTTTTCACCGGCAATGTCGGAGTTGAGAAAGAGTTCATGGCTCCTCTCCCCCTCATGAAACGTTCCCACCTCCATGCCGTTGAAAATAATGCGTGCGGTGACAGCCGCCTCATACGGTGTGATCCCGAGGTTTCCTACATAATCCAAGTTCAAGTCGGTGACGATCTCCTGCCGGTCGAACCGTACGTTCAGCTCAGTTTTGGCCACATCAGGGTCCTGGACCATGATGTTCTCGACCATTGTCGCCGCTGAAATGAGTTTATTCATATCATTTGAAAACACTTCGATGATAAACCCGGAACCTCCCGTAGCAGCCGCAGAGTACGCATCGAGCCCGCCGTTTAGGACCGTCACCTCGATGTCAGGAATCTGCTCTTGTATCTTCTTCTGAAGGAGGTCTATTATCATAAAGACCGAGCGGTCCCGCTCCTTTTTTTTAGCGATACGGATTCTCCCGAAAGCTTGAGAAGGAGAGGTGCTGAAACCGAAGGTCCCCCCCTGTCCGACGTAGTACAGCGATGCTTCCATCTCGGGCACTTCGTTTTTGATGATCTCATGCATCGCCTCGACTTTTGCTTTGGTCATCTCTAGGGAATATCCTTCCGGCGTTTCCATCTCGATTTGTATTTCATTCATGTCCGTAGAAGGTATGAAGGAGAACCCTAAGAAATCGGTGGCCAAAAAACTCAATACCAGAACGGCCACTGACACGAGAAGTACAAACCCCCGATTTGCGATTGCTCTACTCAATGCGCGCTGGTACCACTCGGTCAGGCTATGTATAAAGGAGTCGATTGACTGTTCGATCGTTCGATACAGTTTTATCCGCGGTTCCCGGCTTCGTTTTTTGAGAAGCAGGGATGAAAGAAAAGGCACGACGATAATTGCGGCCAGAAGGGACGCAGCGAGAGCATAGATCAACGAGTAGGCGCCGTCTTTGAGGATGATCCCGGCAAGCCCGCTTACGAAGAGAATCGGGAAAAACACACTCAAAGATGTGGAAGTTGATGCAATGATGGCCCCTCCGACCTCATCTGTTCCGATAGAAGCGGCTTTTTTCCGGTCTCCGATACGGTCGAAGTTGCGGTGAATATTTTCCAACACGACGATGGAACTGTCTACCATCATCCCGATTGCGACAGTCAAACCGCCGAGGCTGATCAGGTTGAGATGCAGTCCCTGCAGGTTCATAATGATAAAGGCAATGACGATGCTTAAAGGTATGGAAACACCCACGATGAGGGTCGTGCGCAGCCGGTGGAGAAAAAGGAAGAGGATAAATATGGCGAGAATTCCCCCCGTAATGGCCGCATTCTTTACCGAAGAAATAGCGAGATCAATATCCTCGCTCTGGTCCGCTATCACGTTGAACCGCACCAATTCTCCGTGTTCCTGTTCGACTTTGTCCAGCTGATTTTTTGCGTCTCGGATAATCGCCTGCGTGTCGCTTCCTTGCTGTTTCATAATATCGATAATAATGATATTTTTTTCACCTGAGGTAATGTAGGTCTCCGGGTCCTTAGTGGAGGTCCGAATATCCGCAATGTCCTTTAACCGTATATAGGTGTCGTCCCTGTAGCCGACAACCACTTCTTCGATCTCTTCTACCGATGCAAAATCCCCTGCGGTGCGGACAGTAAGTAAGCGGTCCTGCAGCTCTACCGAACCGGCCGGGTAAGTGATATTATGGTTTTTCAACAACTGATACACATCCAAAACTGCAATGTTTTTCGATTCGAGTTCGTCGATATTCGTGGTAATGTCGACGATCGTCTCCGGTCCTCCTTCGAGATTTACCTGGGCGACCCCGTCAATTCGAGAGAGAAACGGTACCACCTCGTCTTCTAAAAATGAGGTAAGATCACGGGGCGCGAGATTGCTTTCTACGGAAACGGTGTAGATGGGAATCTGGGAAGCCCCGAGACTAAAAATTTTAGGGGGCCCTGTGATCCCGTCCGGCAGGTCGGACATTACTCCGTTTATCTTTTCCCGAATGTCGGCAATTCTGTCTTGTACCTCTACATCCCAGTTAAACTCGATCGTAATGACGGAAGCTGAATGTTGGGAGACCGAGCTGATCGAGGAGATTTCGGTAAGGGTCCCGAGCTCTTCTTCGAGGATGTCGGTAATGTCCCGTTCGATATCTTTCGGCCCAACACCGGGATATTCTGTAAAGACAATCGCTGTCGGCAGGGTTATATCCGCGAGCAGGTCCTGCTTGAGGTTCCTAAGAGAAATGCCCCCGAAGAGGAGAACGGCGATAAGCAAAATTGTGATTATTGCCGGATGTTTTATGGAAAAATCAGCTATCTTCAAGGATCTTTACCTGTTGCCCTTCATTTAGAAAATGTTGTCCTTCTACGATAAATCGGTAGCCGCTGTATTTTTTAGGAATTTCAAAATAATCCTCGTTGCTGAAACCCGGGGTATACTCCATTTTATAGGCAGTCAGCACGTCCGTATCCTGTTCTTCTTCTACATACCAGAGATGTGTACCGCCGGTTAAAGCAGTGAAGGGAAGATAATAGAGATTCTCTTTTTTCTCGAGTACGAAGGTTACATAGAGGAACATCCCCGGGCGGACCGATGCCGTGTTCCCTGTAAGCTCGCAGATTATCTCGAAGTTTTTGGTCTCAGGAGAGATAAATGGGGCGACGGTACGGATCCGGGCGACGAACTCCCTGTTATCCAGGGCTGGGACGCGGGCTGCAGTGGTTATCCCGTTGTCCGGGAGGTTGCCCGGGCTGTTACCGCTTCGGACCTCGCTGAAACGGGCATAATACTTCTCCGGTATTTTTGCTTTGATAATAAGCTCCTCGAGATCTCCGATGGTCACAATCGGTACCTGACCGGAGACGAGTGAGCCTGCTGTAGCGTGTTTTTTGAGCACCGAACCGGTTATCGGTGCCTCGATATCGGTATAGGTGTAGGTAAGCTTGGCCAGCTCGTATTGGGACTCGGCAGCATCATAGTGGGACTTCGCCTGATCGTAGTTCTGTTTGCTCGTGGCGTTCGCTTCGTAGAGCTGCTTCGTACGTTCAAAGGTTGATTTCGCGGCAAGGTAGGTAGCTTCCGCTTGCCTTAGATTGAGTTTATACGACTCACTGTCGATTTTCCCTAGTATTTGGTCTTTCGAGACCCGGTCGCCGATATCGACGAACAGTTCGGTAAGGGTCCCTGATATTTTCGGCAGGACCGTTACCGTTGTCTCGGATTCTACATATCCGTTAATGGTAATCACCTGGGTAAGTGTTCCCGACTGAGGGGCTATCACCTGTACCGGGGCCTTGATCTCCTCTTCGGCTTCTTTTTCTTCTATGTTTCGCTGGTACCAGACAAAGATGAATAACCCAACAATAGCAACTAAGATGATGATCTTGAAATCAAACCGTTTCTTTTTACGTTCACTCTCTCTCCGCTCCTGCTGCCTGCGGTCCGCGATTCTTCGCTCTTTCATCTGCTGTTCCTCTGTTCGAGCATCGTTCTCCCGGAATGGGTAAGAAGGCCCGTAAAGGTGAGGTTGATCAGCTCGAGTAAAAGCTCACCCGGGGTAAACGGTATGTCCGTACTGCCGTACAGCGAGGTAAGCCCCTCTACAATGGTGATGTAGAGGTAGGGGAGTACTTCTTTCGGCACCTCTTTTCGCACTACACCACGGGCAATTCCTTCTCGCAACAGGTTCTGCGTAAGCTCGATGATATGATTCCGTATTTCCGGGGTGATTTTCTCCTGCAGGTCCGGACCTGTATATTTGTAGTATTCCCGGAAGAGATGTTTTTTCCGGGAGCTGAACTCTTCGAACAGGTACTCCACGATGTGTTCGAGTTTCTCGATAAAATTGAGTTCACTGCTGCCGGCGATGGAATCGAGATGGTCGATCGTCATTTCTATCTGGGTGCGGATGACCTCGCCCGCGAGTACCGCCTTACTGGGAAAATGGTTGTAGATCGTCTTCTTTACCACGCCGGCATGTTCGGCAATCTCATCCATCGAAACTTTGGAAAACCCGTATTCAAAGAAAAGGTCTGCCGCACCGGTCAATATCCTGCTGTTTATATCACTGTTCATTTGCAACTCTTTACAACTTTTACACTATTTTAGTATATATAGTGTAATTATATCCCAATTCTATCGTAGTTTCAACTGTTTGCAGAGCTGAGATGCATAGAGTATACTTACTAGAAAGAGGTTAGTATGAATGTGTTTGGAAAAACCGTTCTCGCAGTATTGGTCTTGACCGTATGTAGCACAGTTGTAAGTTTCGCTACACCGGAGTTTGCCGAACGGACCGGTAAGAGCTGTGCGTTCTGCCATGACGGTGCAAACGGGGGGCCTCTCAATCATGTGGGAGTTGCCTTTGTCCGCAACGGGTATGATTATCCTATTCCCGAACGTATCCTCGAAAAATCCATTGCGCTTTCCGGTACATTTCATAAAACACTCCGTCTTATCTTAGGCATAATCCATCTGATTACTGTTGCTATCCTGGTGGGAACAATTTTCTATATTCATATCATCGTCAAGCCGCAGGAACTCAAAGGTGGTGTGCCCAGGGGAGAGAAACGGCTCGGGCTCACCTGTATGAGTATCATTGCCGCCACCGGTGTGTATCTCACCTGGTACCGGATCGATTCGATGGGTTCCTTTTTCGAGAGCAGGTTCGGGGTGCTTCTTTTTATAAAAATCCTGCTTTTTATCATCATGGTGGTACTTGGAGTACTTGCTGTAACCATCATTTCACGAAGGATGCGGGAGAGGCTCAAGCAGGGAGCTGCAGGACCCGGCCCGTCCGATCATGCTCCCGGTCGCTCTCGGGCAGAATGTCTCGATAACGAGGGCCTCGATCACGAGGGCGGCGAGGAAGAATGTTTTGAACCGGATTTCGACATAAAAAACCTCC
>CAZQKT010000008.1:42219-47467 GCA_964594055.1 uncultured Spirochaetales bacterium
TAAAAAACCTCCTGTCTCAGAGATCATTGCCGCAGGCGGCGGTTTCCCCGCTGCTGCACGGCTCGTTTCTGCTGATGCAGCGGAGAACAGCTGCCTCGAATGCCATCGAAAGAAGAACCCGGGGATTTTCTCGGACTGGGCTTCGAGCATGCACGCCAAGGTTGGGGTTACCTGCAGGGACTGCCACAATGTGCAGGATGAGAATGCCGAGTGGGTAAGCCTGAACCATTTCGAATACAGTAAAGATGCAGTTTCCGGCCTGGTCTCTCCTGCCCGCTGTGCGATGTGTCACCAGGAAGAAGTCGACCAGTACAGCAGGAGCAAGCACGCAAACACACTCCACATCATCAATACCATCGACAAGTGGCTTATTCACGGGATGAACAACGAGACGGAGCGGGCCACAGGCTGCTTTGCCTGCCACGGTACGACCGTTGTCTTTGAAGACGGGGTGCCGGTCGAAGGCTCCTGGCCGAACGTTGGAGTTGGAAGAAAGAACCCAGACGGGACCTTGGGAAGCTGTACGAGCTGTCACACCAGGCACAGTTTTTCCATAGAAGAAGCGAGAAAACCGGAAGCGTGTGATCAGTGCCATCTCGGTCCGGATCATCCCCAGATAGAGATTTACAACGAATCAAAACACGGTACCCTCTACCACGCGGAGGGGGATTCCTGGAATTGGCGTCCGGAGGATTTTACCTGGACTGCCGGAGTAGACTACAGGGCACCGACCTGTGCGAGCTGCCACATGAGCGAGGCACCGAGTGTCGAAAAATCGCACGATGTGACCCGTCGGCTCGCCTGGGAGCTGCAGGCTCCTTTGACGATAAGACCATCCGAGTTCGCTCCGTTTCCGGCCTCTACCGATTGGCGGGAAGAACGGGAACGGATGAAGGCGGTCTGTTATCAGTGTCACTCCAATGCATGGGTGGAAGGGCACTTTACCAATACGGACAACGTTATCGAGGAATACAACCGGCTCTACTACGAACCGGTAAAAGTAGTAATGGACAGACTCTATGCAGAGGGGGTGCTTACCGAAGAGTATTACTTTGACGAAGAGCTGGAATGGGAGTTCTATGAGCTGTGGCACCACGAAGGACGCCGGGCAAGGATGGGAGCTGCGATGATGGCCCCCGATTACGCCTGGTGGCACGGTTTCTATGAGCTCAAGCACCGGTTCGTCCATTTCATGGAACTTGCCCGTGAGCATACCGTTGAAGATAAAGCGCACTGGTTCGATGATTTTCCGGGGATGTTGTCGGAACCCTAAAAAGCTGTAACAATGCCGGTATATGATCGAAAACTCTGAGAAATTCAAGAAATCCAAGAAACTCGACCGGCTGATCTCAGATTCACTCCCATTCATGCCCTACCTCTTGCAGGATTTATGGGCGTTCGGCACGGAACTTGCAAGCACCCTCTGGGTGATACGGAAACGAGAGGGGTAATATGCGCATCGAAGAGTTCGCCCTCGAGCGGTACTTTGGAGAATACGAGTTTTCAGTGCAGTATACACTGTGTAGCTCAGACTGCGAGACCATCTCTGTCCGGGAACTGCTCGATTTCGAACCGGGTGCAGAGGATGAGCTGCTCGATCTCCGGCTCGGGTACACCGAAGCGCAGGGGGGTCGGACTTTGCGGACAGAGATCGCCCGGCTGTATGAGTCGGTCGGCCCGGATGATGTCCTGGTCTGCAGCGGTGCCGAAGAGGCGATTTTTCTTTTCATGCATGCAGTCCTGGGAGAAGGTGACCACGCTGTCGTTCAGTGGCCCTGTTATCAGTCACTTTTCGAGGCAGCGCGCAGTACCGGCTGCAGGGTGAGTAGATGGCGGCCCGACAGGGAAGAGGCCTGGCATTACTCGGTGGAGGCACTCGAAAAACTGATTAGTCCTGATACGAAGGCGATCATCATCAACAATCCCCATAATCCAACGGGCCACCTCATGACTGGAGAGGAGTTCGATACCGTACAGGAGTTGGCCCGGGAGAGCGGCGCTGTGCTTTTCTCCGATGAGGTGTACAGAGGGCTCGAGTATGATGAGGAAGATAGGCTGCCTGCAGGATGCGACTGTAGTAGCAACACGATTTCGTTAGGAGTGATGTCTAAAGCGTACGGCCTGGCCGGGCTTCGTATCGGTTGGGTTGCAGCCCGAAACCGCAGTATCCTCGAGCGGATGAACATGCTAAAAGATTATACGACGATCTGCAACAGCGCGCCGAGCGAGAAGCTTGCAGAACTTGCTCTCAGGCACGGGAGCCGTATCGTGGAACAAAACCGGGCCATAATCCGGGATAACCTCTCCCGGCTCGATTTGTTTTTTTCCAGAGACAGGGACCGCTTTCAGTGGATGCGGCCCGATGCAGGGCCTATCGGGTTTCCCAAGCTGCTATCGCCAGGTGCGGATGCAGACCGTTTCTGTAGCGATGTCCGGGAGAACGCGGGGGTGCTGCTCCTGCCCGGTTCTCTGTATGGTGATAAACAATTCAAAAACCATTTCAGAATCGGGTTCGGCCGGAAAAATATGCCAGAAGCATTGTCCCGGCTCGAAGCTTTTCTTAAAACCGAAAAAGGGAGATAGAAATGAAGAAGTTTGCCGGAAAACGGGCCCTTGTTACAGGCGGGGCGAAACGGCTCGGCAGGGCCGTCTGTCTCGCACTCGCGGAACAGGGAGCAGATATTGTCATCCATTATCATAGCTCTGAAAAAGAAGCAGATAAATTGGCAGAAGAAATTCAAGAGCTCGGAAGCGGGGCTTGGCGTATCAAGGCCGATCTTTCCCGCCCGGAGACGGCCGGGCAGTTCTTCTCGGAAGTACTCGATACTGTAGGTCCGCTCGATTATCTAATCAACTCCGCTTCGATCTATCCGAAGGGAACTCTCGATACCCTGACAATCGAAGATCTTAACACGAACATGTCTCTTAATGCCTACGCTCCTGCACTTCTCGTCCGGGCCTTTGCCGAACAGCAGAGGGAAGGGGTGATCATTAATTTTCTCGACAGCAGGATAGCCGATTATGCCCGCTACCACGTACCGTATAACATTAGCAAACGGGTGTTGTTTGCCTTTACCAGAATGATGAGCTTAGAATACGCGCCGCTTGTCCGGGTAAACGGGATCGCTCCCGGCCTTATCCTGCCCCCGCCGGGTAGTGGACCAGGAAACTTAGAAAATCTCGCCTATACGGTCCCTCTTGAGAAAACCGGTACTATAGAACAGATAACCGATACGGTGCTTTTTTTGCTTGCAAACGAATATATTACCGGCCAAGTGATATACGTCGACGGCGGGCGGCATCTGAAAGGAAGCGTATTCGGGTTGTGATTTTCTTTTGCGTGTATCAGAGGGATTTTTCTATTGCCACGCCTGCATGGTTTTCACCCCTTCGATCCGGCCACAATAACCTCCTTGTACCTATTAATACAGGGAAGTTTGTACTTCTGCTTCATGATTTCAATGATAAACCTGAATTTTTTGCCGGACAAAGGTGTCTACTGAAAAAACAGAAGTTTTCTCAGTAGACTTCTCATATTATCTCACGTAATTATTTCCCTATTTTAAACAGTACTCCGAAAGTTAGATAGTAATTAGAAAGCCCGAGGTAGGTACTTTCAAGGTAGATTGCAAAATTGTCGGAAACAAAGTAATTAACACCTTGAAACGATGCGAATTGCACCGGGCTTACTACATCACCGAAGTAATAGCGCAAGAAATAGGAACTGTACGGTCGTACGAAAAATACCGAAAGCCCTAAACCGATATAAAAATCGAGGCTGTTTAGGAACTTCGAGTTTAGATCCAGGCCTTTAAGCCCTAAATGAGCGGTGGCCAGAGCGGAAACGCCTATGTCGAATCCTGCGTAAAGGGCCGGATAAAATCCGAATATTCCCCGTGCTGCTATTCCGAAGCCAAGAGGTACGACGCCGCCGATATCAGGCTGGGCAAAGATAACTTCGACCCCGGGGTATAAATTGAGACCTAACCCATACCAAAAACCGCCTAAACCTACACCGCCGGACAACATAACGTTTCCCGGATTAAAATGTGAATCCCACCCCGCAACAAGGGTATCCTCTTCGGTGGTATCCTCCTTACTCTCTTGTGCTGCAACATTAGTTGCCCCTACTGCAAAGATGATGATGATAAATAAAACTAATATTTTTTTATGCATTAACTCCTCCTCCTTTAGCAGTTTACTATAGTAAAATAATAAAAGCAATACTATACTAATACTATAGATTGTACCATTCTCCCTTATAGTCATCTGAAAGAAAGAATTGGATAAAAGGAAAGATACTACATGAAAAAAATTGAAAAGCCCGCAGTAGTCGAGGCTTCAGGAAACAAACCGAAGATTATCGAAGAGTACATCGGGAAGGTGAATACGGGATCGAGTTCGGTAAGCATTGCCAGGATGAAAAGCCCTCCGGGGTGGAAGGAACCGGGGCAGACTCCCGAGTTTGATGAGTATACGGTGGTCCTCGAGGGGAGACTTATCGTGGAAACACGTGATGGTGACCGGATACGGAAAACCGAAATCTCCTCCGGCGAGGCGGTCATAACGGACCGCGGAGAATGGGTACGGTACAGCACCCCAGGCGATGAGGGTGCCGAATATATTGCCGTTTGCCTGCCCGCCTTCTCTCCGGAGACGGTACACCGTTTTGAATGAACACCATATGGTCTCCGTTGTTGATTGCCAAGAGAATACGGTCCATATCACTGCCGTACCTTTTTAGATAATCGAGTTCTCCCGCCGCACTGTAATGGTCCTCTCCGTTTATTGCTGCGAACTCTATTTCGAGGGGGCCGGTATACGGGGAGAGCGGTTCGGCGAGTAGCAGGAGGACTGTTGTCCCGGCAGCATTGTCCGAGGCCCCGGGGGAGTCTTCATACGCATCGATGTGGGCGGTGACGACCACTTTTTGCAGCGCTCCGGGGTTTTTAGCGGCGATGATGTTGAAACCCTTTGCAGGAATACGGGATGATTCTATGTGAAGCTTAACGTTCCTGCCTTCTAATTTGGCAAGCTCTTCTCCGGTAATCTCGGTGCAGTATACCGAGGGGATGTCGAAATCTCCGTCGTTTATCAAGGGGAACGGATAGAGTGCACCTACGAGTTCGGGGTTTTTCGCAGTGGCTGTGATAACGGCGGCGGGACGTTTTTCTTCGAGAAGTGCGTAGATTGTTAGGTATGTTTTTTAATTCTTTAACGGCGGATTTTTTCCATTCAAGCTTATATA
>CAZQKT010000009.1:0-32583 GCA_964594055.1 uncultured Spirochaetales bacterium
ACGAGCTTTCCGATATGACCCAAACCGGCAATTCCTATGGTCTTTCCTTTGAGTTCGAATCCTGTCTTCGGTTCGAACTTCCTTTTCCTCATCAGTGCGTCCCGAGAAGGAACGTTTCGGAACAGACTCAAGAGAAGGGCCATGGTGTATTCTGCCACAGATTGATCGAGAGTGCCCGGGGTATTGGCCGGGAGTATGTTGTACTGTTTGCACAGGTCTGTGTCTACTCCGTCACAGCCGACACCGTGGCGAACGATCAGGCTTTTTCCGGACCCGCCGGCTGTTGCACTCTCGGAGAGTGCTTTGTACAATTCACCGGTATAGGTATCGACGCCGAGGACAACGATGTAAGCTCCGTTTGTACGGACAGCTTCAGCGACCGCCGCTTCCTCGGGCGGGGAGACAATCCACCGGTACGTACCGCTCTGTTCTTCGAAAAGTTTTTCACCTTTTTTATACTCTTTGTCCGTAATGACGACCGGTATGTTCATGCTGATCTCCTGTTTATGTTTTGTTGTTCTGTAGTCTATATTCTTCGGCTGTTTTATACATAACATCGATATTTTCCACAGGGGTGTCGTCCTGCAGGCTGTTGCAGGAGACGAAGATGTATCCTCCGTCCCTGCCAAATATCCGAATGGTCTCTTCGGCGTGTATACGGACCTCTTCCGGCGTCCCTTTCGGTAGTACATGCTGTGTATCTATGGCGCCGTGGAAGACGATCCTGTCTCCAAATCGCTCTTTTAGCTTCTTCGGTTCCATGTCCGCGGCCGTGGTCTGTACCGGGTCGATACAATCGACCCCCGAATCGATGAGCCGGTCTAAGATCTTGAAAATGGAGCCGCAGGAGTGGGCCATGGTTTTAAACCCGTAGCTGTGGGCAAGCCCGCACAGCTTTTTATAGTTCTCGCCGAAATACTCGTCCCACATCTCCTCGCTGAAAAGCAGTCCCTTCTGAGAGCCGAAGTCGTTTCCGAAGAAAAAGATGTCCATCTTTCCCTTGAGGACCGAAAAGGCCCGTTCATTCAGTTCCAAGTAGAAATCGGTCATCCGGTTGACCAGCGTTTTGATGATCTCCGGGTTCATGGCCAGATTGAGAAGAAAATTTTCGAAGCCGTGCATCCGGTAACTGTCACCCAAAATGCCGGACCAAAAACCTCCGATTATTACTTTGTCCGAGAAATGTTCACACTCCTCTAAGAGCGGCTCGATATCGAACCACTTCGGGTCGGGCCAGGGATACTCGAGAATGTCCTTCGGGGAGGTCGCTCCTTCGAGCGGACCTTCGATCGCCTCATCCGCTCCGAACTTATCAGCCAATACGTTCCTGTTAAAGCGGATCCCGAAGGGGCAGACCCGCTCGGTTTCACTGAATAGAAGCTGCGGACCTCTGTAGATGGGGACGGAGGTCTCGTTTTGGCTGATGTCCCGTACCGAGAGATAGTAGAAATCGCACCCTAAAATATCGAGGACCTCCCGTTCGGTACTGACCCCGTAAAACGCCTTGAGCTTCTCATCGATTGCCGTTTTCGATTGGTAGTCGATCGGTACCCGGTCGGGGGTCCGATGTTCGAATGCTGTTGTAACTCGTTCCCGTGAGGTCATAACGTAAAGCCCTTTTATCCTTTCATCCCGGACAGGGACACACCCTCGATGATTCTTCGCTGAAAGAACAGAAAAATGATAAGTATAGGGACGACCATAAGCGTGGTCAATGCCATGACAAATCCGTAATCCACCCCCATTTCAAAATCGATACTCTGGGCAAGCATGACTTGGAGGGTCATCTTGTATTCCCGGGTCAACATAATCAGGGGCCAGAAAAAGTCGTTCCAGGTCATGAGAAACTTCAGTACCCCTAAGGCCGCCCATCCTGACGCTACCGTGGGAAAGACGATTTGGGTAAATGTCCGAAACTCGCTTGCCCCGTCGATCCTGCTTGCAGCAAGGAGATCGTCCGGTATGGAAAGGCAGAACTGCCGCATCAAAAAGATGCCGAAATTACTCACTCCGAAAGGAATGATTACCGCAATGAGGCTGTTTACCAGCCCCATTCGGGCAGCCACTAAGTAGAGCGGTATGGCAATGACGAACGGAGGGATCATCAATGCGGTGAGGATAAACACAAAAATGATATTGAGCCCCTTGCTGTTGTATTTGGCGATTCCATACCCGGTCATGGTGGCCAAAAAGATGGCAATCGCAGTCGTCATTGAAGATATAAAGAAACTGTTGAACAAATTTATCCAATACGGTACCCGACTGAAGACGGTCTTATACGGATCGAGCGTCGGTTCCTGAGGTAACAGCCGTACATCTCTGGTCAATATCTCCGGTTTCGGTTTAAATGAGGTACTGACCATCCAGAAGAAGGGGACGAGAATGGTGATACCGATTATAAAAAGTACCACATAAACGATCGCGGTATTGATTTTTCTTTTTCTTTGTCTTGATAGTGCCACGGTCTTCTCCTAATACTCTATTTTGGTTCCCTGGTTGAAAAACCGAAGCTGAATAAGGGTTATGACCAAAATGATCAGCAGGAGGACTACAGCATTTGCAGCGGCCCGTCCGAAACTGATAAATACGAATGCGTTCTGATAAATCCTGAATCCGATGGTGGTGGTGGCGTGTCCAGGTCCCCCGCCGGTCATAACGAACACCTCGGTGAACACCTGCATGTTTTTGATCGTGTTGTAGATGATGACGAACCAGAGGGCAGGGGAGACCAGAGGCAGGGTGATGGAAAGATGTTTTCGAAGCATCCCAACTCCGTCGATGTCCGCTACTTCGTAATATTGGGGCGGTATAGATAAAAGACCTGCAAGAAGGATGACCATATTGTAGCCCATGGTCCGCCAAATGGTCATTGCCGCAATGCAGGCCAAAGCGAGGTTTTCGTCCCGCAGCCAGTTCAGTTTGGGGAGTCCCACTGTTTCAAAAATCAAGTTGAGCAGGCCGTTGTACGGTTCGTAGAGCCACCCCCAGATAATGCCCACTGCTACAATGCCGGCGACACTCGGAATAAAGAAAAAGGCTCTGAAAAATCCCTTTCCTCTTCCTATATTTTGCAGGGCGATAGCAACAATGAGGGAGATGAATGTTCCTACAGGGACGGTCATCAGTACATACACTATGGTAATTCGGAGTGAGTCCCAGAATATTTTGTCTTTGAATATGGTTTGATAATTGGAGAGGCCGACGAACTTCCAGGGATTTGCCGCGCCTGTGATTAAATGGAATGACTGATAGAGGGTGCTTCCAATTGGATAAAGAGTAAAGAGAAGGTAAGCGGCCACACCGGGTATGGCAAAAATATACCCCCATTTCAGCACAGGGTGGCGTAGGTCATGAAAAATACTCGATCTATATGCATTGGCCATGGTATGCAAGCTCCTGAATAGAAGCGGGGCAGGCATTGCGTATGCTTCACCTGCCCCGAAACTAAGTCTTTACATTGTTAGTCTATTTCACCTCTTTGAGGCGCTGGTCGGCATAATCGTCAATACCGTTCATCAGTGTTTCCGCATCAGCGTCCGGGTTGGTGATCAGTTCAACTGCAACTTCTCCTACCTTGGTTTCCAATTCGGCGATGAGCGTATTGGGGTCGAGGTAGGGGTTGCGGACGATCGGATGTTCCCGGGTCATCTTTATAAATGTCTCATAGTAGGGAAGCGTCTCGAAGAAAGGATCGTCCTGATGGACTTTCAGCCGGGAGAGTCCTCCGTTGTTCTTTACGATCTTAAGCTCGTTCTCGGCCTGAACCATGAACATGTTGAAGTCCCAGGCAATGTCGGGATTCTCGGCATCTACCGTAACCCCCTGGAATGCGAGCCACGGCATGGCCCCGGTTTCATAATCACCGTTTACCAGCGGTGCTATGCCGTATTCAGAATCGGGGAAGTTCTCATTGAGCCATCCGGCAAAGAACGATTCCCTGTTGGTCATCGCTGCTAATCCTTGTCCTACCGCATTGATCGGTATGGGAAGATTGGTGTTGGTGACTTTATGTTCGAATACAAGATCCTGATAGAATTGACCGGCTTTTATCCAGCCGGAATCGTCGAAAATGACTTCGCTGTAATCTTCATTGTAGAAGAACCGTTTCTGTGTGTCGAGGAAAGCGGAAGCGTATTTGCTGAACTTGTCGCCGATTCCCTGCGGACCGCCTGCGTAGCGGAGCGCAATCCCTGCTTGGGTCATGTTGCCGCTCGAGTCGGTTTCGGTAAGCTGTTTAGCGTATTCGATGAGCTCATCGACTGTTCCCGGGGGATCGTTGGGGTCCAGTCCCGCTTCTTTAAAAAGATCACTTCTGTAGTAAAGCATCTGCCCCGCATCTACTTCCGCACCGTTCCAGCCGTAAATGGTGCCCTGCACTTTACAGAGACTCAGAGCATAGTCGGTGAACTCGTTTTCCATGTATGCTACTACCCAGTCCGGAGCGGGGAGGAGCCCTTCGTTGATAAGGCCGACCTGGGCTTCGATCCAGGCAATGTCCGGTGCCGTGTTGGATTCGAATGCCGTGGTCCAGATTGCCCGCTGCTGTGCATTGGGGATCTGGCGAACGTTGATCTTTACGTTCGGATGGATTTCACTGTACTCTTCCGCCAGTTCCTGGGCCAGTTCATGAAATCCTTCCCGGCTGCCGAGAACATGCCAGTAATCCATGGTGATCCTTTCCGTCGGATAACTGTATCCCGGGTTGAGCACCTCGATCGGGGTCTTCGGTCCTTCAGGACCTTCTTCGGCTGGAGCTTCCTGCTGCCCCGCGGCAAAAAGGACCATACTGCTTACCAGAAGCAGCACCATTAGTACAACTAGTTTTTTCATAAACACCTCCTATTTTAGATGTTTCTTTTTGGATGCTACTAGGATATCATGGTGGGCGGACCGGCGCCATGACGATTTCTGTCTTTTTTTGTCTGATTTTTACTTGACAGTAAACTGTTTCGGGCTCTTGCCCATTATCCGTTTAAATACGCGGCTGAAATGTTCCGGATTGGTGTATCCGACCATTTCCGAGATTTCATAAATCTTTAAGGTGCTGTTTTTTAGGAGTTCAGCCGCTTTCTCCATCTTTATTTTTGAAATAAAATGAGAGAGGCGGACCCCCAGTTCTCCTGAGAATTTCCTGCTCAAGTACGGTTCACTCACCTGCAGGTGCCCGGCAATGTCGCCGAGGGAAATCTCCTCGTGAAGATGGTCGTGGATGTACCGGACGGCATTGTGAATTAATTGACTTTTTCCGCACACTACTTCGGTAATGGTATTAATAATCGAAATGAGCCAGCGGTTGTGATCATCCAGGTCCCCTCCCGTACGTATGATCTCATTAAACTCTTTTATTTTATCATGCACCGCTGTGTCGCCGGGGAAGGAGTAGCGGTCGAAAAAGTCACTAATATAAAAGGAATAGAGAACAAAAAGCCGTTTTACCTGATCGATTTGAGAGGGGGCCAAGTGTATTGTTTTTATGCAGAACCACTCCCGTTTTTCGGTAAGCGCGGTAAAATCTTGTCTGTTCACGAGGGTTCTGAACTCACGGGCCTTGACTTCCGGATCAAATTTTTGGTTTCCTTTCTCGTCGCTTATCGATGTAAATTTGACGATCTTGCCCTTTCCCCGAAGAAAGCTGTATTTCAATGCTACTGAGGCCTGGCGATAGCTGTTAACGATTGCTTCCATACCTCTTCCTTCACTGCTCAATCCTGCCGTTACCGAATAAGAACTGCCGTGTTCACCGCCTGTATCGGTGGTTCTCTCTGCTACTGTTTTGAAAAACGTTTCGATTACGGAGAGGGCTGCAGGCCACGGAGTATCGTTGGGAAATGTAAACAGTATACCCCGGGTCTTTTCCCGATATCCCATATAAAAACAGCCGGAATAATTCTGTAGTATCGAAAAGAGAAGCGGTTCCGGTATCACTCCTCCGGTCGTTGTGAGAAGAAGGACGAAGTATTTTACACCGGTCAGGGTCAATCCGATTTGTTCGAGCTGTTGTATCTTTTCTCGTCTCTCTAAGAAAGTATCGTTCTCTCCGCCTAAGATCCGTTCGAAAATGTGTTCACCTAGTAAAAAGGGGTGGTCTTCGAGATAGGTTTTCGCAAATGAAGTGTCGTTAGGGTGGTCATCTATCTCCTTTTGGATTTTGTTCATAGTGGCGATTACCTCGTCCTCTTCCATCTCCGACTTTAAAAGATAGTCCTGCACACCAATTTTAAACGCCCGTTTCACTAACGGAAACTCATCGAATGCACTCAATACAACAAACCGAATATTCGGATAGCGAAGATGGACCTGCTCGATGAGCTCGAGTCCGTCCATCACCGGCATTTTTATATCAGTAATAATGATATCTACAGGAGTGGTTTCCAAAAAGGCGAGCGCTTCTTTTCCATTATAGGTTTCATATACAATCGAAAAGCCGTACTCTTCCCAGGCAACCAGCGCTTTAACCGACTCCCGTATAAAAGGTTCATCATCGACAAGCATGATGGTTGTCATAAGCCGTCTTCCCCTTCCGAGAGAAGCACCGGAAGATGTATCTCTACTTTTGTAAACTCATCGACTTTGCTCTTTACAGTGAGCCCGTACTCATTACCGAAGTTGTAGATAATTCGTTCATGGATGTTATGGATGCCGATGTGTCCGTCACTTCTGCTCCCGTCTCCGTTGCCCTTTCCATTTTCACGGAACAGTTCATGTATGTGCCGATCGCTCATTCCGGTGCCGTTGTCATACACGGAAAAAAAGAGGTTCTTTCCTTTTGTCGATCCGGATATAATCAGTGTAGGCCGGTCTTTACCGGGAGAAGCATCGTCGGAAGACCCGATCTCGGGGCGGTTCAATTTTTCACTCAGCCCGTGCAGTACCGCGTTTTCCACTAACGGTTGGAAAAGAAGGCTCGGCATGAGCAGTTCGGTTATCTCTGTAGGGATGTCTTGATCGAAATTAATACGGTTCTTATACCGGATCTGGAGCAGACTGATGTAGTCCTCGAGTGTTGCAAGCTCCTCTTCTACGGTAATTAGGGTGGGGGTACGGGTCGTGGTCTTTCGAAGCAGTCTGCTCAACACCAGAAGCATGTCCGCCGTCTCTCTGTCCCGGTTTTTTGCCGCAACGAGCCGGATCGAGCCAAGTGTATTGTAGAGAAAATGGGGATTGATCTGAAACTGAAGTGCACGAAGTTCCGCCCGTCGTTTTGCTTCGACATTGGTTACCGCTTCTGAGAGCAGTTTTTCCACCTGCCGAGCGAGGGCTTGATGACTGAATAGAAAGACAAGAATAAGGGCCGCCCCCACAAAACCGACAATGAGAAGAATGGAAAGGACAAGACTGACCCGTATAAAGGTGTCTGCTCGGTCCTTGATCGCACTGTCCAGGCTTTGTAGTGTAGCATTATAGCTGTAGGCCCCTCCTAACACCATATCGATGCTGTTTTCCATCCTTAGAATGTGGTAATGGTCCTTATTTGTATACAGTTCCTCAGTATTCAGATTGGAGTGGTAGTACATAAGACTGTTCATGGGTCCTTTTCGCCTCTCGATACCGCTTTCGAACAGCGTTTCGAGATGGTCTGCGATGACCTTTAGATCCTGTTTGGTAAACTCCCACAAGCGGGATGCGATCTGCAGTTTTTCTTCGATTTCACGGGTATGAAACTTGTTATTGCTCTGTTCCTCGAGTGTAGAGAGGGTATTCTCGAACGAATTGGTGGCTAGAATCAAATCGTTTCGGATCTCTTCTGTCGTCTTGAAACTTGTCGGAAGAATGGACTGGGTAACGTAATCGAGGTAGTACATATCTGAGAGAAGCTGGGATGATTGATATTTAACGTCTTGGAGTGAAAAAATATTGGTAACTGTGTAGATGAGCAGACCGAAAGCAACCAAAAAAATGAGGAATATAATTGCCACTACAAAAGCTATCTTTCTCTTAAACTTCATAGCCGTATCTTATATTGTACAAAAGAAGGATGGTCTTTACAATCTTTTGGATAATAGTGATAATTGCAAAAATTCTATGAAACGACGCTTTATATCTGAGGGACACCTCATCGATTCCGGAATACTCGGAAAGATACTTAATGTAATCATTGCAGAGGGTGCGGACTATGAAATTGTCGAGTTCGTTATCGGAAAGACAAACGTAAGTGTGTCCCGGCTCGAGATCGATCTTATCTGTGATACCGAAGAGCAGCTTGACCGGATCACCGAAAAACTGATCCAGCAGGGCAGTTACGAAGCGCGGGTACCGGAGAGTGTGTCCGTTTCTGCTCCTGCCGACGGTGTGGCCCCGGATGAATTTTACTCTACCACCAACCATCGGACCGAGGTGTTCAGCGGCGGCGAGTGGCACGAAGTTGCAGATCAGCGTATGGATGCGGTAATTGTCATGAGTCCGGGAGGTCCGCGCTGTAAGAAACTGCGGGACATAAAAAAAGGGGACCGGGTCCTCGTTTCTTCAGAAAGTATCCGTGTGCATCCGCCCGAGCGGGAACGGAAAAGTGATATTTTCAGCTTTATGACGAACAACGTCTCCTCCGAACGGGCGGTGGATGTAACGGTCTCTAAGATTGCGGAAGAGCTGAAAACCCTCAAGAAGGGGGGGAAGAAAGTCATTGCCGTCGCCGGTCCGGTCGTGATCCATACCGGCGGCTCGGAAGCCTTCGCGGAAATCTTGCGGGAAGGGTACATTCAGGGGCTGCTCTCCGGGAATGCCATTGCTGTACATGATCTCGAGTACCAGCTCTTCGGTACTTCACTCGGTATTGAACTTTCTACCGGGAAAACCCATAATGAGGGACACAGGAACCATATGCGGACTATCAACCGGATCCAATCGTATGGTTCTATAGCCGAGGCAGTAAAAGCGGGTGCGGTTACCGGGGGCATTATGTATGAGCTCATTCGTAATAACATCCCCTACTGTCTTGCAGGTTCCATTCGGGATGACGGGCCGCTTCCGGAAACGGAAATGGACCTTGTAGCAGCCCAGAACAAATACGCGGACATAATCCGAGACGCATCGATGGTATTGATGCTCTCCACGATGCTTCATTCGATCGGTACGGGAAATATGCTTCCCTCCTGGGTCAAAACAGTATGCGTTGATATCAATCCTGCTGTTGTGACCAAGCTGATGGACCGGGGTTCCGGTCAAACGATCGGGATTGTCAGCGATGTCGGGCTTTTTCTGCGCGTTTTATCTCAGAACTTATTTTAATCACTAGGGACCACGATATGAATATTGATGTGAAAAGCTTACATCCGCTCGAGGTAAAGGTATTGAGAGAAGTCGGGCCGGATGAACAGATTACCACTGATTCGATTATGAACAGACTCGGATTCAATCTCGGACAGTGCAATCAGACCTTCAGCTGGCTCAGTAACAAGGGCTACCTCGAAGAAGAGAAGCGGGAACAGCACACCGTCTTCGAGCTCACCGATCTCGGTGCCGAATATCAGGAGAAAGGCACACCGGGCGAGAGAATGTTCACTCTTGTCCGTTCTGATGGAGCGAAAAGTCTCCCCCAGCTTGCTGCAGCACTCAATCTAGAAAATAAAGATGTGGGGTCGGCCTTTGGACAGATGTCCAAAGAGGGAATTCTCGCCATGAACAGCGAAAAAGAGGTAACTTCGAAGGCAGAAGTTGGCAGTGAGCGGATGCAGATCGAACGGCGCCTGTTGGACCGGGCCAAGAACAGAGGCAGCCTCGAAGAAAGCGAGCTCACCGAGGAAGAGAAAAAAGTGATTGCCGGTATCAGCAAGAAGCGGGGAGCTTCTTCTTCTCCTTTTCGGGTGGCGGAAAAAGAAGAGATTACCTATAAACTTTCTGCCTTAGGGACGGAAGCGAAAAAAGAGGTCGAGTCGAGCGGCGTTACCGGAGAAGAGATCGGGGCCGTCACTGCGGAGATGCTGTCCACAGGCTCGTGGAAAGGGAAATCGTTTCGGGCATACAACATCAATAGTCCTGCAAACCGGGTGCTGCTGGGCAGAAAGAACCCCTACGGTGAGTTTTTAGAAGGGGTAAAAGACAAACTGGTATCGCTCGGGTTCGAGGAGTTTGACGGTCCGTTAGTGGAAACGGAGTTCTGGAACTCCGACGCACTGTTCATGCCCCAGTTCCACGCGGCACGGGACATTCACGATGTGTATTACACTAAAACCCCATCACACGCGAAAGAGATCGAACAGCCTTACCTCGATCAGGTCGCGGCCGTCCATGAGGACGGCTGGAAGACCGGAAGCAGGGGATGGATGTATGAGTTCGATCGGGATTTTACCCGACGGCTCATTCTCCGCAGCCAGGGAACAGTGCTTTCCGCAAAGGCGCTTCCCGAGGCCAAGGTGCCCGGAAAATATTTCGGGATCGTCCGCTGTTTCCGATACGATCAGGTCGATGCGACCCATCTCTCCGATTTTTATCAGACCGAAGGAATCGTTCTTGGAGAAAACGTCAACCTCCGCACCTTGTTGGGGCTTCTGCGCATGTTTGCCGTGGAAGTGGCCGGGGCCGAAGAGGTGATGTATGTTCCCGGTTACTTTCCTTTTACGGAGCCGTCGGTCGAGGTGCACATCAAACATCCCGTATTAGGATGGTTCGAGCTGGGGGGCTCGGGGATCTTCCGTCCGGAAGTGACCGAACCGTTGGGCGTTACCGTACCGGTTTTGGCCTGGGGTTTGGGAATCGACCGGATGGCGCTCATGTCTCTCGGGCTAAACGACTTGCGGGAACTTTTCTCCCACAATATCGAAAATGTGCGCTTGAGGAGGAGAAAATAAGATGCCGAAAATAGAAGTCCAGGAACAACCGTTTTTCAACTTATTCGACGGAAAAGAATCCATAGAATCACTCCTGCCTGCCTTTCCGGCTGCCAAAGCGGAACTCGACGATCATGACCGCGAGGCGGGAGTGCTCAAAATAGAGCTCAACGATACAAACCGGCCCGATCTCTGGTCTACTGCCGGGCTTGCCCGCCAGCTCCGGGTATTCAAGGGCGGGTCCGTACCTTCTTACGATTTTTTCTCTACAAAAGAAGAGCAGAAGGATTATGAAAACCGGGAGATCATTGTGGATAAATCGGTGCAGGATGTGCGCCCCTATATTGCGGGGCTTGCGGTAAAAGGGCGGACCATCGACGATCCCCTCCTCAAAGAGATAATCCAACTGCAGGAGAAACTGTGCTGGAATTTCGGACAGAAGCGGAAGGCGATTGCTATGGGTGTACACCGGAGCAGACTCATCACCTATCCGCTGCAATATCGGGGGGCTGATCCGGACAACACCGCTTTTGTTCCTCTCGATTTTACGGAACAGCTCACCCTCCGCGAGATTCTCGAGAAGCATCCGAAGGGCCGGCAGTTCGGCCATATTGTGGCTGATCTCGAGAGGTTTCCCTTTCTCACGGACGATACGGGGGATGTGTTGAGCTTCCCCCCGGTAATAAACAGTGCGAAGATCGGGGCGGTAGAAATCGGTGATGAGTATCTCTTTATCGATCTTACCGGGCCTGACATCTATTCGGTCACCTTGGCCGCCTCCATCATGGCCTGCGATCTCAGTGACGCGGGGTTTACCATTCTGCCGGTCAAGGTAATCTATCCGTACGATACTCCGTTCGGCAGAGAAATCGTTATACCGTACTACTTTCAGGAGCCTGTGACGGTAGAAACCGCCTATGCTAACAAACTGTTGGGGATCGATCTCTCTGTAGAAGAGGCGGCACAAGCCGTGCGGCGGATGGGCTGCAAAGTGGTCCAGGGGAAAGATACTATCACGGTGGCCCCGCCTGTTTACCGGAATGATTTTCTCCATCCGGTGGATATAATAGAAGATATTATGATCGGTCGTGAGATGGAGAGTTTTGAACCGATCATGCCTACCGATTTTACCGTGGGACGCTTAACGGAGATGACCGAGTTTTCCCGGCGGGTAAAGGACATCATGGTCGGATTGGGGTTCCAGGAGATGGTATACAACTATCTCGGTTCGAAACGGGACTATATCGATTTGATGCATCCCGAAAGTGAGGGACAAGAGGACGGCCCCGAATCGCCGGATATCATCCAAATCGATAATCCGATGAGTGAAAACTTCGAATATGTGCGGAACTCTATTCTGCCCTCTCTTCTCTCTTCCGAGTCGGTGTCCGCACATGCGGTATATCCCCATCGGATATTCGAAATCGGCAAGACGGCCCGGCTGAAGGCGTCCGAGAATTACGGAACCATCACCACCGACAACATCGGGTTTCTCAACGCGGACACCGGGACCGACTTCAACGGAGTAAGTTCCCAGGTCTCGGCCCTCTTCTTTTATTTAGACCGGGAGTACGCGGTCCGGGAAAGTGATGATTCCCGTTTTATTCCCGGAAGAACGGCCGACATTATATATAATGGAAAAAAAGCAGGCGTTTTCGGTGAACTATCACCGGCTGTACTCGAAAAATGGGGTATTCAGGTCCCCTGCACCGGCTGTGAAATAGATCTATCGGTGATCGTAGAAAAGGAGGTGTGAAAACATGAATGTAGCTCTTGATGCAGTCCAGCTTACCTGGTCGGATGAATGCAACATCATTGTGGGCCAGTCCCATTTTATAAAAACGGTAGAAGATCTTGCCGAGATACTGATAAGCTCCGTCCCCGGTATTGAATACGGATTGGCTTTTAACGAGGCCTCCGGTCCCTGTTTGATTCGCACTGAAGGGAACAATGACGTGCTGGTCCGTGATGCGACCGGCTGTGCCGAAAAAGTTGGGGCGGGGCATACCTTTTTCTTGGTCATTAAAAATAGTTTTCCGATCAATGTACTCAATCAGATAAAAAACTGTCAGGAAGTAGTTTCTATCTATGCTGCAACAGCCAATCCTCTGCAGGTCGTCGTAGCAGAAACGGAGCAGGGGAGAGGGGTCCTCGGAGTGATTGACGGATATGCTCCTAAAGGCACGGAAGATGATGCGGAGAAAGAAAAGCGGAAGGCGATGCTCAGGAACTTCGGATATAAGTTTTAAAGGACCGGTTGGGAAAAAACTGCTTTACTCCCGAGAGAGGTGGCCTATATAATAGTGGAGGGTTAGCGTATGAAGAAAATAATGATCATCGATGAATCGGCTCTGTTCCGTGATTATATTTCCAATAAACTAGAGGCATACAAGTTCGTTGTCATTCAGGGGAAAAGCGGCCTCGAGGGCATTGTTAAAATGAGAAACGAAATGCCCGACCTCGTTATCATGGATTATTTCCTCTCACGGAAAAGCAGCAGCGAAGTACTACAGGAAAAAATGAACAATCCGAATACCCAGAGCATTCCGGTCATCATGGTCTCTTCTAAAATCGATAAGAGCAAACTCGTAGAGATAGCTAAGTACGGGGTAAAAAAGTTCTTCTCCAAACCGATCAAAATAGACACCCTTCTTAAAACAATTTCAGAAATTTTGGACGTGCAGCTGGAAATCGACAATACTCCCTGTATCATCGAAGTTCATTTTAACGACGATATTTTATTCATTGAAATTGCACAGGGGCTTAATAAAGAAAAAATCGAACTGCTTAAATATAAACTGACCGAACTTCTCGAACTGTATCAGGTAAAGACCCCAAAGGTCCTTATCATGATGTCCAACATCGAGCTTACATCTGATGATTCAGGAAAACTGCAGTACCTTCTCAATACTATTGTGGAACACGGCAGTACAAGTCCGAAATTCATGAAAATCCTCACCAATTCCGATTTCGTCAAACAGCATATCGAATCCCACGATGATTTTGCCGAAATCGGGGTGGCGAACAACCTCAGCGAGGCAATGGATGATCTGTTGGGACTGAAACCGGATGAGTATGCTCATGATGACGTCGTAAGAAGCAAGCTGCTGACCTCCTCTGCGCCCAAGAAAGAAAAAGAAGAGTCTTTCCAACTACGGTTTGAAGACCAGAACGTAGAATCAGTTGAAGAAAAATTGGACAATCTCGGCCGGAACGTAACGATCGCTATTGTAGATGATGATATTGTTATTCAGGAACTGGTAAAGACGGTGTTTTCAGAAACCGGATGGAAAACGCAGGTGTACGAAAACGGCAAACAGTTCGTTGATGATATTGGGAACAAACCATTCGATCTCGTTTTCCTCGACCTGATGATGCCGGAGATGAACGGATTTCAGGTGATGCAGTATCTAAAAGAGAACAATGTCGATGTTCCGGTAATCGTCTTTTCCGCGTTGAGCAGAAAAGAGACTGTGGTCAAAGCGGTAAGTTTCGGTATTCACAGTTATATGATAAAACCGCTGAAACCTGAACTGATCATCCAGAAAACTGCAGAAGTGTTAGGGAGAAGTTTTTAAGCAGCCGTATGGCAATCAACCCGCAATTGTTCCAGGTAGTGTTCGAAGCCTCTAATTCAGGAATGGTTATCCTAGGAAAGAAGGGTAACATACTCCACTGCAATAGTGCTTTCCGAGACATGGCCGGTTTGCAGAGCAGTACTCTCCAAACGAAAAAGCTCGGTGATTTTTTTCAGCATTCCGGCCGTGAATTGTTTAACGAAAAATTCGAGAAACTGGTAACCGGGAATGAAAAACATTTCCAGTTGGAAGTGCAGCACCACAACACACGTAGAAGCCCGAGCTGGTGGCTTATGGAACTGACCCGGGAAATCGATCCGGAAGAAAACAAACGGTTTATCTTCGGAATTGTCCATGATGTGACCGCCGACAAGATGGGCCGACAAAAGCTCATCGATGAAAAAGAGAATGCTGAGAAAGCAACCCGGGTCAAATCGGATTTTCTCGCCAACATGAGCCATGAAATAAGGACCCCGATCCACACCATTATCGGTATGAACGAACTGCTCAACGAAACGAATTTGGACGAAGAGCAGCAGGAGTATGCCCAGCAGGTCAAGTTTGCTGCCGATGTTTTGCTCAGTTTGATCAATGACATCCTCGATTTCTCAAAAATTGAAGCAGGCAAGCTGAACTTGGAAACCATCGAGTTCGACCTCCATAAAATGGTAGAAGATGCAGTTGATCTCCTTTCTCTCGAAGCTCATAAAAAAGGACTGGAAGCCATACTCTGTATTACGGAGGGTGTCCCCCGCATGGTTGTAGGAGACCCGGTCCGTTTACGGCAGATCATCGTCAACCTTTTTAATAACGCTATCAAGTTTACAAAAGAGGGCGAGATCGTCGTTACTATAGAAAAAAGAAAAGAAACGGATGATAACTATAAGCTCTTCTTTAAAGTACGAGACACCGGTATCGGGATCCCTAAAGACAAGCTGAACAGACTGTTTAAGGCGTTTTCTCAGGTGGACACCTCGACAACCCGAAAATTCGGCGGCACCGGGCTCGGCCTCTCTATTTCTCAAAACCTTGTGAACATGATGAACGGAGAGATTGGGGTGGAAAGCGAGTATGAAGAGGGCTCCACCTTTTGGTTTACCGTTGAACTTGCAAAGGCGGACGGGAAAGAGCCGAAACAGACCCTCCCCGATGAGTACGAACCGGTACAGGCTGTGGTCGTAGATGATAATGATACCTCTCGGGGGATTGTAAAACAGTACCTTGAAGAGTGGGGGTGTCAGGCAGTACCGGTATCGAACGGTCAGGAAGCGTTGACCCTCCTCAAGAACGGGGCCGAAGAGGGAAGGCGGTTTAATCTCTGTATCGTGGACCTGCTCATGCCCGGTATGGACGGGTGGCAGTTCGCCAGTGAAGTAAATGCGGACAAGCGGATCAACTCCACGAAAATGATACTGTTAAGTCCCACCGGAATGAGCGGCGATGAGGCGAAGATGAAGCTCCTCCGCTGGTACGATGCGTACTTGAGCAAGCCGCTTAAGAAAAAGGAATTGTATGACTGTGTGGTGAGGATCATGGGCTCTGAAACAGACCTCGAAACTGTAGAAGAACTCGAGGAAATTGATGAGGTCGGAGGTGCGGCAGCAGGTAAGAAGATCGCCCGCGGACTTATTCTCGTTGCCGAAGATCATGAAGTAAATCAGCAGCTTTTTCAGACGATTCTCGAGAATATGGGGCATGAGGTCCGCCTTGCAGACAACGGGCTGCAGGCTTTAGAAGCAGCTGAGACAGAAAACTTTTCGATCATTTTTATGGATGTCCAGATGCCGGAGATGAACGGGTACGAGGCAACGGTAAAGATACGGGAGAAAGGCATTAAAACACCTATTATCGCGGCAACCGCCTCTGCTGTAAAAGGAGAGCAGGATAAGTGTTTTGAAGTGGGCATGGACGATATCCTGATAAAACCGTTTAAAAAGCGGGACATCGAACCGCTTTTAGAGAAATGGCTGCCGGAAAAACCGGAACCGATAATCTCAAGTACCGTTCCTCCCGCTGCCGAATCCTCGGCACCGGAAGTTCCCATAGGTGATAATTACATTTTTAATTTTCAAGAAGCAGTTGCTAATTTCATGGGAAAGGAAGATGTCGTAAAAAAGGTGCTCCGGTCATTTATCGAGAAGGTAGAAAACCAAATTCCCAACATGGAAGATTCCCTCAAAAAGAACGACATGGAAAAACTACGGGGCGAGGCCCATTCGATCAAGGGCGGTGCTTGGAACCTTGAAGTAAAAAAACTCGGTGACTGTGCGAAAGAACTCGAAGACTCTGCACGGGAAGAACGGGCCGACGATTCAAAACGCAATCTCAAGGAACTCAGTAAAGCCTACCGGGAGTTTCTCGAGTTCGTACAACCGATTCTCTAAACAAAACAAGGCGAGATTGTCTTTCCGTAGGCATGCCCCTGCCTGAACACCGCGAGATTTTCATCGATTCTTCTTTTGAGATTAGCTTCGATCGTTTTCTCCATTTTATCACGGGCCATATTCAGGAGGACGCTTGCTTCTGTCGGGGAGGATTCCAGTATGGCGGTGAGTACCCCCAATACGAAGATATTGTGTGGGGGTGCTGCGTCATGTATCCCGTAGAGATGGTCCGTCCGTTTGGAGAACTCATTTGCAATGTTCGAAAACGACGGATATTCTTCTTTTTTTAGAACCATCGGTGTCGGAACATATGAATAATCGAGGAGTACCGCTACCCCGTCTTTTTTGAGATAGGATAGTGAGTTCACTGCTTCTCCCAACTCCATCCCCACGAGAATATCGGCATCGCTTTTGGATATACGGGACCCGTATTCCTCGGTGTGGTCTGCACAAATACGTAGTTCCGAGGTAACGCGGCCGCCCCGTTGGGCCATCCCTTTCGAATTAAACAGTGTCACTTTTTTACCTGCTTCTGAAGCGTATGCAGCGATCAATGCGGAAAGCGTGACGACCCCTTGTCCTCCCAGTCCTGCGATACATATACTGGTGATCATTTTCTATCTCCCTCCCGCTTGCGTGGTGCGTTCTGTGATGGCGTCGAATTTGCAGCAGGAAAAACAGAGTCCGCACCCGGTACACAGCTCCTGATCAATGGACATGACCGTTTTCCCCTTTATGGGGCGGACAAAAAGGGCCGGACAACCGGTCTCCCGCAGGCACGCTTTGCAGAAGGTGCACGTTTCGGGATCGATTTCAAACGTCCGCGCTTTCGGCTCCCGTCTTCCTTTGGTAAGAGCACACTCCTCCCTGGAAATGATCACCCGCACTCCCGGTTTTTTGAGATGTTCGGTTATGGTTGTCGTCGCCTGCTCGAGATCGAACGGACCGATGACGGTGCATGCATCCACCCCTACTGCTTCCACAATTTTCATGATATCAACGGGCCGGGCACCTTCTTTCTGAAATTGCTTGTCCGTACCGGGATTGACCTGGAAGCCGGTCATACTGGTCCAACCATTGTCGAGGATAATCAGAAGGAGATCGGACCTGTGCTGTACGGCATTGATCAAAGGAGGGATTCCTGCGTGAAAGAAGGTTGAATCCCCGATGGTGGCGATCACCGGGTTTTCTACACTGGCCCGTAGAAACCCCTGGGCGAACCCAATGCTCGATCCCATAGACACTTCGGTCCAGCAGGAATCGAAGGGAGGGTTCATCCCCAGGATGGTACATCCGATGTCACCGGTTACTATTGTGTTGTTTTTTTTAAAGCCTGCTTTTTTAATGGCCCTGTTCAATGCAATGTAAGTCCCCCGGTGGGGACAGCCTGCACAGAACGTTATGGGGTGCTTTACACTGATTGTTGCTTCTTCTTCTTTGCCGGGAGTCTCTGTGGGAGTCTCTGCGGACGGCTTGACGCTTTCCGGGTCCACAAGCGAGGCGATGCCCCGGGAAATGAGCTGTTTGTTGTATTTCCCTACTCTCGGGAGATGCCCGCCTATTTTCCCGATTATCGTACCTTTATAATGTTGCTCGGAGGCTTCACTGCGGACAAGCATCTCTACGGCAGGCTCGAGTTCTTCGAATATGACGATCCGCGAAGCTTTTTCAAACAGCTCCGTTACGAGAACACGGTCGAGCGGAAATGATGATTCGAGGAAGAGGCAGTTGACATTCCCGCCCTTTTCCATTTCGAGCAACGTTTCTTTCACGATCGGGTTACAGCTGCCGACACTGACGGCATAGAGAGCGGAGTTCCCGGTTTTTGCTTCTGTGATGGTATTGATGCCTCTATCATGGATAATTTTTTCTGCGTGTTCGAGCCTCTCTAAAAGGGTCCGGTGCTGGGCAAGGCAGATTGCCGATCCCGCCTTGGTAAATTGAAAAATATTCCGTTCGAATGAGGCTTCTCTCGGTTCATACGTATAGGTAAAATCACTTTCGACCATCTCTTGAGCATGTGCCACGGAGGTAACGGAACGGAGAATAACGGGAAGCTCCGACTGCTCGGAGAGTTCAAAGGCGAATTGGACCATTTCGTAGGCCTGGGTAGGGGTAATAGTTTCCAACAGAGGGAGTCCGGCCCATTCGGCGAACAGGCGGGTGTCCTGCTCCGGCATGCCGGCCTCCGCTCCGGGGTCGTCGGCAATATAGATGACAAGCCCTCCTCTCGTCCCTGAATAGGCTGCAGAGAGGACCGAGTCCGAAGCGACATTGATACCCGACATTTTCATTGTAGCAAGTGCCCGTTTTCCTGCCCAGGCAGCACCTGCGGCTATTTCAAACGCCACCTTCTCATTGGTGCTCCATTCGACATACGGGGCGGGACCGTTGTTCTCTGCAAAGAGGAGAAGCTCGGTACACGCCTCGGAAGACGGGGTCCCCGGATACCCCGCGGCAACTTCCACCCCGGCCTCGAGCGCGCCATAGGCGATGGCCTGATTTCCGATTATCATTTTTTTCATGGTTTCACCACCTCTTTGAGAATGGAGAGAAAGGTGTCATTTTCTTCCGGTGTTCCGATCGTGACCCGAATGGAAGTCGGCAGACCGAATCCGTTACACGGCCTGACAATCACGCCCCGCTCGAGAATCTCTTCGAACACCGCTTTCGCGTCTCTGCCTGCATCAAAGAGAATGAAGTTGGTGTGGGATTCGACATAATCGAGCCCGAGATTCTCGAATGTGTTATAAAATTTCTGTTTTTCCTCTTCCATCTCTTTGAGTGTAGCAGTCACATAGTCGCGGTCATCGAGTGCCGCAAGTGCTACCCGCTCTCCGACAATGGAAACGTTAAACGGCGGTTTGATTTGATGGATGAGTGTGATGATATCCTTGTGCCCGATTCCGTACCCGATCCGCACACCTGCTAATCCGTATATTTTCGAAAACGAGCGGAGAATAAAGAGGTTTTTCATTCCCCCGTTGAACAGTTCCATGGTCCCCGGGTCGGTCTCCGGCGAGGTAAAATCGATGTACGCCTCATCAACGACGACCAAGATATGCTCCGGGACCCTGTTCAAAAACGAACGGACAGCTTCCCGCTCCTGAGCGTCCCCGGTGGGATTGTTTGGATTGCAGAGGTAGATCACCTTAGTGTTGTCGGTAATCGCCTCCTTGATTTTTTTGAGGTCGATACGAAAGCCGTTCATACCTGTGTAAACCGGGGTCCCCCGCATCACTTTCACAATTGTTTCATAGAGCGGAAAGGTTACTTCCGGTATAATCGCTTCATCATCCTCTTTGATAATGGTCATGCCGAGGTTGTAGATCACTCCGTCCGCCCCGTTGCTTACGGTGATCTCTTCGGCCGAACAGCCCAATTTTTCGGAGAGTTTTTTCCGCAGGTCTCTGCTTACCGCATCCGGATAGATGTTCAGTTCATCGGTGAGTGCCGCGTACGCTTTTTTTGCCCGGGGTGATGGGCCGAGGGCACTCTCGTTCGACGCCATTTTGATGATATTTTTGAGGCCGAGCTCCCGTGCTACTTCCCGTTTCGATTTTCCCGGTACATACACTTTCGTACGCAGGACACCGGGGTTTGCCAGTTTGTTGATATCCACAGAATCCCCCTTTTCAGGTCCTCTCTGTCCATGAAACCATTACATTGCTTATTTGTCAATTGATTTTTTAATTATTGATTAATGATCAATGCTCAAAGATTTGAAAATCCGAGTTTCTCCGAGAGCTCGGCTGCCGTTGTACTGATGATAGTCCCGTAGCGCTCTATTCGTGTATCGGGAAGCCGCTCTTTAGGGGCGGAAATACCGATTGCGGCCACCGGGACACCGGTATGGTTGAAAATCGGGGCGGCAATGCAGCGGACTCCGGCGATATACTCTTCGTTGTCTACTGCGTATGTTCGCGATTTGATCCTCTCGAGTTCTTGTTTGATTTTTTCCGGTGAATCGATCGACTGCGGGGTATGTTTTTTGAGGGGCATGTCGAGCTGCTGCTCGAGATCGGGTGCGTTGGAAAAAGCTAAAAACGCTTTTCCCATTGCCGTGCAGTGGAGCGGCTCCCGTCCGCCGATCTGTACGTTGACCGGCGGATCGTTCGAACCGACTACTTTATCGATGAACACGGCACTTTTTTCGATAAAGAAGGCGAGGTGGGTGGATTCTCCTGTCTTTTGTGCGATTCGTTCGAGATACTGCCTCGCCATCTGCTGAACATCGATATGTTTTAAAATCGATTCGTACAGGCCGAAGATTTTTAGGCCTAAGCTGTACTGTTTGGTGGAGGGGTCCTTCCGAATATACCCGCGCCGCTCTAAGGTATTGCACATCCGCAGGATCGTGGCCTTGTCCCATCCCATTTTTTTCCATAGGGCGTGGAGGGTGACGGGATAGGTCTCCTGCTCGATGGTCTCGAGAAGGAGGAGCCCCTTATCGAGAGAGTGAATGATCTGCGTGTTCTTCTCGCCCATCAACCAAGAATAATAGTGTGCAAACAGATTTCTTGCAATAAAAAGAATTTTAAGAGAAATTAAATGCAAATCATTTTATCCGTTGAAAAAGCGCTGAACAAGAATTCGATATATACAGTGCTTTCTTTCATGGTTGAATACACGCTATTATTGACAGGAGGGAGAAGCACTAGTAGCATACGAGGACCGTGGAGAAGATCATCACAGTCGATCTCACCGACGGTACTGTCACTACCGCGGCCTTCTCCGAAGCGCTGGTCCGGGAGTGCCTCGGCGGGTTCGGCTTCAATACGCGCTATCTCTATAAACACCTCGCTCCTGAAACGGGGCCGTACGGTCCTGAAAACATACTGGTCTTGAGTTTAGGGCTTTTAACCGGTACCGCTGCACCTTCATCCTCACGGGTCCATGTAAGTGCCCGTTCCCCGCTTTCTGGTCTTATGGGCAGTTCCAGTTTAGGCGGTTTTTTAGGGGTCAAACTGCGCACACTCGGTGTTGCGGCCCTCATTATCCGGGGGCGCGCTTCCCGTCCCGTGTATCTCGAAATCGATGAAAACGGACTTACCATAGAAAATGGGGCGGAGCTCTGGGGCCTCGATACGAGAGAAACTGAAGCTGCTCTCAGGCAGGCCCCGGGAAACAGTAAAGCCGAAATACTTACGATTGGACCTGCCGGGGAGAATCTTGTCCGCTACGGTTGTATTATGGCCGGTACCGACCATGCAGCAGGACGCACCGGTCTTGGTGCGGTAATGGGGTCGAAAAGCCTCAAAGCGATCTGTGTATCCTGTGGGAGAAAACCTGAAAAGCCTTCATCCGAGGTATTGAACATAACCAAAGAGTATATCCGAAGCATAAAAGCGAGTGCCGCGAGGTATGAAGATTATTCCGAGCGGGGAAGTGCAGGGGACATTATCGAAGTAAACCAAATGGGGGTGCTTGGAACGCGGAATTACCGAGCGTCGTTTTTAGAAAGTGCGGAGCGGATCGACGGGAGAGCGTATGCCCCGTATGTGACCCGAAAAACGAGCTGTTACCGCTGTCCCGTCCACTGCAAGGCGGAGATCGAATTGAATGCGGGTAAGCATAAAGGGTTTACCGGGGGAAGGCCCGAATACGAAACAGTCATCGGTATCGGGTCTCTCTGCGGATTGGATGACCCGGAAGCGGTGATCTATCTCTCGAATTTGTGCAACATACTGGGACTGGACACGATCTCTGCCGGGTCCGTTATTGCATTTGCTATGGACCTCTACGATCGGGGTATTATCACTGCGGAGGACTCCGACGGCATTGAGCTGCGGTGGGGCGATGCTGAGGCAATGGAGAAGATGATGTACAGGATCGCCTCGAGAGAGGGTTTTGGGGATGTGCTTGCCGACGGGGTGTTCCGGGCATCTGAGAAGATCGGCAGAGGTGCCGAGCGGTATGCCTATCATGTAAAGGGGGTGGAAATCTACGGGGCCGACCCACGAGGGATGATGGGGACCGCACTCGCCTATGCGGTGAGTCTCCGCGGCGGGGACTTTACCAGTGTTTATCCGGTACCCGAGTTCCGTTACACCGCCGAACGGGCGGAGAAGGAGTTCGGGACGAAAAAGGCGATTGACTTTACCGCAACCGAAGGCAAGGGTGCTTTAGTCCGATCGAGCATGATCGTCAGTGCGGTAATCGATTCACTCGGCATCTGTAAAGTGCCCGCACTCTCCATTGCCGGCCACTTCGATTTGACCCGAGAGGCCGCCTTGCTCAATGCACTTACCGATTTCGAGTTTGATGTTTCTGCATTGCTTGCTATCGGTGAGCGTATTATCACTATGGAGAAGTTGTTTAATCTGCGGTTCGGTGCGGCAGCCGCAGACGACACCCTTCCCGGGAGATTTCTCGAGAACCCGATAGAAGCAGGACCGTCACGCGGCGGGCAGGTGGACCTGAAACCGATGGTCCGGGATTTTTACAGCGCCATGGGGTGGGACGAACAGGGGGTCCCCACACAGGCGACAGTGGAGCGGCTTGGGCTTGCTTAAAAGATTCTCAATTATTGGGATGTAAAATTTGACAATCTCAGGATTATGCGCTTATACTGATTTGGAATTATCAGCCAAAGCTGGGAACAGCTCATTGCTGAACAATAAACAATCTATTTACGAATGAAGGGGGAATTATGAAAAAAGCAATTGTACTTATGATGGTCCTGGCTCTTTTTCTCTCCGTCGGTCTTCTCTGGGCCGGTGGCGGTAAAGAACAAGCACCGGAAGCCGAAGAGCAGAGAGAAGAGACAGCATCGACGGAGGAGGCCGAGGACTCCAAATACGGGGGAACACTTCGGAAGGCATACTTCGCCCCGGCGAGTTTGGATCCTGCATTTACCACGTCGATTACGGATGAGGAGATTTGCCGATTTTGGGGAGATTTTTTGGTCTACGTCGATGAAGAACTTCGCCCGGACAAGAGCCGAAGTCTGGCAAAAGACTGGAAAGTAAGTGATGACGGGCTTACCTACACCTTTATGCTGCGCGAAGGAATCACATATCACAATGGAGCAGATTTTACATCAGAAGATGTGAAGTTCACTTTCGACCGGCTTCGCGACCCGGAAGTGGGGGCTGCAACGGTGGCCATTTATGCCAGCATCGAATCGATTGAAACTCCTGATGATTACACGGTTGTGTTCAACCTGACCCAGCCGAACCCCGACCTGGTGACCCTGTTAGGTGATTATCACGCAATCGTATTGGACAGTGATACTACCGACTTCAACAGCCAGAACGGGACCGGGGCGTTTATCGTAACCGATTATCTCCCTGAGGACCGAATGACCTTCAAACGGAACCCCGACTACTGGCGCACGGATGACGAGGGTAATCAGCTTCCCTATGTCGACGGCATTGATTATATATTTCTCTCCGAACCTTCGGCCCAGGTAGAAGCACTCCGCGGCGGACAGGTAGATTTCTTACTCTATCTTCCTTCCGAGTACGTACAAACCGTGGAAAATGACCCTAATCTGGTCGTCTACCAGAAACCGTCCAACACCCACTACGTCATTCATATGCGAAGCGACCGGGAACCATTCAGCAACGTAAAGGTGCGCCAGGCATTCAAAGCTGCCGTGGACCGAGACGAGATCCTCCAGGGTTCGTTCGAGGGATTGGGTGTAGAAGGCCTAGACACCTTTATCGGACCTGCTTATGCCGACTTCTATCTCGACGTTCCGCCTCTTAAGCGGGACCCGGAAAAGGCCAAGCAGCTGCTTGCTGACGCCGGTTATGAGGACGGGCTTACGATAACGCTTACCACACAGCAGGCATCCCCGGTGCCGGCAATAGCGACCATCCTCAAAGAACAGCTTGCCGACGCGGGAATTACCGTAGACATCCAGCTGGTACCCTCAGATGTGTACTACGGAGCTGACAGCCTTTGGCTCAAGGCCGATTTTTCCATAACCGACTGGGGCGCACGGCCGACACCGCAGCCGTATCTGGACCTTGCCTACACCTGCGGTGCCAAATGGAACGAGTCCCACTTTTGTGACCCGGAAGTGGACAGACTCTCCGAACAAGCTGCAAAGGAATTGGACCGGGAAAAACGTGCCGAGATCTACAAAGATATCCAGCGGATTTTTATCGACCGCGGTCCGGTTATCATACCTTTCTTTGCCAACAGTCTGTGGGGAGCTACTAAAGATCTCAAAGGCGTTGTGCCTTCCGGATATTTGGGCACCTCAGTTGATTTAGCTCAGGTGTATTTCGACAGATAAACATATGTTTATGACGGCCGCCTCAGTTTCAGCAGGGGCGGCCGATTTCTTTTTGTAACGAATAACGAAAAGTCGGAAACGAGGGGAGGCAGCTGAAAAGAGATGAAAAGCAGTGAAGCAGAGGCCCCGAAAGCTAAGAGCAGATTTGCGATGAAGTGGAAGCGGTTGCGGCGGTACCCGGCAACGCTGATGGGGGTTATTATCGTCGGATTTTTCGTAATCATGGCCGTCTTTGGACCGCTTATCGTTCCGTATGGTTATTCGGACCAGGACCTGGAAAACCGGTTCGATCCTCCCTCTAAAGAGCATTTTTTTGGGACCGACCGTTACGGCAGGGATGTATTCAGCCGTGTTCTCGTCGGAAGCCGGGATGTTTTCGTTGTCGCCGGTGCGGGAACGATTATCGCTGTAATCCTCGGACTGAGTCTAGGACTCCTCTCCGGGTATTATGGGGGATTAATCGATGATATTGTGATGCGTTTAGTCGACGTGCTTCTCTCCATTCCGCCGCTTCTTCTTGCCATGATTATCCTGTTTACATTGGGCCCGTCCCGCATTAATGTAATCATTGTTGTCGGTTTTCTCTATATTCCGATTGTATCGAGGGTCGTCCGGAGTGTCGTCCTCGATATCAAGACGAGACAGTATATAGAAGCGGCAAAACTGCGCGGAGAGAGCAATACGTATATCCTGTTTCGGGAAATCCTGCCAAATGTCCTGCCCCCGCTGGCCGTAGAAGCTTCAATGCGTTTTTCCTACTCGATTTTTCTGGTCGCTTCCCTCGGGTTTCTGGGGCTGGGCGTACAGCCCCCCTCACCGGATTGGGGCCTGATGGTCGGAGAGGCGAGGACTTATTTTATGCAGGCGAAGTGGGCCCTTTTGGCTCCGGCCGGGGCGATTGCACTGCTTGTTATCGGTGTAGGATTTATGAGTGACGGATTGAGAAGGATCCTCCTTCCGGGGGGGATAAGCAGATGAGTAGCTCCCGAAACGTTAATGGTACTACCGGTGCAGGGCTTCAGGTAGAAAAGCTCACCGTAACGTATGAAACGGAAACGGGCCTCCTCGATACGGTCAGAGATGTCTCTCTTACGGTAAGTCCCGGTGAGATCTATGGTTTGGTCGGAGAATCAGGATCAGGAAAAACGACCTTTGCCCGGGCAGTCGTGCGGTATCTTCCCCGAAACGGCTGTATTCGAAGCGGGACCGTTCATCTCGACGGGACCGATATGCTGGCCCTCTCTCCCGAGCAGGTGCGTCACAATTGGGGACGCAATATAACCATGGTCCATCAGAACCCCAACACCTCGGTCAACCCTTCTATGGTAGTAGGTGAGCAGATAGCGGAGATGGCCAGAGTGCACCTGGATATGTCTCGAAGTAAGGCGTGGGAGAAAGCGCTGGAGATGCTTACCAAAGTGAGGATGTCCGACCCGGAGCGGGTGGCCAAACGGTACCCGCACCAGTTGAGCGGGGGGCAGCTGCAGCGTGTACTGATCGCGATCGCCCTTACTACCAGTCCGAAACTACTCATCATGGACGAACCGACAACGGCTTTAGATGTGACCACGGAAGCGGTCATACTGGATATGGTGCGGGAACTGCTCCATGAGTATAAGACCGCAGTCCTCTACATCACCCATAATTTAGGGGTGGTGGCCCGGCTGTGCGATCGGGTCGGTGTCATCTATGCCGGAGAACTGATGGAGGAAGGGACAGTACACAACGTATTCAAGGAGATGCTCCATCCGTATACTCTCGGTCTTTTAGGTTCGGTCCCCCGGGTCGATGTGGGAAAACACGATATCCTGCTCAACACCATTCCCGGCTATATCCCGCAGCCGAACAATCTCCCTCTCGGCTGTATCTTTGCACCGCGCTGTCCCGGTGCCGAACAGGCGTGCCGCGATGAAAGACCGTTACTCGTCGAGACAGGCAGTGAACAGCAGCATCTATCTGCGTGCAGAAGGTGGGAGGTAGTCCAGAAAAATCAGGGCGAATTTATCAATGTTCCGGAAAAGCGGGACCTCGAGCAGCGCGGTTCGGGGGAGCTTGTTCTCGAAGCGAACACGATGAAAAAATATTTTCCCCTCCGCGGGGCGCGCATAAAGGACCTCATAAGCGGACAGCGGCCCGTTGTGCACGCTGTCGATGATATCACCGTGCATGTCGGACAGGGGCACACGATGGGGGTCGTCGGTGAAAGCGGATGCGGGAAGACTACCCTGGCCCGTTGTATAGCGGGTTTAGAAGAAGCTACCGGCGGCGAGATTATCCTCGAAAAGGTAGAACTCCCGTATGCGGTACATAAAAGGCCCCGGGTATCACTGAGTAAAATCCAGATGGTCTTTCAGAATCCGGACGAATCACTCAACCCGCAGCATACGGTGGGAATGAGTGTGGGAAGACCTCTTTCTCTTTTAGGAGGGCTTTCGCGAAACCAAATTCGGTCACGGGTTGCAGAACTGTTCCAGGCAGTGAATCTCCCCGAAGAGTACGTAGACCGTCTGCCCCACGAACTAAGCGGCGGAGAGAAACAGCGGGTGGCAATTGCCCGATCCTTTGCAACGAATCCAACGCTCATGATCTGTGACGAGCCGATCACTTCCCTCGATGTGTCGGTACAGGCCTCTCTCATGAATCTGCTTGCAAAACTACAGGATGAAAACGGCACGGCCTATCTTTTTATTTCGCACGATTTGGCCGCTGTTCGTCATCTCTCCGACTGGATCGCAGTGGTGTATCTCGGCCGAGTGTGGGAGTTCGGCACGGCCTCGGACGTGTTCAATCCTCCCCAGCATCCCTATACTGAAGCTCTGTTTTCGGCAATCTCCATTCCGGACCCGGAGGTAGAGCAGCGGCGTATTAGGCTGCGGGGGAGTGTCCCCAGTGCCGTATCCATTCCGTCCGGCTGCAGGTTCCATACCCGCTGCCCCCGTAAAATCGGCGAGGTGTGTGAAAAGGAAGAACCGCCCTGGCAGGAATCGGAGAATTGGCACCGGATTTGTTGCCATATACCGATCGAAGAGCTCGAAAAACTGCAGACAAAACCGGAACAGGGAGGATAGTGTGGCACTGTATATACTGCGCCGTTTAGGCTTCATTCTACTGACCCTCTTTCTCGCCTCCATCATTATTTTCGCAGCTACCCAATTGCTCCCCGGGGATGTGGCCCAGGTGATGCTCGGTCAATTTGCCACCGAAGAGGCACTGAAAAACCTGAGGGAGGATCTTGGTTTGGACCGCCCCGCCTATATCCAGTACTTCGAATGGCTCGGGAATTTTGTAACCGGTGATTGGGGAGAATCCATGGTAAGCCGGCAGCCGGTCCGTCCCCTTGTTTTGGCACGGCTTAGAAACTCGGCGATGCTTGCCTTGACCGCTTTGCTTTTTTATGTGCCGTTAGGAATTGTCCTCGGAGTTATTGCCGCGTTGAAGCGGGAGCGGGGCCTCGACCAGACCATTACCGGATTTTCAATGGCATTTGTCGGGCTGCCCGAGTTTGTAAGCGGTCTGCTTTTAATCACTGTTTTTTCATTTGCTTTGGCAATCCTTCCTGCAAACTCTTCGATTGCCCCCGATACCTCGTTTACAGAGGCATTCCGGTTTCTCATTCTCCCCGCAGTTACAGTCAGTTTGACCAGTCTCGGATATGTCATCAGGATGACCCGGGCGAGTACGATCGACGTGCTCAACACCGACTACGTCCGGGCCGCGGACCTCAAAGGACTGCCCAGCGCCAGGGTCCTTACCAGTCATGTCCTACGGAACTCCCTTCTTCCTACCATCACCGTCGTTGCCATGGGGATCGGGTATCTTATCGGAGGACTTATCGTAACGGAGACGGTATACGGGTACCCCGGGTTGGGAAGGCTCCTTGTCTACAGCATTCAGCGGCGGGACGTTATCCTCCTGCAGGCGTGCAGCATGGTCGTGGTGATGGTTTTCAGTTTTGCAAACCTCGCTGCCGACATTCTCTATTCAGTACTCAACCCCCGGATTCGGTTCAGATAAGAAGACGGAGGAACTGCTATGAACGGTGATGAAATTACCGCCCGTTTTATTGCGCGTGCCCGGTGGAGAGAGTTCCCGGAAGCGGTACAGGAGAAAGCCAAGATGGCCCTGATGGACAATCTCTGTGCGGCTGTAAGCGGCACTCGTGCGGAGGTCGGCAGAATCGGGGCCCGATTTGCCTCGACCTCTATGCCCGGAGAAGAAGCGACCATCATCCTTCAAGGGAAAAAATCGACTGCTGCCGGTGCTGCCTTTGCCAACGGATGTGCTGCCAACGGCCTGGATACCGACGACAGTGCCCGGTATGCCCACGGTCATGCAGGGGCCCAACTTTTCCCCGCTGCACTTGCGGTTGCAGAAGCCCGGGGTCTTTCCGGAGAGAGGCTTCTCTCCGGTTTGACGGCCGGATACGAGGTGGCCCACCGGTTCGGGTACTGCCGGCATGACGATCACGATATATATCAGGCCTGCGGTTCGTGGGGGTCCGTTGCCTGTGCCGCTGCTGCGGCCCATCTCATGGATCTGCCCGAAGACCGGATCCGGCATGCGTTAGGCATCGCGGATTACCACGCACCGAACCTCCCCATGATGCGGGACATTGCCCATCCGGCGATGGTAAAGCACGGCATCGGCTGGGCCGCCCTCACCGGAATCCACGCTGCCGAGCTCGCCTCTTTCGGGTTTACCGGTATACCCTCACTGTTGAGCAGAGATACATACGCCGAGTGGGTCGGTACCATCGGAGAGGAGTTTCTCATGCTCGAAGGGGTTTCCTGGAAGGCCAAGCGCTACGCCTGCTGCGGCTGGACCCATGCCGCAGTAGAAGGGGCGAAGAAACTCTACGACACCTATTCCTTTTCTCCTGAAGAGATCGAGAAAATCGAGATTGTCACCTTCGATCAAGGTGCAGCACTTGGTGCAAAACTGCCCGAGACCTCCGAAGAGGCGCAGTTTAATATGGCCTGGCCGGTCGCCGCAATGCTCGTAGACGGGGAGGTAGGCCCCGAACAGACCCTTGAATACCGGCTTTCGGATGAGCACATTCGGGAGCTCGCCGGCAAGGTGGAAATAACCGAATCCGAAGAGCTTAACCGACTACGCCGGCTCTTCGATAAGGGGGACCCGAAGGGCAGGTTCGCCGGTGAGGTACTAATCACCCTAAAAGACGGGAGCATTCTGGAATCCGGACGGATGGAGGGAGGCTTGAGTTTTCCTCAGGACCCTCCCTGGAGCAGGGCGGATATGGAAGAGAAGTTCCGATGGCTGGTAGAACCGGTGGTAGGGCCGGAACGGACCGCTGAACTGATCGATATGGTGTGGCGATTTGACGAACTGGATTCGGTACAAAAGCTTACTTCGGTTCTGGCTTGACCGATATAGCGGCTATCAAGCGGTAAATAACGCTATATCCAATGGCGGTTGACATACGCCTCGATTTCTTCTTTTAGCCCCCGGTCCATGGGGGGTGGTTCATAGGCGCCGATCAGTTTCAGTGCCTTTTCGTAGGCGATGTGGTTCGCGTTTTTCTTGCCCCCCGCCGCCCAGCTGTGGTAATCGGGAGAGTGGAAAATGGATTCGGTATCGAGTTCGTAACGGAAGTGGTTGAGGGTGTGTTCGTGTTCGATAAAATACCCTCCCGGGCCGACCTCGTGAATCACATCGACTGCAAGCGATGATTCATCGGTTTTTATCGGGGAGAGAAAACGCCGAGCTTTGATAATAAGCTCTTCATCGAGGACCACCTTTGCCAGGGAGGCACCCATGTAGCTTCCGAGAAGCCCGCAGGCGGGAATGAAGTTGGGCCCGTCATAAATAACGGAGAGTGTGTTGAGCATTGCCTGGGCCCCGGCCTGGAAATCACAGGACGGTGCGTCGGTAAGCCCTGCTCCGCCCCGGCAGAGAAGCCCGTAAGAACGGGCCATCTGTACACCGCACCGTTCCGACAGCATGGCCTCAACCGAACCGAACCGGGGCCGTAAGGTTTTCATATCGGCCGAACCGCCGATCGCCCCGTAAAAAATCGGACAGCCCGGTTTTACCAGCTGGGACAGCACAATTGGGGCGAGGTTTTCGCAGTTCTGCTGTACGACCAATCCGGCCAAAGTACAGGGGCCGGAGGTGCAGGAGATCGGCATCGAGGCAATGTGAAAGGCAATGCCGTGTTCCGCATAAGCGATGATATTTTCTACGTCGTTTTCGGGAAAACTCAACGGGGAGGTGGCAAGCCCCGTAGTCCTCCCGTAGGAGTAGCTCATGTCGGTCCGCTCTGCCATTTTTTCGGGGGTCGTACCGTGGGCCAATGCGATAAGCTCGATATCTTCTCTGCCGGTATAGATATACGGTTTATCGGTGTATTCGATCATCAGCCGGCACATCCATAATTGGACGTTTTTAGAATCGACGTCACTCGGGAATATGAGCGGATTGTAGTGTTCGAGAAGGTCCATGTCCTGAAACAGTTTAGCCACTTGTATGGCATCTTCGGATGTCCCCACGCGGTGGTTCCCGTCCGGTTCAACCATGTAGACAGCACCTCTTCCCATCCCGAAGGAAGTAATGCCGGGCTTCATCTCGATGTTATGGGAAGGATTGCGGGCTAAAATCGTAAACTGTTTGGTTGCGGTCTCTAATGCCGTGTTGATCTCTTTCTCAGTAAAAAAAACAGTCCGGCCTTCCACCCGAAAACCGTTTTTCTTAAAGAGTTCCAGCGCCTTCTCCGAGGCAAATGTAACTCCGGTTTGAGAAAGGACCTGCAGGGAAGCATCGTGGATCTTGGTGATATCGTCCGAAGAGAGGGGAAGCATCGGGCTTTGGGGATACGTTTCCCCGGTTTCGGTGGTGATTTTCCGTGCTAGTAGGTCGTTCATGTAGGCAGTATATTGTCCTGCCGTAGAGAATGTCAAACAGAATGATTTCAACTAGTGAGAAAAATTGCATAATTGTCTATGTCACATCACAGCCAACTATAATTGTCGCATATGCCGGGTCTTTCGAGAAATGATACGCTTCTCGAATGAAATCATCAGAGAGGCTCGAAGGACTGATAGACATGCAGTTTTTTATTCCCCACGCTTCCTGTTTTGCGGAGAGCTCCGGAAAATCAACGGGAGGAACAACAAAATAGACAGGTATCTTTTCCTGTCCAGCCCGTCTCTGTGGAAACAGGACAAATCCATCTCCGAATTGGACCGTTTTTTCAGTATATGTTTTGTTCCTGATAATTTCCTCTCCAACAATATGGTAGTTGGTGTTATCAACGACAAGACATTGCTCCGGGTCGACCGCCTCATGGTCACGTTCCTCCGCTAAAAAGATCGTGGGCATCGGCGGGGGGCGAAAAGAGCCGTCTTTGAGGATGGCGAAAAGAAGTTCCCGTTCGAGAATATAATGGATTCCGATATTTTTCAGTTCCACGACCTGCAATTTTTCATAGTCATTTTCTTTTTGTTTGATCGGTTCAATGGTTTCGTTTTGCATGCAGGCGACATCAATGACTCCCTTAAGAGAGGCAAGTAACGTCAGTATCTGTTCGGTCAGGGTCTGTACCTTTTGAGATTTCGTGTCGTTCATGTGGACCGCTCCGTTTTTGAATCACT
>CAZQKT010000009.1:32683-39494 GCA_964594055.1 uncultured Spirochaetales bacterium
TTACGCCTTCGTCCGTCGAACTCACCGTAGAAAATCTGTTCCCACGGACCGAAATGGAGTTCCCCTTCCGTGATGGCGACAACGACTTCGCGGCCCATCACCTGTCGTTTCATATGGGCATCGGCGTTGTCTTCGAATCCGTTATGATCATACTGGTCTACCGGTTCATGCGGGGCCAATTTTTCCAGCCACGTATCGTAATCCCGGTGGAGTCCCGGCTCATCATCATTGATAAAAACACTTGCGGTTATGTGCATGGCATTGACCAGGCATAATCCCTCCTGCACGCCGCTCTCTTGGACGAGGTCCCGTACTTGCGGGGTAATGTTGATAAATGCCCGTCGTGTTTTCGTGTTAAACCACAGTTCTTTGCTAAGAGATTTCATGTAATCCTCCTATAATTATCTGAGCGAGCCGATCGGGAAGCTCCCGCCGTTCTTTCGGGGTGAGTGTAGTAACTACGATCGGTTTGTGAAATTGCAAGGTTACCGTCCCTTTTCTGATCCGGTTATGTTCTTCGAATAGTTTATACGTTCCGTTTACCGTCACCGGTACAATGACCCCATTTGATTTTAGGGCCAATTTGATGCTGCCCCGTTTGAATCTGCCCATTGCCGGTCCTCTGCTTCGTGTCCCCTCCGGAAACAAAACGAGCGGATACCCGCGCCGTATATAATCGGCACCTTTGTTTATGGCCCGGGCCGCCTGCCGTATGTTTCTCCGGTCGATAAATATGCAGTGATTAATCACCATCCAGAGGTTTATGATGGGCATTTTTTTGAGTTCTTTTTTCGCGATAAAACCGACAACCTTAGGTGTATAGGCGGTAATTACGAGTATATCCGCCATCCCTTGATGATTGGAGACGAAGCATACAGAGTCGGTCTCGGGAACATGCTCTTCTCCGATAACGGTAACTTTTACTCCGGCAATGAAGAGCAGACTCTTTCCCCACAATGTTTTAATGAAAAAGCTGAATGTGTAGGCCGCCTTTCGCAACCTAAGAAAAAGAAGTATAGGGTAGAGGGGAAACACCAGCATGGAAACAAACATAAAAAGTATGAGATAGATTATAACAAGCAGAGATCGTACCACAGTTTCCTCTTAATTTTGTATAAACTTTACTTCGCTGAAACCGGCATCAAGCATAATCCTTTCGATGAACTTCTCTCCCTTCTCACCGGCTTTATGAAGGATCCCCTCCTCTAAGACCTGTTTTTTCACTTTTCCGGCAACATAAGCTGAAAGCAGTTTCCAGTGTTCGGGTTTAATCTCGATGTCCGGATAAAAATAGTGGCGGGAGGCCGCATCTTCTATAACGAAGTTGACAATTTGGGGTTCAGGCAGCTTCAGGGAGAGTGTTTTCCCGGATTCTGAAATTCTAACATATTCTTCTATGTTCGTCTCTTCGGTTATCTCCTCATAGGCGGTATCGGTTATATCATACCCGGCAGTAATAATGCTGGTAACGACAACGAAATCGTAGTTCTGCCGGTCCAATCGAATTCCGAACCTGCTGCACAGATCATACACGGTAAGATAGTCCCGTTCTTCGTAGCTTATCTCCATGTTCTGTTCCCGCTTGCTGAGCAGGCTCTGCCAGTCGAGAGAGGCCGGAATAAAGTCATGAGGGAACACCGTTTTATACACATACTCAACCGTATTGAAGGTAAAGATGTCCCGAACTTCACGAAGCACCGACACGGAGACCGTTGTTCTTTCGTTTTTTATAAGCTGTATTCCTAAGTCGAGGTTGAAAAGCGGTTTTGCGGTAAGAACAAAGACCACACCGAGGAGTATAAGAATAAGAACAGTAGCGATAATTAGTTTGATTTTCCGAAGCGGACGGATGCTACGAGGGGCCATTATCATCCCCCTCTGCGCTCTCGAGTTCTTTAAAAATGACTTCCTCGAATCCTGCTAAAGAGAGAAACTTCGCGATCAGTTTTTTTGCGTTCTCTTCGGCTTTGACGAGGATATTCCTCTTGAGCGCGTCTTCTCTGATTACTACTTTCTGCCGGTCGATTTCATCGTAGTATTCGAGACGGGAGACGCTCTTCCCCCGTTCCTTTACAAAATACTGGTTGATACTGTTTTCATCCGCATCGATCAACAAGATCTCGGGCGCAGGCAGTTTGACGACCACTGTGTTTTTCTGCTGGGGAATAATTTCAATGCCCTTACTTAAATCGATACCGGCCTGAACGACGACATCGATCGAAAAAAGCAGCTTCTTCTCTGCGGTGGTAATACCTAAAAACGTGGCCTCTTCGCCTACGTAGATGATGTCCCGGTACACATGTTCATAGGTGGGAAGGGTGAGAATCTCTCGAATATGCGTTTCGAGTTTGTCCGGAGGAGGGGTCCTGCTTTCTTCGCAGGAGAGCAGTGAGCAAAAGAGGAGAAAGCTAAGTAGCAGCCGGAAAATCTTCATTACTGTATTGTAATGGTTACCGGAGAACCCGGTCAATCTCTCCTAACAGTTCACCATGGGTGTGTGTTACCGGAAACTGCGGAAATTCAGTTACAATTGATTCCGGGGGACGGAAAAAGATCCCGGCGTCTGCTGTTTGGAGCATGGTCACATCGTTGTATGAATCGCCCGAGGCGATGACATTGAAATTGATCGACTTTAGCGCCAGGACCGCATGCCGTTTGCCGTCCTGCTGACGCAGTTTGTAATCGGTAATGCTGCCGCTGCTGTCGGTGACGAGATAATTGCAGAAAAGAGTGGGCCGGCCGAGCTTTTTCATAAGCGGTTTGGCAAACTGGGTGAATGTATCGGAGAGAATGATGACCTGAGTGCGGGAGCGAAGTTCTTCCATGAACTCCGCTGCACCCTCTAACGGGTCCATCGTTGCAATGACGTTCTGGATGTCCTGCAGTTTCAGGTTGTGCTGATCGAGAATACCGATCCGCCGTTTCATCAGCTCATCGTAGTCGGATATGTCACGGGTTGTGAGGCGAAGTTCTTTTATACCGGTATGCTCGGCCACGTTTATCCAGATCTCCGGGACGAGCACCCCTTCCAAGTCAAGGCATACTACAAACATCGGGCAATTATTACAGGACTCAATCAATTTGTCAATAAAAAAAAAGGCATACGATCATCACATTCTAAATGAGCTTTTCCACGTCCTGCCTGGGAATCGCTCCGCCGTGGGAAGCGTAGAACATTTCGATATCCAGATCGAGAAGCTTTTTAAGGCTCGTTTTGACCGTCTCGAGGGATTGGGCTATCTTCGGGAGCCCGGCCCGGCCGAAGATGAACATCCCCCGCATCAACAGGTCCCCGATACAGGCCGCTTTGAGTTCAGGAAGATAGAGAGACATAGCTCCCGCTGTGTGCCCCGGTGTATGGAGCAGTTGTCCGTTAAAACCCAATTCCTCCAGGTCGTATGCATCCTCCACCACGATTTCAGGATAGAGCGGGGGAATGATCTCTTTATCTTTGCCGGCACCGGTCATCTTCACGAGCAATTTTCCCAAACCGGATTGGGGAACAACAGGAGCGTTTTTCCCCTCCCGGATATAGGGGGCCGCTTCTTTCTGTATTGCAACCGGTGCGACGATTTGCTCCCGGAGTTCGTGAACTCCCCCGATATGGTCCTGGTGGCTGTGGGTAATGACGATTAGTTTTACTGCCTCCGGCTTTATTGCTAAAGAAGCGATTTTCGCCAATATTCTGTGGCCGTGGCCGGGCATCCCTGTATCGACAAGAATTGCACTCTGTTCGTTATGAACGAGATAGGCTGAGACCATCCCGAGTGTAATTTCTGTAATCTGCATAGATATACCTTCTCCAACGTAGTTATGTGTACACATTCTACCTGGTTGTGTATAGTAGGGCAAGTTATGTCAGCTCTGCTTACTGAAACAATATCTGTATTGGTGTCTGCACCGGTAATTGTAAAAATATTACTCTCCTTGGCCGTAATTCTGGTTGTAAATAAACTGACGAACAATTTGCTTATCGCCCTTATAGCAGGGTCTCTTACAATAGGCTTCTGGTCGGGCCATACCGTCACTGCGGTCGCGAGTATCGCCTGGGGAAGGTTTTTTTCTATAGACAATGCCATGCTTCTCCTTGTCGTCGTCCTTATCATCTGGCTCAGTTCCCAGATGTCGAAAACCGGGGTAATGGATGATCTGGTCTCGAGTGTTCGGTCGAAACTGTCGGGCAGAGCTGCGATCGGCGTTCTTCCCGCAGTCATCGGCCTGCTTCCTATGCCGGGCGGGGCCCTCTTTTCCGCTCCCCTTGTCGAGAATGTCGATGATGGTAACCGTGTAGAACCGATAAGGAAAACCCGGATAAATTATTATTTTCGGCACGTATGGGAGTTTTGGTGGCCGCTCTACCCCGGTGTGCTTTTGGCAATTGATCTTTCCGGACTGGAGATGTGGCAGTTTATTGTTTTAAACTGCTCGGTCTCGCTGGTCATGATCACTTGCGGCTATGTTTTCTTTCTCCGCAAGCTTCCCGACGGTGAAAAACGGGGAGAAAAAGCGAAAGACCGTTTTCTAAGACTTGTATTGCCCATTGTGATCGTTATCGTAACTGCTACTCTGCTCCGACTGGTTTTTCCCGGTCTGGCCGACATAAGCCGGTTTCTTCCCATGGGGTTCGGCGTTGCAGCTGCCATTGTCTATCTTCAACTGCAGCGTCCGCTTCCGCTCAGAGAGCTGTTTTCAATCCCGCTTACAGGAAAAACCTTTACCATGATCGGAATCGTCTCTTTTATCCGTATTTTCGGTGCTTTTATCGAGACCAAACTCCCCTCCGGTACCTTTCTCATGGAGCAGATGAAAAACGAGCTCGCTATTCTCAACATCCCTGTCATTGCACTGATTATTGTAATTCCTTTTATAAGCGGCATAACGACAGGGATGGCCATCGGCTTTGTGGGGGCAAGTTTCCCAATCGTGATATCGTTGATCGGAACAGATCCGTCGGCAGGGCTGCTGTTTTCTACGGTTGTTATTGCATACGGGTTCGGTTTTATGGGGATGATTCTTTCCCCGGTCCATGTCTGTCTCGTTGTGACGAATGCACACTTTAAAACCAAGGTAGGATGGTCTCTTGCCGGTCTGGTGCCTCCCATGGTATTTGTAGTACTATACTGTCTTGTCCTTTCCGTTATTGTTCAGTTAGCTTTTGGAAACGGGATCTGGGGATTTGTATAAGTATGATTGATAAAGCAACCTCTATTTTTACAGCAGGTCTAAAGCGCGTCGATCCGTACGATATGGTCAAACGGTGCTGCCGTCTGAAAGGACAGACTTTGGTACTCGAATCCGGAGATGAGCGGAAAGAGTACGATCTTACACGATTTTCACAAGTAATTGTGCTCGGCGCCGGTAAAGCAACTGCAAAGATGGCGCTGGCTGTAGAAGAGATCCTCGAAGACCGCATTTCCGACGGTATTATCGCAATAAAACGGGGACACGGCGAGCAGCTTAAAAAGGTCCGGTCCATTGAGGCGGGCCATCCGGTCCCGGACGAGGGCAGTGTAAAAGCCGCTGATGAAATTCTCTTCCGTGCAGAACGCGGAGATACATCAGTGCTCTTTATTACCCTTATCTCCGGCGGCGGGTCCGCACTGCTCTGTTCTCCCGCCGACGGTTTGACTCTCGAAGATAAACAGAAAGTGACCGAGCTCCTCTTGGCCGGCGGAGCTACCATTGGAGAGATGAACTGTGTAAGGAAGCATCTCTCCCGGATAAAAGGCGGCCGTCTTGCGGAGGCAATGCACCCGGCAACGAGCCTCAACCTGATCCTCTCCGATGTAATCGGGGACAGGTTGGATATCATCGCCTCCGGCATAACTGCAGGAGATCCCATGACCTATGAACAGGCACAAGAATACCTTAAAAAATACGGTCTTCTAGGACGTATTCCTGGAAAAGCAGCGGAGATAATCGAGCGGGGCTGCAGCGGAGAACTGCCTGAAACCCCGAAGCCGGGTGATGCGTGTTTTGCTCGGGTGCAGAACAGTCTTATCGGGACCAATCTGGCCGCTGTCGGTGCCTGTGAGAAGGCAGCGCGGGAGAGCGGGTACAATACGCTGGTCCTCTCTACCCAAATAACGGGTGAGGCAAAAGAAATTGCCAAGGTTTTCTACGGAATGGCCCGTGATATCCGGGAACGGGGGCTTCCGGTTTCGCCTCCCGCCTGTGTGCTTGCCGGCGGCGAGACGACGGTGACCCTCAAGAACGACGGGAAAGGGGGCAGAAACCAGGAGATGGCCCTCTCCTTTCTCGCCGAGGCGACGGCCGCGGACGATGTGCTTTCCGGGGTCTGCTTCCTTTCCGGGGCGACCGACGGAAATGACGGACCGACCGATGCGGCAGGCGGGTTCGCCTGCGCGGGGTCTGCCGAAGCGGCGTTACGGCAGGGGGTCGACCCGTTCGAGTTCTTAAATAGAAACGATTCCTACCACTTCTTCGACCGTATCGGGTACCTCTTAAAGACCGGACCGACGAACACGAACGTCTGCGATATCCAGGTTCTTCTGGTAGAAGAGGGGAGCTAAGAGATGAAAATAAAACTTTCTTTTGCGCCTTTTCTCGGTATAGACAAGTCTCTCAATCATACCTGGTATGAAGTTGATGATAATGCAACCTTAGCAGACCTCTATCGAGACCTGCCGATTGCCGACACATACCGAAAGTATCTCTTGGCAATCGTAAACGAAAAGCACGAAAAACCTGAGCACAAGCTCGAGGACGGAGACAAGGTCCATATCTACTATCCGGTAGCGGGCGGGTAGAGCCGCATACTCACCTTCTTTCCGAACTTCTGAATGACCGG
>CAZQKT010000009.1:39594-47370 GCA_964594055.1 uncultured Spirochaetales bacterium
ACAAGAAAATAGTAGCCCGTATCGTTCCTCCGAAAGAAAAAAAACAACCGGAACCATGGCCGGATTTGCACAAAAGATTAGACCGAATTTACGGAGACAAGAGAATATCCGCATCCACCTCGGATATTGTGTATGGTGACAGAGATTAAAAATGATTGTTTATTTCGACTCGGGAGTGCTCGTTAAACTATACGTAAAAGAAAAACATTCGGAAACAGTGATTAATATCGTCTCTCGGGAAAAACAGACTGTTCTAACGCAACTCCATGAACTGGAAATAAAGAACGCCATGAGGGCCCAGCTCGGAAGAGGCCTTATCAGCGGAAAAGAATGCGAAAAGGCCCTCGCTGCTTTTGATGAGGATATCAATACAAACCGATTAAAACGAGTAAGCCCGAATTGGCAGGAGGTCTTTAGAAAGGCTGAATATTTATCGAAACAGTATACTCAGGATATTCTCTGTCGAGCGCTTGATATTAATCATGTTGCAATAGCACTGCAGTATTCATGCAAAACGTTTATTACCGCGGACAGAAGACAAGCCTCACTGGCGGAAAAAAGTGGTTTATCGGTACGTTTAATTGCGTGACCGCTTCCTTATGTGTCCACCTCGGCAGGACAGACAGAAAACCCGGGGAGAACATCTTCACAAGTGATGGTCGAATCGTAGGGGTGTTCGGTCACAGGTGCGTTCGGCCGATATTCATACACCGTCTTGTTTCTGTAATCAACGAGGAGTGCACATCCACAGCCGTTTTGTATCCACATCTCCATTTTCTCCTGCAGGGAGGAGAGAGAATCCGAGTGTGAACGGATTTCTATGAGGAAAACAGGGGCCCCGGAGATAAACTCTTCAATTTTTTTCCCATAAGAGGGATGTGAGGGAAGGAGGACCGAAATATCGGGTGAGCGCACGTCGCCGTTGGGAAGCTTAAACCCTGCCTGGGAACCATAGACCTCGGCAGTGTGTTTCTCGGCCCATTTTCTGACATGAAATAAGTATTCAGATTCGAGATAAGCTGAGTATTTCTTTACTGGAGATTTTACCTGAAGCCCTCCGTTTACCCTTTCAAACCGGTATCCGGAATGTTCATTGCTGAGCCTCTCAAGTTCTTCATCGGTTATGGAATCGGTTTTCGTCCGTGGTATCGGCGCCATTGTATCCATTGTAAGTGACTGTTTGCCGGTTGTCAAATTCTATAATTGCTATAGGTTCGGTCATTGACGTCGGATATACTGTCAATGTATAGTAAAGAAGGAGGAAAAAAATATACTAGGAGGAATTATGCCTTTGAATATTAAGAATAGTGATATACATGTACGTGCAAAGCAGCTTGCCGAAATTATGGACACCTCCATAACCGAAGCAGTAGACATCGCAATTCGAGAAGCTCTCGAGCGAAGACGGTACTACCACGAAAAAAAAGAGCGGTCCATGATCGACGAACTAACTGAGATAGCCGAGCAAACGGCCTCTTTTCCTCTCTATGACCGAAGAGAGCCGGATGAGATAATCGGATACAATGATGAAGGCCTCCCGAACTGATGGTACTCGATACTTCCGCACTCCTTGCCATTTTACAGAATGAAACGGAGCGTGATTTATTTATTAGAAATATTGTAGAAGCACCCGTATGCCGTTTATCTGCAGCTTCTTATGTAGAGGGAGGTATTGTTATGCAATCTCGTTACGGCAGGGCGGGCCTGCATCAATTGATGCTCTTTCTCTCCCGAGCTGCTGTATCAATAGAGCCTGTTGATAAGGAGCAGGCCGAATTGGCACTGGAAGCTTACCACCATTATGGGAAAGGACGCCATAAGGCTGCACTTAATTACGGGGATTGTTTCTCTTATGCGCTTGCTTCGGCTAAGGGTGAGCCTCTTCTGTATAAGGGCACCGATTTTTTCCTGACGGATTTATAAGTACAAATTTATCATTATATGGAATCTAAATTCCGATTTAACCGGCAGAAATAATTGACAGATGAACAACAGACCGGTTACAGTAATGGTTATGGGTATAGTAAGAGAAAGAGCGGTCGTGACCGCATTAATGATAACAATCTGTATACTTGCAGGAGGGGCCGTTTACGGGTTAGAGGTGACGGACTCGTTAGGGAGGACCGTCCAGTTCGATAATCCCCCGGAGCGTATCGTTATTGCCGGGCGGGCATTGCTTCTGGTGGCAGATGCAGTATACATGTTCCCTGAAGCAGTGGAAAAGGTCCACGGAATCGAGAAAATCACCCAGGGAATGGGGACGTTCATCTCCGCTATAGATCCACGCTGGGAAGAAAAGCAGATTTTACCGGTCGGTGCCGGTACGGAAGAGGTCCTTGCCGCAAAACCGGATGCAGTACTGATGAAAAGCTTCATGCGGTCGAAACTGGGAAACCCGCTCGAGTCTCTGGGTGTCAAAGTCCTCTACTACGAGCTGGAAACACCGGCACAGTACTTCGATGACATCCGCAGCATCGGAACGCTTCTGGCTAACCGCGAACGTGCCGAAGAGATTATCGATTATTACCACAACCGTATCGGCCAAGTGGAGTCGGCCACGGGGCCCCTTCCCCGGGAGGAAAAACCGACTGCTCTGCTCGTTTATTACAGTGAGAGAGGCGGAACTACTTCTTTTAATGTACCTCCCGCTTCCTGGATGCAGACCCTCCTTACCGAAAAAGCGGGCGGAATTCCGGTGTGGAAAGACGAGGTTACCGGCAGCGGCTGGATGAAAGTGGGTGTCGAACAGATTGCCGCTTGGGACCCGGACTACATTTTTATTACCTCCTATTTCTCGAGTTCGACGGAAGCTGTCGAGAAGGTGAAAGCCGACCCCGTCTGGAAAAACATACAGGCGGTGCGTGAAGGAAACCTGTTGGCGTTTCCGTCCGACTATTACAGCTGGGACCAGCCGGACCCGAGGTGGCTGCTTGGTCTCCTCTGGATGGGAACAAAGCTGCACCCGCAGCGGCTGGCCGAGATCGATATCATGAGTGAAGTAAAAGAGTTCTACAGAAAACTCTACTTTCTCTCCTCTACGGAGTACCGGGCAACGATCGAACCGGTATTAGACGGAGATTTACCCTGACAATGGAGCAGTCCCATTCTCCGACAGTCCGTTTTGCTGCCCGTTCCGGTGTAAACCGCGGGAATTTAGGTCCTCTTCTGCTTTTAGGCAGCGGATTGGTCGTGCTGGTTCTCTTATCACTCTTTTTAGGCCGTTATCCGCAACCCGGATTTGTCTCTCCGGTTGCCTTAGCAGATGATCCGTTTATGCAGACCGTTGTTCTCAACCTGCGGCTGCCCCGTATTCTCACTGCGGTGCTCTTAGGACTGTCGCTCGGGGCTGCGGGGCAGGTGTTTCAGATGATGTTTTCCAATCCCTTAGTGGAACCGGGCTTTCTCGGTGTCTCTCAGGGAGCAGCATTCGGTGCGGCCCTGGCAGTCGTTTTTTTAGGAAACCGGGCCGTGTTTGTTCAGGGGAGTGCGGCTGTTTTTGCAGTAAGTGGGCTCGTCCTCTCTTCGGTGCTTGCCCGGAAAATCAGGTTCGGAGGATGGATATTGAGGCTGATCCTCGCCGGTATTGCGGTTTCGGCCCTCTTTACCGCAGGTGTGGGGTTTATAAAATACATAGCCGATCCCCTCGAAGAGCTTCCCGAAATAACCTTCTGGTTGTTGGGCGGATTGTGGGGGAGTTCATGGGAGAGACTTATCACAATAGTACCGGTCGTTGTTCCGGCATTGATCATCCTCACGGCCCTCCGGTGGCGGCTCAACGTCATGTCGTTAAGCGATGAGATCGTCCACTCCCTCGGGGTCTCTCCGCAGATAGAACGGATACTGCTTTTAGGGAGCGCTACCGCTGCAACCGCGTCGGTAATTTCAGTTACAGGAATTGTCGGCTGGATCGGATTGATCGTTCCCCATCTGGCCAGGAGGCTTTTCGGGGTCGATACGAGATATTCTCTGCCAGGAGCGATGCTTATCGGGGCTATTTTCGCCGTTATCTGTGATGATGCTGCGAGGACCCTCCTTGCAGGAGAGCTCCCCTTAGGAATTATCTCTTCTTTTTTCGGAGCGGTCTTCTTTCTGATTATCATGGCTTCTAGAAAACCACGGCGGGCGAAAGAGCACGTACGGAGGACGGACCGATGATTCGGGAATACGCAGTCAGGTTCGAACATGTACGTTTTTCCTATTCTCCGGACAAACACGCAGTGCTTACCGGATTTGATCTTGCAATGGAACAAGGGTCCGTTACCGTAATTCTCGGTGCAAACGGGGTGGGAAAGACGACGATGCTCCATCTCGCGCTGGGATGGCTCGTCCCGCAGGAGGGCGAGGTGTTTGCCGGAGACCGGCAGGTACGCGGATTGAACCAGAGGGAGCGGGGCAGGTTGATGAGTCTGGTCCCCCAAAAAGAGCATTTACCATTTGATTATTCTCTTTTAGAGTATGTGCTTCTGGGAAGGACCCCGTATCTCAAACCCCTCGAACAGCCAAAACCGGAGGATATCGACATCGCCGCAGATGCGCTTGTACAGGTAGGGCTCGACCCCGGCGACACTCGTCCCATCCCCAGTTTAAGCGGCGGGGAGCGGCAGCTCCTCCTCATAGCACGGTCCTTAGCTCAGCAGCCCCGGATTCTCCTTCTCGACGAGCCGACGTCCCATCTGGATTTGAAAAACAAGCGGACCGTAGTAGAGCTTATCAACCGGCTCGTCGATAAAAACGGATTGAGTGCTGTTGTCACCACGCATGAGCCGGAAATCGCCCTCGCCTTAGGCAGATACGGCGTATTGATGCGGGACGGCCGGGTGCTGTTCAGCGGGACGAGCGAAGAGGTGTTTACATCCGAGCTGCTGAGCAAAACCTACGATGCTTCAGTGACCGTGACCACCGTAGACGGAAAAAAGGTAGTGCAGTGGCTATGATACACGGCAGCGGGTACAGGGCGGCAGAAAAAAACGAGGTAAACAGGTATGATTGATATATTTGCACGGGTTTCACAATTGCGCGAACAAGGTGTTGCTTTTTCCCTGGCAACGATTGTCAATGTCGAGGGCTCGACCCCGCGGGACGCAGGGTCGAGAATGATCGTTTATGGTGATGGAACGACGGAAGGAACAATCGGGGGCGGGGGGATCGAAAAACAGGTCATCGAAGACGGAGTGAGGCTTCTCGGGGAGAACCGGAGTGAGCGGATCACCTACGATTTAGGAACAGGCGGAGAAGGAGTTACTCTGGACATGGCGTGCGGAGGCAGGACAGAAGTGCTGATCGAACCGTTTAAGCCGTCGATCAAGGTGTTCGTCTTCGGGGTGGGTCACATCGGAAGGGTGCTGGCCAAGCTCTGCACGATGCTCGGTTTTCCTTATTGGATTATCGATAATCGCAGTGAGTATGCAGTAAAGGAGAGTTTCTCCACAGCACGCCAAGTCCTCTGTACCGATTTCAAAGAAAGTTTCAGCAAGCTTCCTATCGATAAACGGAGCTACATCGTCATCGTTACCTACGGCCACCGGTTCGACGCGGTCTGCTTGGAAGAGGCGCTCAAAACAGAGGCCGCCTACATCGGCATGATCGGAAGTAAGAACAAGGTCAGGAGCAATTTCAAGGAATTGAAGGAGAAGGGTGTGGCGGTAAGCGATCCGAGGGTATTTGCGCCAATCGGGCTTGCGATCGGGGACAATTCTCCCGAAGAGATCGGGGTGAGCATCATTGCTGAAATCGTAAAGTTGAAGTCTGCAGGGAGTGCCGGCCATATGCGGGAGACGTTGAAAAACCCGCAACGGAGAGCTGCGCGTGAGTGAGAAGAGGCCCGACTGTATCGTTCTGGCGGCCGGAAAGTCGGAACGTATGGGCAGGTGGAAGATGACCCTCCCCTGGCACGGTTCCACTATCATCGAGGCGGCAGTAACGGGGGCTCTAACAGTCTGCAGGCGGGTGATCGTAGTTGCGGGGTACAGGGGCGAAGAAATCGTACACATGTTTCAGGACAACCCTGCAGTCATCACTGTTATCAACGAGGAGTTCGAATCCGGTATGTTCTCTTCAGTACAGCGGGGCTGTCGGAGAGTAGAGACCGACCGTTTTTTTCTCGCCTTAGGGGACATGCCGTCGGTACACCCCGATGTCTACCGCACGCTTATGCTCTACACTGCAGCGGATGTCATCATCCCCAAATACCGGGGAAAACGGGGCCATCCCATCCTGTTGGGACCCGGCATGGCGGACCGGATTATTGCTTATGAGAGCGGCAAGACGCTCCATCATGTGTTAGCGGAGGTTGTCACCATGAGCATTCCGGTCCTCGATAGTACTATAGTACACGATATCGATACCGAGTCCGATTACAGACGGGCCGATTCGAATAACGATGAATGAGGAGGAAGCAATGACGTACGAAACGGTAATTACCGGCGGTTTGATCGTCTATCCGGAGAAGACAATAAAAGGGGACATCGGCATAAAGGATGAGACTATTGCGGAGGTCGCCGCTCCGGGGTCTCTTTCAGGGGAGCAGATCGTCGACGCGGAAGGCTGGTATGTGCTGCCCGGAATAATCGATCCCCATGTTCATCCGGTCTATGTCGATAAGATCGGTGATACCTCGAAATCGGCCCTGTTCGGCGGGGTCACCACGCAGATCCATTACGCCTATGCCAGACCCGGCAACAAATTGATCGACAAAATCAATGCGTTCCGGGAAGAGGGGGAGGCTGACTCGTATGCCGATTTCGCCCTGCACGGCGGGCTTTTTGAAACGCTGAAGCAGGCAGATGAGATTTCTGAAGCGTTTACCCTGGGAGTGACCTCATTCAAGGTATTCATGTCCTACGCAAAGCTGGGCTGGATGACTGATGATTACGCCATGGCCAAGGTGATGGATATTGTCGGGAAGCTCGGCGGGCTCACTGCTGTACACGCGGAGACGGGCCTTGCCATCGACTACATTATGGATGTCCTTCTCGAAGAGAAGGCGGATTTTGCCGAGCGGTTTTTAGAGACCAGTCCGGACATTGCAGAAGCGGAGGGTATTTTCAGGGCGGTTTCGATAGGACGGCTCATGAACTGTCCGGTATATATCCCCCATATCTCTTCTGAGGCGGGAGTACGTACGACGACGTTTCTCAAAGCGAACGGGTACAAAGTGTTTGCGGAAACATGTCCCCATTATTTGAGCCTTACCTGGGACCAATTAAAACAGCACGGGCCGCTGGGGAAAGTGGGGCCCTCGATAAAGACCGAACAGGACAGGGCGGCGCTTTGGGAGGGAATGGCATCGGGGTTGTTTGACACGTTAGGAAGCGATCACGCACCGAAACCGAAAAAACCGGATGATGATTTCTTTGAAGCGCCGTACGGAGCGCCGGGAATAGAAACTCTGCTTCCGGTTGTATGGCAGTTTGGAGTAAACAGGGGAATCATAACCCCGAACAAGATTGCTGCGCTGACCTCTGAAAATGTTGCCCGGATCATGGGGCTCTACCCCAAAAAGGGCCGGATCGAGCCGAAGGGGGATGCGGACCTGGTACTCTTCGATCCGGGAGAAGTGTGGACGATACACGCTTCCGGCCAGCATTCCAACGCAGATTATACGCTGTATGAAGGAATGGAAGTAGTGGGCAGCGTTAAAAAAGTGTATTCCCGCGGAGAATTGGTTGTCGACGGGGATAAGATGAACGGGAAACCGGGCAGAGGCCGGTTCCTTTCCACCCGGGCGGGAAACTTCCTCTCCGGTAATGGAGGAATATGATGTATGCAGTAACAGGC
>CAZQKT010000010.1:0-45843 GCA_964594055.1 uncultured Spirochaetales bacterium
GTTCCTTGCTGGCCGACGCAATTTCGCCTAAAAACTCTGCAACCTTCGATACACCGGTAACGATCGAATCGAGTTGGGATGAGGTTTTATCAACAAGCTCGTTTCCTTCCTTGATATTGGAGATGGAACCTTCAACCATTGCAGTAGTTTCTTTTACCGCTTCTGCCGCTCTGACCGCTAGGTTTCGGACTTCTTCGGCAACGACGGCAAATCCTTTACCGTATTTACCCGCCCGCGCGGCCTCTACATTCGCGTTGAGGGCAAGAAGGTTGATTTGAAAGGCGATGTCGTCAATGACTTTGACCACTTTATTGATTTCGTCGGAACCGGCGTTTATCCTGTCCATCGCTTCCACAAGCTCTTTCATCTGTGTGTTTCCGCTTTCAGCGTCCGTCGTGGCCTGTCTGGCGATACCATTTGCCTCAGTCGCATTCTCCGCGTTCTGTTTCGACTGGCTGTTGATTTCATTGACCGAAGAGGTTATCTCTTCTAACGAACTTGCCTGTTCGGTCGCCCCCTGAGAAAGGGACTGGCTCGACTGAGATACCTGGTCGGACCCGGAAACGAACTGGTCGACGCCCGTGTTCACCTGCCCGAGCACCTCATTGAGGGAGCCCCTCATCGTAATAAGAGATTTTCCTAATCCGTCTTTCTGCGAAGCCAATTCAACATCGACGGTGAGGTCTCCGTTGGCCACCCGCTCCAAAATACCCGCTTTGTACTTAAGAGATTCAACCATGTTGTTCAGTGCGGTTGCGAGTTGTCCGATTTCATCCTTCTGATCAACGTCAATTGTAGCTTCCAGGTCGCCTTCTGCAACCTCGCCGGCAAAAGCGACACCCTTGACAACCGGCTTTACAATTCCCCGGGCAATGATGAATGCTAACAGCACTCCGAGGATGATGGAGACGACCCCGATAATGACCACCGCGAACCGCGTTGTTTGGGCGGAGGCGAGCATCACTTCGTCGGTCATAATATTTTGTTCCGAAACGGTTACCACTTGTCCGAGCAGTGCTTTCACTTGGTCGAGGTAAGCGGATGTCTCCCGGGCATAGATACGGTTTGCCTCGTCGAGCTGTGCCAATTTGTCGTTGTGCCACCCTATAACCCGGTCGACCTGGTCGAGCACTTCATAAGCGAGCGGTTTCGTCGTGTTCATGTAAAAATCCCGGGCAGTGTCCTGGTTACCGGCCACGAGCATGTCCCGAATTTCCGCAGCACTCTCATGAAGCCGGACGTGAGGATCGTAAACCGGAGTTATCGCCTCGTTAAACTCCTTATCATGCTCCCGTTTTTGGGAAACATCATCCGAATAGAGCCACTGCCCCAAACTGCACTTGGTAGGATCGAGTTCTACATCAACAAACATGTTCATAGTCGGGTCTACGAACACATCTTTTACCCGGTGTGCCCAGGCAAGATGGTCGGTCTTTTTGTCCCGCAGAAAATCTCCAAGCTCCTGGTCCACAACTACGTACTGTTCCCCGATTGTGATAGCCGATTCGTGCAGGAGCTTATGGGGTTCCTCGATTTCCTGTAAAACCGGTTTGATCTCCGGGACCAACCGTTCCGCCTCTTCTCTCGCTTCACTGTAGTACCACTGTCCGAAGGCGCATTTTCTGTAATCGGTCTCGACGAGCAGTTCATTGACTTCCTCATCGGTGAGCAGTTTATTGAGGTCCATTGCCCAGTCGAGGTGGTCCACTTCTCTGGCAACCATATTGCCGCGAAGCTTGTTACCGTCGATTACCTCTCCGGCATTGTCTACAATTCCCTGGATACCGAAAATAGACCATCCGACGACAACACCGAGCAGGATAATAACAATCCCGAACCCGATAATGAACTTTACAGAGAGCCTGAAATCCCTCCAAGCCATACCTCTTCCTCCTTCGTGAAATGAAAAATAGTCTTTAGTGGAAAATTTTTAAATATTACTACGTTAATTGATAGATTTAGTATACTGGACGGAGGAGTATACTGCAACTATTTTTGATCTTTTTTTAGAAATATTTCAGGATTTCGGTTTAGAATGTAATAAATTAATTTGTTTTTTTTGATAAAATTATACTTGTCGGTATTTTTCTATGGTCCTAATTATCGATCGTTTTCACCCATCGGGTCCACCGTTCGCCGATCGTTAACTCAAAATTATCATCACCGGCGGAAAGAGGAGGGAGTTCGTGGGGCTTTTTCAGCAGTTCCGCTAAAGCGGGCAGCTTGTAGAGTTGTTCACTTTCTTCGATCATTTTGTGTGCTCCTGTTGTACTACATCTTCAATATATACCGTATCGTGCTCTTTTTCAATTTTTCGTGGGGTGATATAATCGGTTTTCAATTATTTTCACCAAAAAGAGGAGAACCAGGGTGAAGAAAAAGAGAAATATGCTCCAACTCCCGCAGGGGACGGAAAGTTTCCATTTGGAAGAAGCCTTCATACACAACAGGGTGCGCAGAGCACTCGATGACCTGTACACCTCCTGGGGGTATCTTCCTGTCCAGGTGCCTGTATTCGACTTTTTTGATACCTATCGGCATCTACTATCGGGCGAGAATGTTGAGAAGATCTACCGTCTCGTAGACCGGGAAGGAGATCTTCTTATGCTTCGCTCGGATATAACCCTCTTCCTTGCCAAGCAGGTCGGGATATCTCTCTCCCGGGAAAAACTGCCCCTTCGGATATGTTACGCGGACACCATTCTTCGTCATCAAAATCGAGAAGACATTTCGAAAAATGAGTTTTTCCAAACCGGTGCAGAACTCATCGGCAAGCAGGGTACACACGCAGATCTCGAAATCATCATCTTGCTCATCTCGGCATTGAATCTGCTCGATCTTCCCGGTACGTATCTCCATCTCGGCTCCCGCACCCTGTTCAGCTGTTTTTTTGATGGGCTTGACCGAGATGAACAATTTAAAATACTCACCTCGATTGTACACAGAGACCATAACCGGTTAGAGACCCTTCTTTCCCCCGGCATAAACGATACTGAGCGTCGCCGATTTCTCATTGATTTGTTCAGTTTTATCGGGACCGGAGAAGAGCTGGAAGGTTATAAAAACAAGGGAGCAGAAAAAGGATATCTCGATAACGCTGCTGCCGGGACCATTGACACCCTCATAGAAATTAGCCGGACCGTCAAAACAGTGAGCGGATCGACTGAAATGCGGATCGATCTCTCCGAAGTCGGTACTATGCCCTACCATACCGGCATTGTCTTCCAGGCCTATATGCAGGGACTGGATTCTGCAGTTGCCTCGGGAGGAAGGTACGACGAACTACTCGGAAGGTTCGGTTTTCAAACTCCTTCGGTTGGGTTTTCGCTCCTTCTCAGGAAAGTCGAACCGTTTATTCGAAACAAGCAGCGTTTTCAACCTCCCCGGGAAGTCCCGATAATCGAAGAGAAAACATTTATTCAATCGTACAGAAAAGCGGAAGAGTTCCGCAAGAAAGGCGGGGTAGCAGTACTATGAGTTCACCATTAACGATTGCCCTTCCTAAAGGAAGGCTGCTCGATCTCATAATGGATCGGTTTCAAGACCGGGGTTTGAGGTTCCGCTTCAAGGACCGAAAGCTTATCACCGAGAGTGAAGACGGATCTCTTCGCGGGTTTTTGGTAAAAAACAGTGATCTGCCGACCTATGTGCACCACAATATCGCGGGGCTTGGAATATGCGGCGAGGATGTACTCTATGAATCAGGGTTCAATTTTTTTAAACTCATGGCCTTCGATTTCGGCAAGACGAAAATGAGTATTGCCGGCCCCCAATCCCAAGGTGAGGAGAAGGGAGAAGAATGGCATCCCTCGGCAGAACTTACTGTTGCGACCAAGTTCCCCGCTTTTACTCGGGACTATTTTCATGCCCTCGGTATTCCGGTTCAAATAATAAAATTGAACGGATCTGTGGAGTTAGCTCCCCAGCTCGGGCTGGCACCTTTTATCGTAGATCTTGTTGAGACCGGAAATACGCTAAAAGCCAATAAGCTCGAGATAAAAAAAGATCTTAAACCGATTGATGTTTACATGATAGCAAATCCTGCGTATTATAAGATTAATTACCGTACAATAAACACATTAATTGAACGGTTGAGACAGGAAATACCGAAGTGAGTAAGAACATAGTTACTGTTTCGAGACAAACAGCTGAGACCAAAATCACATTGTCACTCGGCCTCTCTAAAGGCGGTGAGATCAGTATCGAAACGGGGGTGCCCTTTCTCGAGCACATGCTGAGGGCCATGTCATTCCACGGGGATTTCTCCTTTAGCCTTCAGGCCCGTGGTGACATTGAAGTAGATTATCATCATCTTGTCGAAGATGTAGGAATTGTCTTAGGAGAAGCACTTTCAAAACATGTCGAGAACAGCGGCGCTGTGGCGCGATTCGGCCACACTGTTATTCCCATGGACGAAGCGCTTTCGGAAGTGACCATAGATGTCAGCGGTAGACCTTTTGTACTGTTTACAGCGGATTTTCCACAGCAGAGGATCGGTTCTTTCGATGCGTCTCTTATAAGAGAGTTCTTACACGGATTAGCAGGAAGCGGGAAAATGACCCTTCATGCCGAGTGCCGGTACGGAGAAAACAGCCATCATATGGCGGAATCTCTTTTCAAAGCATTAGGAAAAGCGCTCGCTCGAGCCTACGGCCCTTCCGGTCACTCTGCATCGGTACGGTCTACGAAAGGTTCATTGTAAGACGAATTAAAATTTGAAAATTTAAATGAAATAGTGTATAATTTATTATAAAGTTAATAATCAATTATATGAAAAGTGCTGACATTTTAAAAAACATACCGAAAGAAGGTTTTCTAAAAGTACACCGGGAACCGGGACCGCCCCTTTCCGCCGAGAAAAAAACTACACTTATACGAAAGGGAAATGAACTATTTAATAACGGCGATTTCGAAAAGGCCAAACGAATTTTTCTAACTACCGGTTACACCGACGGAATTACACGTATAGGGGACTACTATTTTCGCAAACAGAATGTGCTCGAAGCGTTTCGGATGTATAAAATGGCCCCTGCCCCGGACAAAGTCGACAATATTGTCGAGCAAATGGCTGGAGTAGTAAGACATTGGTTGAAGGACGAAAATTCGGATTATGATCAATAACACGGGAAATACCACCGATTACGGCAGCAATGGTCCTCATGAGGTGACAAACGAGGCACCTTCATCCGAAGAGGAGAAGCTCAACAAGATATCGGAGCTTTCCAAACGGGGATACCAGCTTTTAAAAGAGAATCTCTTAGATGATGCGGCCAGTTACTTCGAATTAATCATAGAACTCGACCCTCAAAACAACTACGCGCTGGTCGGAATTGGTGATGCACTACGGAAAAAGAGAAACTTTAAAAAAGCCGTTTCCTATTATAAGGAATGTCTCATTCATCATCCCGGGAACAATTATGCCCTTTTTGGGCTGGCAGACTGCTATAAAGCATTAAAACAGTTCAATCAGGCAATCAAAATTTGGGAACAGTACCTTAACTATGACGACAGCAATGTGACCGTTTTGACCAGGGTAGCGGATGCATACCGTAAAGTCCGTAATTTTTCCCGGTCAAAAGAGATATACCTCAAAGTATTAGAGATGGAGCCGGACAATGCGTACGCTTTGATCGGTCTCGGCCATCTCCATTACGATTTTAAAGAATACCAGGAAGCCCTCTCATATTGGGAACGTATGCTCGCGGTACACGGTGATGATGTCGATATCCGGGTTTTGACATCGCTCGGTAACTGCCATCGAAAGCTGAAAACCTTTGAAAAAGGGCTGGTATATTTTCAAAGGGCCCTTCGCATAGAGCCGAATAACTTCTATGCCCTTTTCGGCATGGCGGACTGTTACCGGGGGATGAATCTGCAGGAGGAATCTCTCGAGTATTGGGACAAGATTTTAGCCTTGGACCCCGACAACAAAGTAATTTTGACCCGTGTAGGCGATGCCTACCGCAATATGGAAACGTATGACCTTGCAGAACAGTACTACAAGAAAGCTCTCAATATAGAATTTGATCTTTATGCTATTTTGGGATTGGCCCTTATCAACAAAATGCGGGGCAATTATCAGGAAGCAATTGATTCTCTGAGGGGTTTGATGAAAAATGACCCCAAAAATCACCGTCTCTACAGCGAAATTGCTGAATGCTACCTAAAAATGAACAAGAAGGACAAAGCGCTCGAAACACTTCTCAGCTTTCAAAAGCAGGGAATCCGCAACAACTATGTTTCCGAATTGGTCGACAGAATCCGAAAAGGCGAGCTTTAGCGGTTTTGACCGAAATCTATGCAGAACGAGCTATCCGGACTTTTACCTGAACAACTTACCGCACACTGTATACCCGGTCCTTCATACCGGGGTATCCAGCTGTTCCGTGGAATTCACCACGCTTTACTCACCGATATAGAGGGAATAACCACCCTGCCCGTACCCCTGAGGAACGAGTTGAAACAACGGTTTCACGCCGTTTCCTCGGCCCTAACCGGACGGGCCGAAGATAATGACGGAACGGTTAAACTGACCATGACGCTATATGACGGAAGAATAATCGAGACAGTACTGCTCGCGGACAACACAGGCCGGAAGACCGGCTGCATTTCCACCCAGCACGGCTGTCCGATGGGGTGTACCTTCTGCAAAACAGGGAGCATGCCCGACTACCGCAATCTCTCAGCAGGCGAAATTGTCGAACAGGTAAACACACTACGCAGGGAATACGGAAAACTTTCTAACATCGTATTTATGGGTATGGGAGAACCGCTTCTGAACCTCGAGGCGGTGCGGCAAGCGGTGGAAATACTCCATCATCGGGAGGGTGCTGATATCGGCTACCGTAAGATGACCCTCTCCACCTGTGGTCTCGTCGACGGCATTGCAGATTTAGCGGAACATGGTCCGCCTGTGCGGCTGGCAGTCTCACTGACCACAGCCCGGGAGAAGCTACGCAGTGAATTGATGCCGGTCAACCTGAGCAACCCGCTACCCGCACTCAAAGAGGCCCTCCTGTTTTATCAGAAAAAACAGGGGAAAAGGATAACCCTCGAATACGTTCTCTTCGGCCATGTAAACGATACCGCTGCCGATGTCTCCGCACTCACCGCATTTACCGAAGGCATGGAAACGATCGTGAATATCATTCCCTACAACCGTGTCCCTGAAACGGCTTTTCAGGAACCTTCCGCGAAGCGGGTGAACACATTTTCCGCATTGTTGAATGAACGGGGAGTAAAAGCAACGGTCCGGTACAGCCGGGGCAGAGGCGTAAACGGAGCATGCGGGATGCTCGGCGGGACGATGAGTTCACACGTTTTGAATGACGGCCCGAATGCGGCGCACCCCTGATGAGGAGGACTGTTCTTTTGTTATTTTAAAACGGCCGAGCTCACCTGTTCGGGCGGCATGCGGACCGCCGCACACCTCTTTAGTAAAATCTCCTATGGTGTAGACTTTTACCTGTTCGTCGTAGCGGTCTCCAAAGAGGGCCATAGCACCTGCCTCTCGTGCCTCATCGAGAATCATCGTTTCCATGGTGACCGGAAGGTCCCGTTCGATCTGCTTATTGACGATATCCTCCACCTGCTTAATCTGTTCGGGAGTCAATTTTTCGGGATGCAAAAAATCGAATCGAAGCCGATCTGCGGTGATGTTGCTCCCCTTCTGCTGAACGTGGTCTCCTAAGACCATGATCAGGGCCCGATGGAGCAAATGTGTTGCGGTATGGAGCCGTCTTACCTGATCGGAATGATCGGCAAGGCCCCCTTTAAAACTCTTCTCAGCCCCCTTCTTGGAAAGTTCCTGGTGTTTGGCGAACGCCTTCTCGAAGCCGTCCCGGTCTACCGATAATCCGTGCTCACAAGCGAGCTCTTCGGTGATTTCCAACGGAAAACCGTACGTATCGTAGAGTTTAAACGCTACACGGCCCGGAATTACTTTCGAGGGATTTTTAAGGAGATTGACAAGCATCTTTTCGAACTCGGCCTCTCCTTTTCTCAAGGTAGTGGAAAAACGTTTCTCCTCCTTGCCGAGCTCTTCGATTATAAACTCTCTGTTCTTCTCCAGTTCGGGGTATACGTGCGCGTACATCCCGATTACCTGATTTGCCGGTTTGGTAAGAAAATCCTCTTCGATTGAAAGTTTCCGCCCGTGCCTGAGGGCCCGCCGAATGAGCCTGCGGAGAATATAGCCTTGTCCGAGGTTTGATGGGGTTATGCCCTGCTCATCCCCCAAAATAAAAGCGGCGGTTTTCACATGGTCCGCTACGATCCTCATAGAGATATCGAGATTTTTATCTCTCCCGTATTCGATACCGGAATCGTTCTGGATGGTTTCTAAAAGCGGTTCGAAAAACTCGGTTTCATACACAGACTGCTTCCCTCCGAGGACCGCAATGGTGCGTTCCACACCCATGCCCGTATCCACGCATTTACGCTCCAGCTGTTCAAACGTGCCGTCGGCTTTTTTGTTGTACTGCATGAACACATCGTTCCATATTTCGAAATACTTGCCGCATGAACAGCCGGGGATACAGTTCGGGCCGCAGGGATCTTTTCCCGTATCGATAAACATCTCCGTATCCGGACCGCACGGCCCTGTCCGGCCGGCAGGCCCCCACCAGTTATCATCCCGGGAGAGAAAGTAGATTCGGGACTCGGGGATGCCCATCGATTTCCATATTTCAGCAGATTCGTTGTCCGGGGGTACATCCGCATCACCTTTGAAAACAGTCACACTGATTTTCTCCGGCGGTATACCGAGCCGGGAACTTCCCGTTAAAAACTCAAAACTCATGGCAATCGCTTCTTTCTTGAAGTAGTCACCCAAAGACCAATTGCCGAGCATCTCGAAAAAGGTAAGATGGCTCGTGTCCCCTACCTCTTCGATGTCTCCGGTACGGATACACTTTTGATAGTTTACCAGACGGTTGCCTGCAGGATGGGTCTCACCCAAAATATACGGTACGAGCGGATGCATTCCCGCCGTCGTAAAGAGTACGGTGGGGTCATTTTCCGGAATAAGAGACTTTCCCGCTATTTCAGCATGGTTGTGTTGTTTGAAAAACGTGATATAGTTTTGTCTTAGCTCGTTGCCTGTCATAGGTACAGATACTATGTGTCCCGGATAGGTCTGTCAATACGATTCGAACTCCTGTTCTGAAATATCCCGCCGCAATTCGGGAAAAACAAACACAATGACTCCGTTTTTCGTAACCCGCAGATCGGCATAACCGTTTTCAGCGAGTTCTTCGAGATGTTTTTTTGCTGCATCGATGGGGATTTCCGCTTCCAGCGCAATCTCGGAAGGAGAAACAACACCGTTGTTCCTTTTTGCGGTTTTGAGAATAACCTGTTCGATAGAAGCTTGAGCGATTTTGCGCTGTTGCCGGTCCGGCCGTTTTTTGTTGTATTTCTCGAAGTAGAGCGCTTCTCTGTACCGTTCGCGAATATTGGCCTCCCGCACCTGAGAAGGGAGCGTTATGAAATCATATACCGAACCGATCATAAACAGCCCTCCCGTTAAAAGCCAGATCAAACCGGTAGGGACCTTGTTGAGATAGAACCGGTGCAGGCCGAGTGCGCCGAATCCCGATAATATCCAGAGCAAATACGCTACCGCTGTTGAATACACCTCACCTTACCTCCACATTTTAAATACTTCTCTCACGGTCGAGCACGATCGTACCGTCTTCGACCATATCCCTAATATAATCCAAAAATTCTTTGGTGGCTTCATCTACTTCGCTTTTTTTTCTCGGTCCTAAGTGGGCCATCTCTTCTTCGATCAATTTTCTTCTCCTCCCCGATACGTTGGCGAAGATCCGCTCCTTTATCTGATCCGATTTTCCCTTCATAATAAGGGCGAGCTCTTCCTCGCCGAACTCTCGCAGTACTTTCTGGAGGTCTTTATCGTAGAGATTCAGAACATCTTCAAAACTGAAAAGCTTCTCTTTGATCTCTGCTGAAAGCCCGGGGTCGACTTCTTCTAATGCACCTAAGATAGCAGTTTCTCCGCCTAAATCCATATATTTGAGAATACCGGCCAACGTATCTTTTCCACTGATCTCGTGCGTTGTGACCTTTCCTTGTTTGCGTATCTTTTCCCTGAGGGTCTCTTCCATCCGCTCGATAACTGAATTATCGATTTTTTTCATTTTCGCAATATGCATGACTACTTTCTGCTGCACATCGGGTGAAAACTCTTCTAACAGTTCGGAAGCTTTACGAGGATTGATGTGAGAGAGAATAATTCCTAACACATATTCCGATTCATTTTTTAAAAGTGATTTCAATTGGTGCACTTCGTAATCATTCAAAAACTCAAACGGCTCGAGTCCGCCGTGCGGGACGGCTTTCTTGAATAATGCGCCGCCTTTTTCTTCGCCGAAAGCCTTAACGAGCATTTCTTTAGCAGTTTCAGCGCCCGCCGCCGGCGGTATCCCCTTGTCTCGCTTGAATCCGAATTCCATCAATACCTTTTCAGCTTCTTCAGACGAAATATCTTTGGTAAGGGCGATCTCTCTGGTTATTTTCTCGATCTCCTCCGGGTTCAAGTGCTTTAACACATGTGCTGCATCATCTTTGCCCATAAGCATGAGAAAATGTGCTGCTTTCCTGTATCCCTTAGCCCCGAGTGTCTCTTTTATAAATCCATCCTGATAGTTTTCTGTTTCCATAAATCCTCTACTCTGAAATGCCGTTCATTCTCCGGGCCTACTCGCTTGAAATTCATACAATTTCCTCCTCATCTCCTCTTGACACATGTAACGAAACTTTTATACATTAATCTCCACGATAGCCGCTGTAGCTCAGTCGGTAGAGCAGGGGACTGAAAATCCCCGTGTCAACAGTTCGATTCTGTTCGGCGGCAGGCCCCGTCATCACGACGGGGCATTTTTTTTTGCCCGTAAGGTTACGGCCCGTAACCTTACGGCCCGTAACCTTACGCTTCACATTGCTACACCTTTAGCAGCTCGATATCAGCCTCTCCTTTTCGGATTGTAATCCTGCAGTATCTGCCTTCTTTAAAAGGTCCGGGATTAACAATTGTCGTTTTCCCCACAGTATCAATCCCTTTCGATTCATGAATATGGCCGGTGAGACAGACAAGGGGCCGGTACTGTTCGATAAAGGTGCGTACCGTTTTGCTTCCTACATGCTTTATCTTCATTGCCCGGTCGGTCTTCGTGTTGAACGGAGGCTGATGAGAAACCAGTACGGAAGTACACCCTTTCGCTGTAGAAGCCGAACCGTTAAGCATCGCCTCGTATTCGGCTTCTGAATACACGAGAGGGGTCTCCACCGGACAGGGGGTAGATCCTCCCGCACCGATAAAACAGATGCCGTCGTAATGTTCACTGCGCTGATGCAGATTTATTCCCAGCTCGGAGAGATAAATATCGACCTCGGGATAATCGCAGTTACCGGGGACCGCGAACAGCTTTTTCGCGTACTTTTGCAGCTCCGTGATTACTTCGGCAGCCAGATCGGCCCCACCAAAGTTTGTCACATCTCCGGCAACAAGGACCACATCGGCCTTTTTGAGTTCCGCCTCCAGCCGGGAGAGAACGGATATGTCGCCGTGAATATCAGTAATACCTACCAGTACCATATATTTTGCTACCCCTTTCAGGCCACCAGTGTATACAAATCTCGTTCCAGCTTCAACATTTGTTCGTTACCGAGGGTCCGCTCTTCCGGTGGAGCAGGATTTGTAACAATTTTTCTGACTTGCGAAGGTCTATCGGAAAGAACGATGATCCTGTCACCTAAGAGAATCGCCTCCTGAACATCATGAGTGACAAAGAGGGCCGTTTTCCGGTTCTCCTGATAGAGCGCTTTGAATACTGAAATGAGGGAGAGTTTGATCTTGAGATCAAGGGCCTGAAACGGCTCATCCATAAGGATAAGATCGGCGGGAAAAATGAATGCCCTCACCACTGCGACCCGCTGCCGCATACCTCCGCTTAAAGCCTGGGGATAGTAAGAGGCAAAGTCCTCGAGACCCACCAGTTCCAAATAGTGTTTGACAGTACGCATCCAGTTCTGTTTTTCTGTTTTCTCCGGAATGATGAACTCCAAGTTTCCTAGTACCGTTTTCCACGGCAGGAGCCGTGGTTCTTGGAACAAGTAACTGATCTGTTTCGGATGGACTCCCCGGATCGTACCCGAATAATCTCCGTCCATACCGGAGATACTATTAAGCAGGGTTGTTTTCCCGCATCCGGACGGGCCTAATATCGCGCACACTTCCGCGTGTTCGACCGCAAACGAGATATTGTGCAGGACCTTTAGCGTTCCAAACGATTTATTAATCCCTTTTAGTTCAATGTCCACGTTGTTCTATCCCTCCCGTTTGCCGCCCGTGTACGTAAAAGCCCACGGTATTTTGCTCACTGCGAGACGAAACACAGCTTCACTTAAGCCGCTTAATACAACGGCAACCGCGGTCCAGGCGAACACCTCTGCGGTCTCGAGTCTGATTTTCGCCTCCCACAGGCTGCTGCCGATCGCCTGTGCCGGTCTGCTCAATATTTCCGCTGCAACCACAACCTTCCAGGTTATTCCCAGTGCGGTCGATGCTCCGGCGATAAGATATGGAAAAAGTGAGGGGACGATAAGCTCCCGCACGACCTTATCGCGTCGTACAGTGAAAACGGCGGCCATCTCGAGCAGTTTCTTATCAACCCCCCTTACACCTTCGATGACATTTCCGCAGATAATAGGAAACGCAATGAGGAGGGTGACAAAAACCGGGACAAGGGAGCTGTGAAACCATATCAGGGCAATCAGAACAACCGACATGACCGGAGTTGTCCGGATGACCGAAAGCACCGGTGAAATGAGTGTGCGGACCGTGCCGTTCGACCCTGCAGCCAGCCCTACGGCAACGCCGAGACAAGCGGATATAAAAAAACCGGCCAGCCCCCGGAGAACAGTCGATGAGACCGCCGAGTAAAACTCCGGCTCGCCGAAGATGGTTATCGTCTTGATCACTGTTTTCTCCGGTGAAGGCAGAATAATTTCCGCTCCAACAAACAGGGAAACCAATTTCCAAATGAGAAGAATACCGACAATAGAGACGGCGAGAAGGATGTATCGTTTTAGACGATGATGTGTTATACCGGGCTTCCTTTTCACCGTTTAAAGCGGAATATTACCGTGCTTTTTCCAGGGCCGCCCTTCTTGCTTTGCCAAAAGCATCTCCAGCGATTTTCCCAACTCGATCCGGGAATGTTCGGGGAGAATGACCTCATCGATATACCCGAGCCCGGCAGCGATGTAGGGGTTCATAAACTGCTCCTTATAAACCCGGATTTTATTCTGCCGCTCGGCTTCCGGGTTTTCAGCCGCCTTAATTTCTCTGCGGAATATAATATTCGCGGCCCCGTCCGCTCCCATCACAGCAATCTCGGCAAACGGATAGGCCAAAACCCTGTCGTAGCCCAATGCTTTCGAGGCCATTGCGACGTATGCTCCTCCGTACGCTTTCCTCAAGATGAGAGAGAGTTTCGGCACAGTAGCTTCAGCAATCGCGTACAGCACCTTTGCTCCATGCCGGATAATCCCGCCGTGTTCCTGGGCGACCCCGGGGAGGAAGCCGGGGACATCGGCCAAGGAGATAATCGGGATATTGAACGAATCACAAAAACGAATAAACCGCGCCGCTTTATCGGAAGCGTTAATATCCAAAGCGGCCGCATAGTACTGGGGCTGATTGGCGAAAATACCTACGGTATGGCCGTTAAGCCTGGCAAACCCGACAACGACATTGACCGCGTACTCCGCATGTACTTCTAAGAACGACTCATGATCGAATATTTCTTCTAGTATCTCCCGTACATCGTAGGGCCGTTTCTGATCTTCCGGAATAATATCGATTATTTCCGGGGTCGTTCTCTCGAGAGGATCGCCCATATCGACTACAGGCGGGTTATCTTTGTTACTGGAGGGCAGATAGGTCAAGAGGTTGCGCAGGAAAAGAAGGCAGTCCTCTTCCGTTTCGAAGCGGAAATGTACATTCCCGCTCTTCGAGGAATGGGTATACGCGCCGCCGAGCATCTCCTGGTCGATCTCCTCACCCGTTACCGCTTGGATTACTCCAGGTCCTGTAATATACATACTACTTACTTTTTCGATCATAAACACAAAGTCGGTTATGGCGGGAGAATATGCCGCGCCGCCGGCGCAGGGACCTACTATAAGAGAAAATTGGGGAATAACCCCGGAAGCATGGGTATTTGCACGGAATATTTTTGCATATCCCTGAAGGGCCAGTACTCCTTCCTGAATACGCGCACCACCGCTGTCATTTATCTGGATAAAGGGGCATCCGTTTTGAAGTGCCAATTTCTGGGCTTCGACAATCCGTTCGGCATGCATTTCTCCGAGTGACCCCCCCAAAACGGTAAAGTCCTGGGCAAAGAGAACCACCTGCTTTCCATTTACTTTCCCCGAGCCGCTTACAACACCATCACCAAAAAATCTTTTTTTATCCATCCCCAACTCGCTGCTGCGGCCGGTGATATAGGTCTGGTGTTCAACAAAGGAGCGATCATCAATAAGCCGGTCTATCCTCTCCCGCGCACTCATTTTTCCCCGATCATGCTGTTTCTCGATCTTGTCCTCACCTCCTCCGGCAAGGACCTGCTCACGAATTTTTTTAAATTCATCGATTTTATCCTGATTGGCCACTTCAACCCCCTTCTCTCAGTAAAAAAAAATCGAAAGTTACTCTTCCAGCATTACCGTACCGAACAGTTCTTCATCCGTCGGCTGGGTGCTCGGGATCTCGTAGGAGACCCAGGTATAGTTGAGAAGATGTTTCCAGGTCACATTCTCCGAGACGGAATTACCGCCCCAGGAACCGCATCCCAAGGTCATGGACATGGGCATTCCGTTTGTCCAGGCACCGCTGTTGGCAAGACATTGGGGCTGGCGGACCATAACCCTCGAGACCCGCGCTTTCAATCCTAAATCCCGAATCCGGGTTTCGTTGAAAGTATGTATGCCGCACGAGTGTCCGGGACCGGAAAAAGAGGTAATGGTGTTGACCATCTCTATTGCATCTTTGAACTCTTTCCACTTGTAGAGCGTTGTCGTAACCGAGAGTTTTTCGGCCGAGAAGGGATAGTCGGGCCCGATCCCTGTTTCCGGAATCATGAAAAAGGTCTTCCCCTCGGGGAGCTCGATGCCGGCGAGTTCGGCGATTCTAGTTGCAGGACGGGCGACAATCTCTCGGTTCAGCGCACCCTTTTCGTCCCACATGGTAGCCTGCAGTTTCTTCTTCTCTTCTGCATTGACCAGATATCCCCCGACTGCTTCCAGTTCCTTTACCGCCCGATCGTATACATCTTCCTGAATGATGACCGAGTTTTCGGTTGAGCAGCTGGTTGCATAATCGAAAATCTTGGACCGCATTATTTTGTCGGCCGCGTCTTTTAGATCTGCGGTCTCATCGATAATACAGACTGCATTGCCTGCACCGACACCCTGGCTCGGGGTCCCGCTCGAATAGGCGGCTTTTACCATACCGCCTCCGCCGGTAGCAAGAACGACATCGCACTGCTTCATCAACTCTTTGCTCGCCTCTACCGAAAGTTCGTCGACATTGATAACGATATCTTCCGGCCAGCCGTGTTTTTGTAACACCGCCCGCATGCGGTCGACCGCCATCTTGTTGGTCCCCTTCGACCGGGGATGGGGCGCCATAATAATGGCATTTCTCGTCTTAATGGCACTGACGGCCTTTACAAACGGGGTCGCTTCGGGATTGGTAACCGGTATAAGCGCTCCGATTACACCCATTGGTTTGGCGTATTTGACGATACCGTTCAATTTGTCGTCCTCTACGATTCCTACCGATTTTTTCCCTTTCATGTCCCGCAATGTACCTTTTACCTTGGTCATGATTTTTCCGAACTTACTCGGTTCATTACCCATTCCCGTCTCTTCAGCGGCAAACTTGGCAAGTTTGTGGGCAAAATCCGGCTGCACCCCGGACCACGCAATTCGCACAGTCATCTCATCGACCTGCTCCTGGGACATGAATTCGATCTCACTGTGCGCTTTTTTGGCACGTTCGATAAGTCCCGCGATGTATTTTGCAGCTTCTGCAGCATCTGCCATAAAAGAACCTCCGTTTCTCATTGTTTCTTGACATACTTGTGTCAGATATCATACAGTGAAAAGACAGATAATTCAATGAGGTAATACCTCAAAAACCTCCGAGTTCTCTTCCCTACCGACATCGTTCGTCATTAGCGGATGCGATGTTTATGGGAGTGGACCGATAGGGTAATGCGAGAAATTGCATTACCTCCCGTGTTTGGAAAGGAGGCGTACTATGCGCATAGCGGGCTTTTTAGGCATCTTTATTGTTCTTACCCAGACACTTTTCGCCCTCGATATTTTTGTAAACGACTCGTTCCGGAAACGGTACAGCAACGCTGAACTTTCTCCCTATCTCTACACCCTGCCGCCAACCGGTGACAACTCTTTTCATGCAGAAAACGGGACGGGCATAAGCCTCGATGAACTCTTTCCTCCCTTAATAGACGCGTATCGGCTCGACATCATCAGCGGAGAGAAAAAAGAGACGATTTTAAATCCGTGGCTCGCGGACGAACTTCCGCACTCGTATCTGCATCGTGGGGAGTCGGGGACCTGGAACTGTGTCCTCCCGAATAAAACAGTTCCCGACGTGAAGGCCCTGCACATATACGGTGAAGAGGTTAACGCAGATCAGCTGGACGTGTGGGTAAGCTGGGAAGGGACCTGTGAACTGAAAGAAGAAATCGCACGGTATGAAAAACTGCACCGAATTACCGTAAACGTAACGGAAGTACCTACTATCGATTCAAAACTCGTCTCGATTTCCAGAGGGGGCGGGAAATTGCCCGATGTTGTCATGGTGCAGTCGGACTATCTGCCCCGGCTTATCGCCGGAGATATCCTCCAGCCGATCGATTACATTTCCAAGGAACATCTGCTTTCTAAAGGGGTAGAAGCGTTTATACTTTCGCAAAGAGAGTGGGCCCTCCCCTTCTATTTCGACACCCAGGTAGTGATGATCAATACCGGATTGGTTGATACTCTCCCCCGCCCACGATGGACCCTCGATGAGCTGGAACAGCTCTGCCTCGGTCTCAAGCAGAGAGGGATATCCCCCATCTCCTGGAACGCCTACTCTGCATATTGGCTTATCCCCTTTCAGATGGCTTTCGGCAAGGAGAATATTATAGAAAACGACGGTAGTCTCACCATCGATGATACGGCAACAAAAAAGGCGATACGCTACATTCTCTCCCTTCGGGAGAAAGGGTATCTCGATATCAAAGAGAGGGACGGGATGACTTCCTTTTTTATCTCCGGCGACATCGGAATGATCCTTACCGGCTCTTACAGCATCCCCTATTTCGAAGAATTGGGCCTCGATTTTGCCCCGGCACCTTATCCGGTAAACGGTGAAACCGGCCTTCCGGTCTCACCACTCTTAGACTTCAAAGCTTTTGCCGTGACGAGAAAAACGAAACGACCGGTTTTAGCAAAACGGTTTCTCCAATACATGAGCGGGATCGGAGTACAGCAGCGGTTTCCCGCTCGTGTGGCAAAACTTCCGGCAGGAAAAGCCGCTTTCGCCCTTGCAGAAGATACGAACCCTTACTTCAACACCTTAAAACGAAGCGAGGAGATCGGGACGGTGATTCCTCCCGGTCCTGCCTATAAAATCTATAAGAATACGATGTGGAAACTGCTTCGGTTTATTTTTTCAGAACAGATGACCGTGGAAGAGACCCTGAAACAGGGACAGGCCATCATAGAAGAAAAATTGGAGTATTCCGGATCTACCGGCACATTCCGGTAGGAACAGCACTATACAGTTACAGGAGGAAAACCATGCGAAACCTGATTTACATCATCGCCGGCCTCATCTTTGCTGCAAGTCTGCTCTTTACTGCCTGCAGCGGAGGACCGGATATCCAAAACGATACCAAAACCGCGAAGGGAGAGGTACCGGAGTGGACCATTGCAGTATCGGGAGAGGGTAATACAAAACTCACCGGTGCCGACTACATGGCGATGAGAAACAACAGCGAAATCGGTGTGGAAATCTCTCTCGAGAAAAAGGGAGAGACCTCCCTTTATACAGGCATCCCGTTCAAACAGATCGTTGCCTTAGCGGACGGCGGTCCGTCGAGCGGATTTGATGCAGATTTATGGAAAGCAGGGTATGATATCACGCTTACCGCTTCCGACGGGTACAGCGTAACGTTTAACACGGCCGATATAGACGTGGAGGAGCTCTACCTGGTAAACAGCAAAGACGGCACCGACATTCCTCCCCAAACTGTAGGCGATGTGCCCGGTAATCTGTGGGTAAAAGAACTTATCCTCGTCGAGCTGGAGATAGGCCCAAGCGGGCGGGGCGAAGAAAACGGGCCCGGTTTTCAGCTGACACTCGATATCGGCGGCACCGAGCATACCTTCACACTAGATGAATTGGAAGCGACCCCGTACTATACCGAAGGGAAAGGGAGTTTTACCACTTCGGCAGGTACCACCTATACGCACACCTACGGCGGCGTTGTATTGGCTGATCTGCTCGAATCCTACTTCGATTTAAAGCCCGATACGACCGTCACCTTCGTTGCATCCGACGGGTACGAGATGAGCTACAGCGGCAAAGAGATCATGGACACTACAAACGGCGAGTGGATTTTGGCATTCAAGAGCGACGGCTCCGCCCTCCCTCTTGATCCGGGCCCGATCAGGACGGTCAAAATAGGTCCTGAGACCCCTAATATCGAAGGACACCTCAGTGTAAAAATGATCGAAAAGATCAAAGTGGATGAAGAGGGTTTCAGCGACTTCACCCTCGAGATGAAAGGAAAGATGAATTTCTCCTTAGACCGTCAAACAGTGCAGAGTTGTGTCAACTGCCACCGCAAGAGTGTGACCTACCACGACGGAAAAAACGACCGGGATTTTACCTATACAGGATTTCCCGTGTGGCGGATTCTCGCCTACAGCGACGACCCCGACTACGCTCCCCACAAACAGCAGGACACATCGGTCCTCTCCTACAGCAGGGAGGCGATGAGTGCAGGCTACGGTGTGACTTTCGCCGCAGCCGACGGATTTAGTATTACCCTCGATGCGGCCGAATTGGACATGAATCAGGATGTTATCCTGGCACTGTACAAAGAAGGCGGACAGCTTCCGGAACGGGAACAGCCTATCGTAATCGTCTGGGACAAAAACAGCAGCCGGGTCCCCGACGGCATCAAACCGGTCAGATCGATCGAAGAAATCACACTCGAGTTCGACTAATTCTATGCGGCAAACCACAGGCAGGACCCTTTTAGGGCTCCTGCCGCTTCTCTTTATATCACTTTTTATCGGCATTGCCCCTTTTGGGGACGCCTTTGTCACCTCTTTTTTCCACGATGCGTACGGAACGAAAGAGTTCGCCGGATTGGACAATTATCGGTTTCTCTTCTCCGATAAGGGGTTTTCGTACAGCTTGTCCATTACGATCCTCTGGGCAGTCCTAAACAGTTTTTTAAGCATTTTTTTAGGGTTCATTTTTGCAGCGGCCATGGCTACGAGGTTTAAAAGGCTCTCCTCTGCTTTTTATGCAGTTCTTCTCATTCCATGGGGGATTCCGGTCTATATTGCCGTCCCTCTCTGGCGGGCCGTCATCCACGGGAACGGAGGCGTCTCGCTTTTGACGAGGTTTTTCGGTATCTCCATCAATCTTATGATGCAGCCGGTGATGAGCTTTATCTCCGTATTGGTGGTAAGCCTCTGGATGATGGTACCCCTGACTACCTTTGTACTCTACGGGTCCTTGCGGAAGACCCCGAAATCCATTACCGAAGCCGCCTGTATCGAAGGGGCGAAGCCGGTCGATCTTGCGTTCGGCATCTATCTTCCGGGAATGTGGCATTCCCTCCTGGTGATGGGACTGCTCAACTTTATAAAAGCACTCAAAGAGTTTACTGTTGTGTTTCTCATGACTTCCGGCGGCCCCCCACTCGTCTCCGGTATTACCGATCACCATATCATCGGGGCGACCACCACACTCGGGGTCTTGATCTACGAGCTGTTTTCAGAGACAGACGACTTGGGGCTTACTGCAAGCTACGCCATGGTGATGACCGCAATTGTTGCAATTATTATGGTTTTCTGGCTATTGGTCAGGCGTAAAAAGAAGGCGACGGATACGAGAATTATCCTGTTTGCCGCCCTCACCCAGCCCCTTTTTTTTATGCCGTGGGGGCTGGTATGGACAGGATGCTATCTTTTAACACTCAGGTACAAAAAGCTGTATCCGATCGTACTTGCAGCCGAGATCGTCCAGTTTACAGTTCTCCTGGTTACGAAAAGCTTCTTAGCGGCCCTCCATCCCGGAATGATCACCGCAGTGCTGGCCCTTTTTTTTCTCGGGGAAACAGAAAAGCGCTCCGGTATAAAAACGTTTTTCAGTACTCTGTTTGCCGGAGTCAAGCGGACCGAACTCCGGCGGGCTGGAACGGTCCGCATCGACCTGCTCCGAGAGACTTTTTGGAACCTTCTGACCGACCTTCTCGTTATCGTGATGGTCCTCTCTTCACTGCTGGTTCTGTTTTTGCTGGGGTGGATGAGCCTATCCGGGGTCAGTACCACCTATGTAGACTCCCTTATCCCCCCCTATTTCTCCGTCTCCAGTTTTATCTCCATCGTCAAAGATGAGAGGATATTTACCTATTTTCTAAACACCTTTATCGTTGCCGGATTAACCGGCATTCTTATTCCCCTGGTTTCATTTCCCGCTGCAGCTGTTCTCTCCCTCAATAAACCGAGTACCGGCAAGAGTGTCCTCTTTGCAGTCCAGCTTTTAGGAATAGCGGGGGGGATGCATACTCTCATTCCCCTCTATTCACTCTTCCTCAAAATCGGATTGATAAACTCTTTCGTGCCCTTAGTGATGATATACATCTTCCATGCGATACCCTTCTCTCTGTTTACAATGAAAACATATCTCGATTCTATCCCCACCTCGTTTCGGGACTATGCCTCGCTCGAAGGGGCGGGGCCTCTTCACTACACCTTTAAGATTCTTTTTCCGGTATCATTTCCGGTCATTACCACAGCTGTGATTGTCGCTTTCTTAGGAGGGTGGAACGGGTTTATGGCGCCGCTTCTCTTTCTAAACGACGAGGCAAAATACACTATCAGCATAAAGCTGTTTTCTCTCGTCGGGAGCATCGCCTCAGGAGAGCCGAAATGGAACCTCTTTGCAGCTGCCTCGACGATCAATATGGTACTAATCGGTTTTCTCTTTCTGCGGTTTAAAAATCCGTTGAGTACGACACCGCTAAAAGATTATCAGGAATAAAAGAAAAGCAAGACCGATCCTCACCGCTATTCCTGCTAGAACCAAAATGGCGGTGAGAAACATGATAAGCCGTATCGTCTCCCCAATCGTGTCGGCCGAAAGCGGGCGAACGGGTTTACCGATTACCGGTTTCTCAATAATTTTTCCAAAATACCGGCTGCTCCCACCTAACTGCACCCCGAGCACTCCCGCAAAAGCAGCTTCAGGCATACCTGCATTGGGACTGGGGTTTTTTCTCCCGTCTCGTGCAACGATAGAAAGGACCTCCCCGATCCGTCTGCCGAAAATCGGAGCTGTTATGGCTGTAAACAGCGCCGTAATCCGGGCAGGAACAAAGTTCAGCACATCATCCGCTCGAGCCGCAAACCAGCCGAAATCCCGGTACCGCCGGTTCTTGTATCCGAACATGGAATCGAGCGTACTGACTGTTTTATAGAGGAGGGCCAACACCGGACCTCCGAGCAGCGTGAAAAAAATAGGGGCGACAATACCGTCCGAGCTGTTCTCAGCGAGACTTTCCACCGTGGATCGGACTATCTCAGACTCTTCTAAATGCTCGGTCTCTCTGCTTACGAGAAACCCTACCCGTTTCCGCGCTTGTTCACTATCACCGATGAGGAGAGCTTTCCGCACTTCTCTTCCGTGGTAGATCAAATCTTTGACAGCAATTGTAAAATAGAGAACCACTATGGAACAGACCGAATGGAGTAAAGGATGGATAATTCCGCAGATAATAAGCAGGGTCCACACGACCACCCCGGTAACAGCTATCGTTACCAACCAGGCGATAACTCCGGCAGCTCTCGTGTCTCCCGCTACCCGGCGCCAGATCCGCTCGTTCAGTGCGGCAAACGATCCGATAATCCGTACCGGGTGGGGAAACCACTGCGGATCGCCGATTACCGCATCGAGAAGCAGTGCGACAATTAGCTGAAGTTCAAGAGGGAGCATCGTCTGCCCCGTTGCCGCCGGCTCCGGTCCCGCTTCCTTCGTCGACCGGGGCTCCCGCGTTTAGAAAAAAAGAGCGTATACCCCGGATAAGCTGTTCATTTTCCTTTTCCGTGCGAACGGCAATACGGAAAAACCGGTCGTCGAGCCCGGAATAACTCTTGCAAAGCCGAATAATTATTCCCTCCTTTAATAAATGCCGGTAGAGGTCACTCGCAGAGTGCTGACTGCCCTCGATACGAATAAAGAGGAAATTTGCCTCTCCGGGATAGACATATAATCCGTCCACCTCTTCGAGTGCGGCGACAAGCTCTTCCCGGGTTTTCTCCACATAACCGATAGTACGCTCTGCATATTCCCGGTCTCTGCACGCTCTCGTTCCAACCGCCTCCGCCAGCGCGTTTACCGACCAGGTCGGCAGCTTACTGCGGATGCTCTTCGCAAGCGGGTCACTGCAGGAGAGCCACCCCAGCCGCAAACCGGGAATAGCAAAAAACTTGGTAAAGGATCGAAAAACGAGAAGGTTCTCCGCGCTCTCACTGAGAAAAGAAAGACCCTGCGGAAGAAAATCGGCAAAAGCTTCGTCCACACAAAAAAGGACATCCGGATACGCATGTACCAGCCGACGAAACCGATCCCGGTCGAACAAAAGCCCGGTAGGGTTGTTCGGAAAAGCGAGGACCACTGCAGTGTCAGAGCCGCTTTTTTTAAGGCCCTTCTCAATCGACTGAAAATCGGGAAGGAACCCGTTTTCTTCCAATAAGGGGTGCTCAACAACATCAATGCCTGCAATACGGTTTGCATAGGAGTAATCCCCGTATGACGGCACCGGTACGATGAGCCTTTTATATTTTGCGGCCCGCGGAAGGGTAAAAAAGAGTTCGGTCGTTCCGTTTCCCGCGACGATCCTCTGTGCAGGGATACCGTAGGATTCTGAAATAGCATCGATTAAGGCTGTTACAGAGCGGTCGGGATAGTGGGTAAGATGAGGTAGTTCCTCTACAAGCGTCTCTTTCAGCCATGAAGGAGGCCCGATGGGATTTATATTGGCACTGAAATCGACCAGATTTTTTTCAGGAATGCCTGTCCGCTCGGAGATCTCTCGGATATTTCCTCCGTGGACCGGTTCATCAATTACATTCTTTTCCATGAAATTGAGAGTACAATTGAGAGGTAGTGTGAATCAAGGGGAATGGTGCGAATCGTGGGGATAGAATAGTAAGGTGTAAGATTTTATCTGTATCAGGCAGCGAAAACCAGGACCAGATAAAAAATGACCATGTGCGCCAGCTCCCCTAATTCAACGGCAAACCCGAGTGTATCACCGGTAAAACCGCCTATTTTGCGGGCATACAGGATGGTTGTTCCAATAAAAGCTGCAATACCGCCGCAGAAAACCAGAGCGAAAAGCGGACCGGGAGTGCCTTCAAGCTCATGTATAAAGAAAATGAGAGGGAGAACCACGATCCCTATAGAGAGAACAGCTCCTGCAGCTACTTTCACCGGCGTGTATCCGGTAAGGAGTGCTCCAAGCCCGTCGTTTTTTGCGGGGGGGAGACCCAACGGTACCAGCGCTGCTGCAACCCTCCCCGAAAGGGGGTAGGAAAAAAACAGCAGAGCCACAGCGGCGGCCCCGCCTGTAGGAAGTGAAAAAATATGGAGAAACACCAGCACCCGGTACAAAACATAGAGTTTTACAGCAAGATAGAGTACCCCGAAAAATAGGCCGAATGCACCCACAGCAACATCTTTCAAGATAGCAAGCCTTCGCTCTTTATCCGCATGTACGGCTAAACCGTCTGCAGTATCGAGCAGACCGTCAAAGTGGAACAGATTGAACAGCAGGTACTGGACGGTAACGATGACGAGAAGAATGAGAAACGGTTCCGGCAGCCATGGAATGAGAAGTACATACAACCCCAAACAGAGAGCAGAGACGATTACTCCGACTATCGGAAGATAAAATCCGGTCCAGCTGAAATCCGGCTGCTGATCTTTTCCTGCCGGCACCCTGCTTACAAGAGAAAATGTAGAGAGAAACTTTTTCCCAAAACGGGCCACTCGATGCACCTCCTCTTTAACGGATTATCCCGACTGCTTTTAAAGCTTTTAGCAGTTTGTCTACATCATCGACTGCAAACAGTTCCAGGTTAACTACTCCTGAAAATGATTTGAGAAACGGGACCAGCTCGCGGAACCAGAGTTGATCTTCTGCAAACGGTTTGTGGTCCCACCCGTCCTCGACCCCGTGCAGATGGATTTCTTTTACGCGCTCCCCGTAGGTTTCACAGAACCGCACCGGTGAGTGGCCCCGAATAAGAAGATGGCCGGTATCGCAGCAGACCCCCATGGGACCCAGTTTATCAAGTATACCTTCAAAATCCCGCTCGATAAGGTTCTCGAGGAGAAACAGCTCCCCATATGTTTTCCGCCATGCAGTTACGAGACGAAGGAACCGGTCTTCATCGTCTGCAGGAGGATGGAGTATGTAGTGGGTGGTAAGCGGAGCAGTCATTTCGATGAGTGTCTCGTGTTCGGGGAGGAGCTCGTCCGGCATATGGACGGTAAACTGGAGTTCCGGGAAAAACACTTCGATATCTCTGCGTTCCCGTTCATAGAGAAGCTTGGTCTCCTCATCAAAAATGAAGAAAAGCAGTTCCACCGAAGCAATGTCGGGAATGGTGTGAATATATCGAATGTTTTCGAGATACGTTCCGGGGAAAAGATACGACGGGGTGGAGATAATCATAGCTGCCCTATTTCACCTTGAGGGGGATGCCGGAAACCATGAAATATACCGTATCAACCGCTTCGGCAAGCAACATATTTGCCTCGCCGAGATACCGGTTGTAGGCCCGTGTCGTCCGATCTGCGGGAATATTTCCGAGCCCGGTCTCGTTCGTTATTATAATAACGCGCTTTGGTAAATTGGCAATGAACTGTTCGAGTATCTCCTTCCAGCGCTCTTCCATTCCTTTATAAAAGAGATTGTTCATCCAGACAGTAATATCATCGACAATCGTATCTTCGCGTACCGCAGTATGAATCGCCACCGGCTCTTCGATAGTCCGGTATTTGTCCCCCCGTTCTCTACGATGGACTACGATCCGCTGCTTCATCTCCTCGTCAAACGGAATGGCTGTGGCCACATAGGTAAACTGTTCGAAGCTCTGCTCAGCGAGGGAAAGTGCATACCTGCTCTTTCCCGATTTTACTCCGCCGGTAATCAATACACGCATACTCGGCTAACACTCCTTATACTCACACAGTATTCTTATCCACATAACTACTAGAATCGGGTCTCGGTTAACGTTCGCTTACCTTCTCCTTTCTCTTCCATGCTCCTGCGATGTAGACAAAAGGAGTGTCTAAAAGGGCAACGATCAATTTGATGATATAGGTGGTCCAGAGAATCTCGAGTACGATCGGAAACGGATACCGTCCGAGGAACGCTGCAAACGTAAACACAACCGTATCGATAAGCTGACTGACTAAGGTACTTGCCGTATTACGGAGCCAGAGCATGTTAGGAGAAGGGAACTTTTTCTTCCAGAGATGAAACGCCCACACGTCGTGCAGCTGAGAGATAAGGTACGCCGCCAAACTCGCCCCTGCTATCCGGGGCATCAGACTGAAAATGGCCTGCAGCGGTCCTTGAGCTATGTCGGACTGGGCAGGGGTAAAAAGCAGCGCTATGTTCATGAGAGCTGTTGCCACAATGAGGGAGAAAAATCCGGCAAAGACGGCCCGCTTCGCCTCCTCTTTTCCGTAATTTTCAGAAAGTATATCGGTTACCAGGAAAGAAGAAGCGTAAACGATGTTTCCCAGTGTAGTGGTAAACCCGAACAGATCGACATTCTTCAATACCTGAATATTTGCAACAATAGCTGCTATGGGTATCCAGATGTAGAGTCCTGTTTTCCCGTAGAGCCGGTAGATAAGAAGAATTGCACCAAAGTTTACCAGAATGAGAATTCCCCAGAGCAGTTCATTCATGCTGTTCTCCCGGTTCGAACAGCCGCAATGCGGCATCCACATCCTTTAACCCGGTGCCGGTTATAAGCAGGACGACTTTCGCTTCACAGGGGAGGTTTTCCCGCTCTTTTTTAAATCCGGCGAACGCAGCTGAGGAGGCCGGTTCGGCAAACAAGCCGGAAAGGGAGGCCAATTCATGTTGGGCCTCGAGTATTTCCTCGTCCGTTACCGTAATACATCTGCCGCTGTACTTGTTCAATTTGTCGAGGGCGTAATACCCCCCTTTCGGTACATCAACGGAGATGGAATCAGCTAGAGTATCAGAACTCCGGGGCGTAGAGAAACCGCCTGTCTTCCATGCCCGGGTTATCGCACTGCTTCCCTCCGCCTGGACCGCATACACGGTGGGCATATGAGTGCCGGTCCCGAGCTTGAAAAGGTCACGGAACCCCTTATACACGCCGCTTAAAATGACCCCGTCTCCTGTGGGAACAAATATATAATCGGGGGTACCGCCTAATTGGTCGAACAACTCGAGAGCGACACTTTTTTTCCCTTCGATTGTAAGAGGGTGGTATGCGGTATTCCTGCAGAGTGTTCCTTGTTCACTCCCTCTTGTAAGTGATTGTTCGAAGGCGAGATCGTAGGTTCCGCCTACCCGAATCACTTCCGCCCCGTACTGGTACGCTTGAGCGAGTTTACCCTTAGGCGCGCTTTCGGGAATAAAAAGGGTCACCTGCAGACCGGCCGCGGCCCCGATTCCCGCCATCGAGGAGGCCGCGTTTCCTGTAGAAGCGACTACAATGTTCTTGATTCCGTGCTTTCGGGCAAACCCGGCCACTAAATAAGAGGCGCGGTCTTTAAGCGATCCGGTGGGGTTGCACGTATCATCTTTTAGATAGAGCCTGGGAAACGAATAGTTCTCCCTGAGCCGGGGCGCCCCCCACAGCGGGGTGTTCCCAACCGGAATGGGAGGGAGAAACTCCTCCTCCACGCAGATGAGGTCCTGTAAGCGGTATCCTTCCTCGAGGGCACCGTCAAATGCCACCTCGAGAATCCCCCGCAGCGGCATCTGTTCATCTTGGTCTTCCCTGCACTGTGGACAAAGTGTGTATTCGGGGAGCAGTTCATACTTGGCCCCGCATTCAGAACAAACGTAATAAAAGTGCAGCATACAAATCCGCCTCCATCTCCGGCAGTTTACCGGTAAGAGACAGCTGTTTCAATCTTTTCGGTCAAAGAATTGTCGGTTTTTACCTAGTCCATTCGTATCATACGTTACTTCTTCGGTCTATCGCATATGGCCAGCGTGTAATAATAGTTTCCTTCATGCCACCGAGAGAGAACATAATATCCGGCAAGCTCTGCTTTCGCTACCTCGAGGCTCGTTGTATCATGAAGCGTACCCACACTGCCGATAGTGCGTTCCGACTGGACGGTTTGAATTGTAGTCGATACTTGCGTCAATAATTCCTCTACCGCTTTCTCATCAGCAGCGGCAATACTATCTGCCTCGAGTCTTTTCCGCTGGGCAATCCCTACCCCCACTAATTTTCCCGGTATGTCGGGCGGGGTGAGGACCCAAACGGGTGAATCTTTAGGTAACGGCCCCGTTTCGAAGGGAAGAGGGTCCATCGTAATTGAAGCGAGAACAGCTTTGACAAAGGAGGACCGGCTGTCCTGATACTCGTGTATTACTTCCAAACGGTCGTCCAGCTGTGCTGCAAACTGTTCATCATAGCCGATATCTATACCCTCGAGATAGCCGATACTCCCGGTTGTTCCCTGTTTTAAAAACTTCGCCTGCCCGATCAGCCCGAAATACATGGACGCCTGCCTAGCGGCATCTTCTAAAGCGCGCTGTTTTTCCTCCTCCCGGTCCAGTTGACGGGCAGAGACGCCGCAGAAAACCGGATTTCCTTCGACAGGAGTGGTGTCCCACAGTACGGCAAGAGAAGAAGACGGCTTTAGGGCAGGGCCTTTCGCTTCGGAAGCCGGCCGCTCTTCCTCCCCGATTTTCTCCTCTGTGCTCTCGTCCGCCACTCCCTCATCCGGGGCAGGTTGCGAAGTACTTGGACCGCCGTCATCAGCGGACTCGGCAGAGGGCCGGGGCGCAGAAGACGGAGATGTGGCACAGGAGACCGCAACAAATAGTGTTATTAATATAGTGAAAGAAATCCGGAACGGTTTTTTTAAACCGTTCCGGAACCATATGAAATGCATTGTAATGCAGTCTATCGAGCTATATTCGTTTATTGCCCCTGGGACTATTGTCCCCGGGATGCCGGAGATTGGCCGGCCTGGGGCGGATTGTTCTGGATTTCCGAGTTGAGTCTATCCAGTGCCTGCTGGGCCTTAAACTCGGCAAATGCCGCGTCTTCGTTACGCATAAACTCCTGGGCTGCAGTATCTTCGAACTTATTCATCGGATAAGAAACCAGCGCGTATACGGTCCCGTCGGACCCTGCCGCTACTTTTTCAGTTTTTGCCCCGATGAGAGTAGTCTCGGTAATTTGTTTTGACACGGTTTCTACAAAACTGATTACCTGATTTCCCCCGTCGACACCTGCTTCTTGAGCATAATCGGTTATAGCAGCTTTGATTTTCGAATTCATTTGAAAGGCTATATCTTCTCGCGCTCTCGCTATGGCCATTTTCCGTGATGTATCGAGTTTGGACATCTTTGCCGATCCGACCCCGTAGAAGGCATCATCGGCAACCGGAGGCATGAGATAAAAATCGGGGATGTCCGAAGGCATACCGGATTCCTCTTTCTCCTCCTCCTCCTTCTCCTCTTTTACTTTCTCTTCCTTTGCCTCTACCTTTTCCTCTTCTTTCGGTTCCTCTTTGGGTTCCGGCTGGCCGGCACAGGAGAAAAAAGCCAGTGCAACGATAACGACTAACAATGCAAATACTATTTTTTTCATGCTTCACTCCTTATTAAGATTTTGCAGTATAAATGGTAGCCCTATTTGTTGTTCTTTTCAATATATATTTGCTATTTAACAAAAAAAGATGTATTTGGAAAATTTTGGATTTATTACTGGAAAATTCCTCATGAATTTACTATTATGTGAGACGAACAAATAAAACTAATTGTATGGATAACACAAACGGAAAAAAATTGCGGGAAAGAGCGGAAGAGATTCTGCAGAGCAAATCGGAAGATCTGCAAATAAAAAAAGACAGTGAAATCAAAGAACTGATGCGCACCCAATCCGAGCTCGAAGAATCGAGAAACAAGTATCAGGAACTGTATAATTTTGCACCGGTCGGTTATTTTTCATTCAACCGCTCCGGTGTTATTCGGGAAGTGAACCTCACCGGCTGTAATCAACTGGGGGTAGACCGAAATTATTTGATAAACAAACCACTTCTCTCCTTTATTGCTACCGGATATCAGGAGCTGTTTTTTAGACATTTGAAAACTGTTTTTGAACAGAAAAAACCGGCCAAATGCGAAATAAAGCTGAAACGGAGAGACCGGTCCGAGTTTTTTGCCCGGATCGAGAGCTCGATTAGTGAAGACACGCCGGGGCCGGAAGCAGTACTCTGTAAAACGACCGTTAACGACATTACTGAAGAAGTCCGGTACAGGGAAAAAGTGGAAAGCTCTCTTAAGGAGAAGGAGATCTCATTAACAGAGATCCACCATCGCGTAAAAAACAATCTCGCCATGATCTCCAGTCTCCTGAGCCTGCAGAAATCATATCTGCACGATAAAGAAACGATAGCAATTTTTGAGCAGAGTCGGCAGAGAATTCAGTCTATCGGTCTCATTCATGAGAAACTGTACCGATCCGGGGACCTTACTCATATAGATTTTGCCGATTACGCAGGAGAGCTCATCTCGAGTTTGATGGACTCTTTCACCGAAGAAAGCGACCACATCGCCCTCGACATCGACGTTGAACCGTCTCAGTTTACCATCGATACGATGATACCCCTCGCCCTCATTATTACCGAACTCATTACCAATGCCCTAAAATACGGATTTCCGAACAACGGCGGCAGAATGAACGGGAAAAGCCGCATCTATGTATATCTTCACCGCGAAGATGAAAAATGGAAACTTATAATTGGAAACAATGGAAAGCCGTTTCCAAAACATATCGATATTGAAAAAACCGATTCATTAGGTCTCAATCTCGTTACCCTGCTCGTACAGCAACTCGAGGGTACGATCGAATTAAACCGGGAAGAAGGTGCTGAGTTCAACATCACCTTCTCTACTGCTTCATAACAGTAGCAGTTATGTACCACTATTTTATTTCTGCTGCACCGAATACAGAAGACCTGCTCGCAGCTGAACTCCGTTCTCTCGGGTTCGTTTCGGTTACGGCTGTCGGTCGAGGGGCCGAGGCTGAAGGGACCCTTGCCGACGGTTATAAAGCATGTCTGTGGTCACGGACCGCTGTCCGGGTCTATCTGCGCCTTTACACCGGAAAGGCAGTATCCGGTGAAGAACTTCGTAAAACCTCTGCATCGCTTCAGTGGGAAAACCAATTCGGCCCTGATACTACCATCTCCGTTACCGCCCGTGTAAAAAACAGTTTTCTCGACAACAACGATTATGCCGCTCTCCTCGTTAAAGACGGTATCGCAGATAGGTTTAATCAAAAACTCGGGAAACGGCCTTCCGTATCGAAGAAAGATCCCGGGCTTCGGTTTTATACGTATATCGACGATACTACTCTTTCGTTCTACTTAGACCTTGCAGGGGAAAGTCTTCATCAGCGGGGATATCGCGGCGGCCAAAGCGAGGCGCCCCTTAAAGAAACCGTTGCATCCGCACTTCTCTATCGAATGAACTGGCCGGGAATTGCTGCAGAGCGGCCCTTTTTTGTTGACCCTCTCTGCGGATCAGGCACCCTGGTCATTGAAGCGGCACTCATCGCCCTCGGACTGCCTCCGAGAACAAACCGCAAACGGTACGGGTTTCATCGGTGGTACGGGCACAAAGAGGAAGAATGGGTAACGCTGGTAAATGAAGCGAAGAAGCGCACCTCGGAGGTTTTGGGAAAGGCCCTAAAAGAAAAGAACAATGTTCAGTTTTTCGGATTCGATCGGGACGAGAAAGCAATTCGTATGGCCGAGCAAAACTGCCGCCGGGCCGGGTTAATAGATGTAGTGCGGTTTTCCTGCTGTGAGCTGGCCTCTTTAGGCGATTACTTCCCCCTCGATCGCGAAAGTCCGTCCGGTCCTGCCCCGTACGGTCTTATAACGACAAACGCTCCGTACGGTGAACGTTTAGGGAATGCAGAAGAACTGCGATCACTCTATCAGTTGTTCGGCAGAATTTGTAAACGGTATTTCGATGGTTGGGAGGCAGGGGTCCTTACCTCTGAGGAAGTACTCGGGAAGGCTGTCGGGCTTCGGGCCCATAAAATCCACACGATACAAAATGGCCCGATTACCTGCAAACTGTATCATTTCTCCATAACCGATACCAATGCCTTCCGTCCGCTCATTCCTATCCGTACGAAAAAACCTGCACGCCACAATTCCCATTTCGATGACTTCGCAAATAGGCTCGAAAAAAACAGGAAAAAACTCGGACCGTGGCTTGAAAAAAACAACATCACCAGTTACAGACTCTACGATGCCGACCTTCCCGAGTACGCTGTTGCTGTCGATATATACGGTTCTCACTATCTCCATGTGCAGGAATACGAACCTCCCCCTGCTATCGATCAGGGCAAACGGTATTCCAGGCTCGCAGAAATTGTAGAAGGGCTTCCGGACCTCACCGGCATTGCAAGTGAAAACGTATATGTGAAAGTGCGACGCAGGATGAAACGAAAACATCAGTATCAGCGATATGCTGAAACAAAAGAATACATCCCGATTAAAGAAGACGGGTTTACCGTTCTTATCAATTTAAACGATTTTGTCGATACCGGACTCTTTCTCGACGGCCGTTTTATCAGGCGAAGAATTCAATCATTGAGCAGGGGAAAATCGGTGTTGAATCTGTTCTGCTATACGGCAACGGGTACCGTTTATGCGGCAGCCGGCGGAGCAGATACGTCTCTTTCCATTGACAGCTCGAATACCTACATTTCATGGGCAAAACAAAATTTTAAACGGAACGCCGTCGATACCGGTCCACACCGGCTCCTCCGGGATGACTGTTTATCGTGGCTTCATCGGTCGAAGGAAATGTTTGATCTCGCATTCCTCGGCCCGCCTACATTCTCCAATTCAAAAAGCAGGAACGAGACGTTTGATCTGCAAAGAGACCATCTCCCCTTGCTTACATCTGCAGCAGAGCGCCTGAACCCCGGCGGCCGTATCCTTTTCCTCTCTAACACAAAAAATTTTACGATAGACGAGGAGGGTGTACGCACCTTTGCCGATTTGTGTGATATAACCGAGGAAACCCTGCCGTTCGATTTCAAACGGAGAAGCAGTTCGTTTCATTGTTGGGAGTTATTCCTGTAAACGAACGTTACGTATAGTATTTGCGGTCGGCACCATATCCCGCTTTCGAGAGACATGAGAGCCGACCGCATCTTTGTTCCGATAGACGTATCCTAGTAGAGTATACTAGTCGGTGGGAGAAAAATCGTCCTGGGATGCACCGCAAACGGGGCAGACCCAATCTTCGGGAAGATCTGAGAAGGGTGTGTTCGGTGCTACACCGTTATCAGGGTCACCTTCAGCCGGGTCATAAACATAGCCGCACAGATTACATACATACTTCTGCATTGTTTGCTCCTTTCTTTTCTATTTTTTTTATGTTTTATGTTCTAACAGCTTATTACTCAGGCCTGTTAGCCCTCAGCACGCCACAATCCATGCACGTTGCAGTACTCGCGGGCACTCACTTTATTTGCCTTTACACAAAACGTAGCAACCGGCTCATCACCAGGATTGAGAAACTCACGATACGCTTTCCCATCGGCAATCAGCTCTATCCATTCGATGTAATGTTTTTCTTCCATAGGATGCAGAGTGCTCCCTACAGTTACCTTGTATCCGTCGGATGTTTTTTCAATAACCGGAACGTGTTTTTCGGTACTCGAATCAGCCGTTTTTTCATCGTAGAGCTTCATATTCTCACCACAGCAGACCAGGTCTCCCGCGCCGCCGTGAAGTACTTCTACGATATTACCGCATACTTCACATTTATAGATTTCAAGTTGTTTAGCCATGTATAACCCTCCTTCAGGTTATTATTGCATTAATTTTTACTACCTTTTTACATTCTAACAATTGTCAGGAATTGTTTCCAGCACACACAGGGCAAAGCCCCTGGTATTCCAGCCGTACTTTTTGAATGACCCGCTTCTCTACCCAAGGATCATTTTTATCTAGTTGCGGTGCATCGAGCATGAAAGGGATATCTTCCACTTTTCCGCACTCCAAACAGCAAAAATGGTAATGGATGGCCGTTTTCGGATCAAAACGCTTTTGTCCCCCGAAATCGAACTTCTGAATATATCCCCGTTCTGCTAAGAACTCCAGGTTTCGATAGACTGTACCGAGACTGATCTTAGGGATTTGCTCTCTGACCAGCGTATAGACATCATCCGCACTCGGATGGTCTTCCCGTTCGCGCAACAGTTCAAGTATCATTTGTCGCTGCTTGGTCATTCTCACATCAAAAAACCTTTCTTAGTAATAATTATCATTATTCTAACATCAATTACAGCTTCTGTCAAATATAATTCGAGAGTTTATCGAGAATGCGGGTGAGCTCTCTGTCGTCAAAGTTTTCCGCCGCAGTGCGCAGCTGTGAGGCTAATTCTGTTAACCCGGAATTTTTACTAACGGATGCTAACTTGTCCGCTAAAGTAGAAACAGTAACAGGATTAAAAATGGAGATGTTTTTTTTGAGGTTTTCAACTATATATGCTACTTCCTCCTTCTCTTTTTCCGAGAGTTCGGCCCGGGCAGTGCCGGTCCGTTCTCTGTGTTTTGCTTTTCCGTGTACTATACCATTGTCTTCCGCAACAAGGATGTTCAAATTCGGCTCCGGTTCGAGAAAATACCGGTCCGGAATGATTTCGATAAGACGGCGTAATTCAGTACATAGCGCTGCTATCTTTTCCTTGTCGTCCTTCATCAACGTTGCTTCCGTATTTAATTTCGTAGTGGTCTCATAGATTTCGCTCATACCGAGGTTACCGGCAACTCCTTTTAAATCATGGGAGAAAAAAGCAATATCTTTCTGCCGATCACCGGCAACCGCTTCTTCTATACTTGCCAATTTTGAAGGGAGCTCCTGTATTGCTTCGAGAAGAATAGTTTCCATCTCTTTTTCACCGTGCATCCCTGAAATCCATCGCTTGACCATCTGTTCACCGATCATCGTATCACTTCGATGCGGAACAACCTCCTCCCCATCGTCCTCGACGACCGGCAAGCGGAGCAAGACAGTAAAAGCAGTTCCTTTTCCTACTGAGCTTGTCACAGTAATATCGCCTTCCATCATCTCTGCCAATCGTTTCGATATGGCAAGCCCTAATCCTGTCCCTCCATATTCCCGAACGGTGGACGAATCGGCCTGTTCAAAAGCGGAAAAAATACTTTCCTGCTTTTCTTTCAGTATCCCGATCCCGGTATCCCTTACGGTGATACGGGCCTGTTTTTTTTCATACGTATAGGAGCAATAGAGGCCGACCGACCCGTATTCAGTAAATTTGAAGGCGTTGCTCAACAGGTTCTGCAGAATCTGGTTTATTTTGTCTTCATCCCCGAGTACGAGATTCGGCGTAGATTCTTCCACCGTTACCTCGAAATCAAGCCTTTTCTTCCCGGCTATAGTATCAAATATGGTTTTCTTTTGTTCGATAAGAGAACGAAGATTGCACTTCGTTCTTTCAATAGTGATCTTTCCGGCCTCTATTTTGGAAAGGTCGAGAATATCATTAATTAAACTGAGCAAACTTTTCCCGGAACTCTGTATCGCCTCTAAGCGCTCCCGCCGGTCCTTCTCAGTTTCCTCATCGAGCAGTATATCGGTAAACCCGAGAATAGCGTTCATCGGTGTCCTGATTTCATGAGACATATTGGCAAGGAATTCACTTTTTAACCGGTTTGCCGCTTCAGCCTCTTCTTTTGCTATCCTCAGCTCCTCGGCAGCCTGTTTCGTACCGGTTATATCTTCTTTTACGGACAGATAATTGATTATCTTTCCGCGTTCATCCTTGATCGGTGATATAATCGCCTTTTCCCAATACTCACTTCCATCTTTTCTTTTGTTGAGAAACTCTCCCTGCCAAATAGTGCCGGAACTGATCGTCTCCCACAATTCACGATAAAATAAACCGGATTGGTTTCCGCTTTTTAAAATTCGCGGATTTTTACCTAAAGCCTCCTCTCTGGTATAACCGGTCGAAGACTCAAACGCTTTGTTTGCAAAAACAATAGTGCCTCTTGTATCGGTGATGACCACAACGTTAGCACTCTGCTCTACTGCAAGAGAGAGTTTACTCAATTCGTTTTCCATCTGTTTGAGGATGGTGATGTCACTGCCGAAAAAAAGAAGCGATTGCCCGGGATCGTCCCGTTTAACGGTAAACAGATAGTGCCGATTCCCGATTTTTTCCTCGAACTGAAAAGAACTGGTAATGAGAATATTCAAAACTCCGTCTTTTTTCAGATTACTGAACACAGTGAATACCGATTTTTGCAGAAGTTCTGCAGAGAAGAGCCGGCCTGCAGCTTCGTTATATCGGAGCACTGCTCCGCTTAACGAAGTTCGGATTACCGGTGCAGGGTTTTCATTATAAATTGCCGCCTCCTCTTTGTACTGCTGTTCAATGAGGATACGTTTACTCCGCGCCCCGGCTATTTTAAGAGCGGCAACGGCAAAACCTGCTGCAATGAGCAAGGCAGAGGGAAAGAGAACAAGAGAAAAATCTCTCATCTCAGCAGCGGTCACGCTCATGGGAATAAAAGATGCTAAGATCCAATGGTACTCGCCCGAATGCTTACTATCGGATTTCAAGGTGATCTCGGAAGCATCAAATCCGGCGGGGATGAAACCGCTGTCCCGCATCGGATAAACGGATGTAAACACACAGATGCCTTCTCGAAGGTCCACGATTCCCGAATCATTGTCCTCGATAGTGGACCGGAAATTACTTTCTAAGGTCATTACACTCGTATCCGAACGTTCTTTCGGTGTAATAATCCAATCACCGTCGTTATCGGCGAGCATGACCATGCCGGGTGTGTTTAAGGCCTCCTCTACCAGAGCGGAAAAGAATTTCTTCTCGCTGCATTGCATCACGACCGCACCGCTTACAGTACCCGCCCCGTCAAAAACAGCTTTTGATATCGCCAGGGAAGGATAGGAACGTTCTTCCCGGGGCGGGTTTTGCTGTGCTTTTTGCACGGCAATATACAGCTCATCCGGTTTCAGTTTCACAGTTTCATCGAGAATAGCAGTTTCGATTTCCTCCTGCAGCTCATCCTCCGGTACAACAGAAGCCTTGCTGCCGTCAAACTCTACTCTTACAATCTCGTTGCCTTCAGTATCGTACCAGGTAATTCCTGCATAATGCCGTTTTCTTTCGAGGAAGGATTTATAGATCAGATTCAGCCGACTGATATCAGCGGTTACAACAGCACGGCCCTTTATGTTGAGCAGACGGCCCGCATCGGAGACGTACATAATATCCGCGACCACACTGTTTAACTTATGAACGAGCAGCAATTTTTTCCCTTCCAAAAACTGCTGCTCAACACTAGTGAGCTCGGTCTTTACACTTTTCAGCTGAACGACAAACAGTGCCGCGGCAGCAGCAACGATAAGAGAAAGGAGAGGAAGATACAAAAAAAAGAACGATGAGATAAAAGTCTTTTTCTCGAGTTGTTTTAGTTTTGTTTCTTCTTTTCGCATTGTATTATGTAAAGTTACACTGCATTACAGTTTTATATAAAAACCAATGTATTTCAATGCTTGAATAATTATACTCATTTAGGTAAAACAATTCTATGAATATTGTTATCAGCAACGACCATGCGGCAATTGAATTGAAACAGCGAATAGTGCGGCATTTGAAGGGCCTCGGCCATACGGTAACCGATACAGGGGTAACTACTCCCGATTCGGTCGACTACCCGGACATGGCAAAGATCGCCTGTAAAGAGTACCTGAGGGGCGGATATGAGTTCGGAGTAGTCTGCTGCGGTACCGGTATAGGGATTTCGATATCAGCCAACAAGATTCCGGGGATCCGCTGCGCACTCCTCTGCAATAGTTACGGTGCAACAATGGCCAGAATCCATAACGATGCCAATTTTATTGCTTTCGGAGGACGAATCGAGTATCACGAGCCGGTCGAAACCATCATCAACGCCTTTCTAGCCGGCAGCTTTGAAGGAGGCCGCCATCAGCGCCGTGTTGATAAAATCAACGCTTTAGACCATAAATCGGAGTAGACAGTTTCACGACCGTTTTTCAACAGGAACATACTGCTTGTCGAACGTTCCCGTATAGAGGGCCCGCGGTCTAAAAATACGGTTGTGTTGCAGATACTCCAGTACCCGGGCTGTCCAGCCGGCCGTACGGGCAACCGCAAACATGGGGGAAAAAAACCCAACAGGGATCCCCATCGATTGGTACACAAACCCTGAATAGAAATCGACATTCGGAAATATTTTTTTCTTCTTTCCCAGACTCTCGAGCATCAACTCTTCAAGCGATTGTGCTACCTGGTAGAGCCCGCCCATCTCGGGATGGTCTTTCGCAAGCAAAGATGCCAACGGTCCTAATACCCGGGCACGGGGGTCATACGCTTTATAGACCCGGTGGCCGAAACCGGAAATCTTTTTCTTCTCTTTTCGCGCCTTTTCGAACCACGGTTTTACATTATCGACAGAACCGATCTCCTGGAGCATCCGCATCACTTCAGCATTTGCGCCTCCATGTAACGGACCGTTTAATGCGGCTATTCCGGACCCGATCGAAAAATAGATATCGGAGAGAGTGGAAGCGACTACCATCGAGGCGAATGTACTCGCATTCATGCCGTGGTCCGCATGCAGAATGAGACAGATATCCATGATCCGCTCTTCTAAGGGAGACGGTTCTAAGCCGGTAAGCATATAGAGCATATTAGCGGCGTGAGAAAGATCGTGCCGCGGTTCAATAGGGAGCCTTCCCTTTCTCAGTCGGGCAATAGCAGCGGCCATCGTGGCCACTCCGGCTATGAGATGATAACAGCTCTCGAGCTCTTCACTTCCAAGCTCATTGTACCTGGCGGTAACAGGCCGAATATACTGCTTCGGGCTAAACTCATACTTTGCTTTCGGCTCGCCATACGGCTTTATTTCCATAGGGATTGAGTCCTCATCCGCGGAGATGGCGAACGTTTTAGATTCGGTTACTTCTCTGTCGCGAAAGGTCTGTTTCTGCCGCATGAGGTTTGTCCCGAGACGGAGTGCGGCCATAGGGTTCATCTCTTCAACCGGAAACCCCATAAGAAGTCTGCACGTCTCCGGAACAAATCGAGAGTTTATTAAGTCGGCGTTAAACTGGGTCAACTCTTTTTCTGAAGGCAGAGACCCATGGAGAAGCAGAAAAGACACTTCCTCGAAACTGGAATAGGCACACAGGTCGAATATGTCATACCCTCGGTAGATCAGCCATCCTTTTGTACCGTTTACGTATCCGATCTCGGTCTCGCAGGCAATCGCCCCTTCCAAACCGGGACCGACCGAACAGGAAATCGGCCATTCCATTTTCGTGGTCAATTCGGGTTCGGGTTCAGTACTCGTTTCCTTATACGAATTCTGTTTGGCATCCAAAATGAGGTTAGTAATCATTTTTGTATCTTCTGTTTCTTCTCTTAACATCAACGTATCTCCTTATGTACCGGGTGTGTAAAAAAATTGGAATAGCAATTACGTTTATAGCCGGCAGGCTGTATGACCACCATAGTCTACAATAAAAAAGGGAAGTATGACAATATGTTTCATTATGACCCGCAATCTCCTTGTCGGATAAAAAAAAGTGTGTCAATTGTAATCATCAGCATCTTGTAAAAAAAACAAGGGATTATAAAGCATCAACTAATTTACTATATTATAAGGAATTATTATGATTCTTTGCATCGTAAATTGGCACGGTTTATGCTTAATAATTAATGAAATTACATGAATGAGGAGGAAGTTTATGGCACTAATACGATGGGGAAACGATTTATATGATCCTTTCTACGATTTTGAGAGACTGCAGGATGAAATCAACGAATTATTTACAGAGAATAAAAGACCGGGCAGTCAAGGGCTTTTTGACCGTACGATCTCTCCACCCATTGATGTTGCAGAAAACAGCGATGATTTCACTGTTACGTGCGATCTCCCCGGGGTCACGCTGGAAGACCTCGACATCTCGGTAACACAGGATGTGTTGACCCTCAAAGGGGAGAAAAAGGATTACTTTACAGAAAACGAAGTGAAGACATTCAAAAAAGAAACGTGGGCAGGAAAGTTTCAGCGGACCCTTTCTCTTCCGGCTTTGGTTGACACCAACAAAGTAGAAGCTTCTCTTAAGGATGGTATTCTCACGATCACACTTCCCAAAAAGGAAGAGGAAAAACCGAAACAAATTACCATTAAATCATAATGCAAGAAGGAGGGAATTATGGCCACTGCAAAGAACAAAGAAATTGAAGCTAAAGATAAAAGAATGATTCGGGCATTGTCCAACATCTGTGAAAAGGAGGGAAGCATTCTCCTCCGACTCGAGATGCCCGGAGTAAAAAAAGACGATTTGGATATCAATATTGAAAACAATCAGTTGAAAATCAGAGGCAGAAGAGAACTTCCCGCTGAAAGCGATAAGAAGTATATAATAAGAGAACGGCGTCAGGGAGATTTCTATCAGATTTATACGCTCGATGAAACCGTAGACCGGAACAAAGTTGAAGCAAACTTGGAGAACGGGGTACTAGTATTGACCCTTCATCTAAAAGAAGCGGAGAAACCGAAAAAGATTACGGTAAAAGCAGGGTAACATTCAAATCGTAGAAAAGGGAGAAGCCGGAGAACAAATCCGGCTTCTTTTTTTAGTCGGAGTATATTTCGAGATACACGAGGTCCATAACGGATGGACGCGCCGTACTGCCGCCGACACTCTGCACGCGGGCTGTGATTCTCCCCGCAGATAGTGATGAGATTGTTCCTTTGGCAATTGTTTTCTCCGTCTGCGATGAAGTCTTTCGTTTTATCAACACGGTACTCCCTTCATCGACTGTAATCGTTACAAGCGGTTCGACCACCACCGTACTGCCTGCAACTGATGAGACCGTCCCGAGTAGTTTTTCCTCTCTCTCTACAGTACCGGCTGCCGGTTCCGCCCCCCCCGATTTCAGCAGCTCTTCTATATTCTCCACTGTGTTACGAAAAAGAACATCATCTTTGAGTTTATCGAGCACGGCTTCTTTTTCAGATTCGCTCATTCCCGCCCCTTCGTCCAGGTACTGTACATAGAGAGAAACATCGGTAAAAGCAGATTCCCTTCCATCTTCTCGGGTAGCGACCTCCGCTTCCTTTTGCTCCAATTCACTCTGTAGAGAGTTTATTGTTTCGTTTCTCTGCGAGGCGAGACGCTGCGAGCCTTTCAACTCTGTCTGTACTTCTTCCAAACGGTTGTTGAGCTCCTGTATATCTTCACTGAGTTCACTGATGCGCTCGTTCTTCTCTTCAATTGTGGCACTCAAACTACCGGTCTCTCCTTTCTTTCCTGCCAAAGTTTCTGAAAGCCGCTCGGCCTCTGAAGTCTTGTCCTCGAGACTCTCGGAGAGGCCCTCTATACGTTTCTCTCTCGAAGCAATCTGCTCTTCGAGCCGGTCGATTTCCCCATCTTTCCGGTTAATGGTCTCCTCGAGCCGGGCCATCTCTTCCTCTCTTCCTTCAATGGCGGCGCGCAGTTCGGTAATTGTTTGGTCCCGTTCGGCAATAGATCTCTGTTCCCTCTGTGAGAGGACCTGAATAATATTGCCCACAGCTCGATCGGTGAGTTCTTCATCTGCTGCCGTTCCTGCGGCTGTACCTGCGGTCAGTGCACTTCTGTACTGACGAACTGCTTCATCCACATTACCGTTTTCAATGAGGGCATTCCCCTCGCTGATCCGGGACTCGACTGCTTCATTTGCCTCCCGGCGGTTTATCTCTGTAAGCGCTTTATAGGCACTGTTTAAAGCGGGTACTCCTTCGAGCGCCGCTTTATAGAGCCGTTTTGCTGTTGCTCGCTGTCCCTGCGACCGTACCGTATCGGCACGTGTGGCCAATTCGCGAGCTTTAATAAGCAAATTTGCAGCTTCTACGATCGAAGAGGTTTCCGCCGGCTGTTCTGTAGTTTTAGTCTCGAGACTCTCTTCTAACGTCGAGAGGAGGTACTGATCAATCTCTCTTCTCTTAGCTATCGTCGGTACATTCTCGAGTTTTGTATCTGCAAGAAGGGTTTTCAGTTTTTCGATACTGGTACGTGCCGCTTCGAAATTGTTTGCCTCGATTTGCTTAATAATATTGGAATAGGCCCCGACGATTTGGTCTTGGATAAGCTGTTCCTGTTCGCGCAGTTCGGAAAGTTCTCGCAGACGCTGTTGGGCCTCTGAAGTTCTGGTTTCTAAAGCCGCCCGCTCTTCCTCGAACTGTTCTCTCAGCTCCGTTACCCGTTGTTCTGTTTCACGTTCGAGTTCTCTCCGCTCTCTATTGGCCCGCTGCAGTATCTCTTCGGTAAGTTCTCGGGCCTGCCGCAGTTCCTCTTCTTTCTCCTGCAGGGCCGCCTCGGTCTCGGCACGAAACGCCTCGAGCTGTTGTTCATACTCTCTGCTTCTCGCCTCTTCGAGCGCTTCGAGCTGCTGCGTGATCTCTTCTTCGGAGATTCCCTCTTCCTCGAGTCGTTCTCTTTCGGCCTGCAATTCAGCCTCGAGTTGTCTGCGTAGCTCCTCTTCTCTGGCCTGGATTTCCTCTTCCATACCCTCCTTCAACTCTTGGCTCTGCCGGTCTAACGTCTGCAGCTCCTGCTGGATTTTGGAAATCTCTTCTTCTTTCTGTTTCAGTTTTGTCTCCGATTCTCTTCTAATCTCTTCTATTAGCTTTCCTTCAGCCGAAAGATATTCACGCGTCTCTAACGAGAGGGTCTCCTGTCGCTCGTTGAACATCTGATACGCATAGTAGACCCCCCCCGTAATTAAAAGAAGAGCTAAAATATTTATAAGAATGGGAAAAAAAGAGCCTTTTTTCCGAGGTTTGATTTCAAACAGTTCATCCGTTACAGGGATGCGGTTTTTTTCCACAACACTGTCTATCTGAGAGAGAACGTCTTTTTTGTCTTCTTCTGAAATTCCCGCACCCTCGAGAACGAGCTGTTCCTCATCTTCGGGAAGATGTGCGTGTCCTGAACTCTCTTTCGACATAGATTGTCCCTTTTCCGGCCGCATTACTTAAAATTATCGGCATAACCTGCTATATTTTACATATAAAGGAGTTCCTTTCACAAGCCGATTGTAAGAACAAAACAGGGTGTAACGGTGCGCATACGGGCTAAAATTGTTTTTATTGTACTACCGCTCCTTCTTTCCTCGCTCGTCCTGTCAACCGCTTTCTCATCGTTGAGTGCGCGCAGCGGTCTGACCCGGATAGCCATGCAGTTTCTCGGTTTCAAATCGAGGGAACTCAAGAATTATATCGACAATCAATGGAACCTTCTCGTTTCCAACAATCTCTCTGCCAATCCCGAATATGTGGAGATCACAAAACAAGCTGTACAGTCGTACTCGGGCACACTCATCAGAAGCGGCACCGAGTTGATTTTTGCAGTCGATGAAGAAGCAGTGATTACTATGAGCACGAGGAGCATCGAACTCGACCAGAAGGACCGCTATCAGTTACTCAACATCATTAATAACAAACAGGAAGGCTGGGTAGAGTTCGCTCTTCTCGATAAAGAACGGGTAGGACACATGTTCTACTACCCGATATTCAACTGGTACGTATTCGTCTCAGAAGAACGGGAAGCTTTCTATCGGGAAGTAACGGAAATCACCATGCAAAGCGGGATTATATTAGCGTCATCTCTTGTCGTGACATTTATCCTCCTTTTCGCCTTTGCAGGGTACCTCACCCGTCCGTTATTGCGCGTAGAACGGACCATGAAAGATATCATCGTGAACAACGACCTTTCCGAACGGGTCGATGTGGAGTTCAAAGACGAGATTGGAAACTTGGCCCATACATTCAACATCATGATCGGGGAACTCGAGCGGGCGTACAAACAGATCAAGGGATTTGCTCTCAAAGCGGTGATCGCCCAAAAAAATGAACATAAAATCAGAAACATCTTTCAAAAGTATGTGCCGAAAGATGTGATAGAAAACTTTTTTCAGAATCCGGAAGGTATGCTTGTCGGAGAAAACAGGGTCTTAGCGATCCTTTTCTCCGATATAAGAAGTTTTACTACTATCTCTGAAGGGTTTATGCCGGATGAACTCGTCGAGGCCCTCAACAGGTACTTCGAAATAATGGTAGAGATTATTATGCGCCGCGGCGGGGTAATCGACAAATATATCGGTGATGCTATTATGGCTTTTTTCGGTGCACCGGTAAAACACAAAGACGACGCTCTTCAATCTCTCTACGCAGCGCTGGAAATGCAGGAAGCACTTACCGAGTTCAATGAGGAACAGCAGAAAATGGGAAAACCGGCCTTTCTTACCGGTATCGGTATCAACTACGGTGTTGTAACCGTTGGAAATATCGGTTCGGAAAAGAAAATGGATTACACCATTATCGGGGACATGGTCAACCTCGGCTCCCGCTTAGAAGGTCTTACCAAACCGTATAAGCAAAGTGTCATTTTCTCAGAGAGTGTGTATCAAAAGGTAAAAGGGGAGCTTCCCTGCAGGCTTGTCGATAAGGTAGTAGTAAAAGGAAAAACGCAGGGAGAAAAAATATTCACTGCAAAACAAGAGCTTACTGCAAACGAAAAAACGGCCTGGGCCACCTATCATAAAGCTCTCAAACTGTACTACAAGCAGGATTTTAGCAATGCAATCAAACTGTTTCACCGGTGCAAACAAAGCTTAACCGATGATCACCTTTCTCTCATGTATATCGAGCGGTGCAAACAGTATCTCGAGAGCCCGCCTCCTGCCGATTGGTCGGGGATCGAGATTTTAAAATCAAAATAGGTTTTCTTCCTGCTGCAGCCGCCACCGGTAGAGCTTCAGCTGCTGCTCTATTTCCTTCAGTTCACGTTTGGTCCTAACAGGCGACGGTTCGAAAATCTTTGAAAAAGCGGCTGTACTCAACCCCACACTTGCTGCAGTGCCGGAAATATACGAGATCACTTTGGCTAACTCGTAGGTCTTTTTAAGCTCTTCCGCCTCGTCGGTATATTCCCCCTGATTGTACTCATCAAACACTTGATCGGTGAGATAGAGCGAGATGCCTGTGGAAACCAACGAGACGGCCCCCACTCCTAAACCGACCCAGAAACCGGTCCGGTACTTTGTTTTCATTTGTTGGGCTTTTCGCAGTTTGCTCTGCAGAATAGTCCGGCGATAGGAGAGCTCGGCGATCTGCTCGCTGCAGTACTCCCCGTACGAAGGGCCATTGTACAATGAACTGTCCACTTCCGCTTGTGGGTCGAGCTGAAAAGCAGTATGAATACGGTCTATCTCTTTTCGGATGTGCAGCGGATTGGGTTTTGCAAGGGAGAAAACAGCTGCCGTAGAAAAAGCGGCGGCACTCGTTAAGCCCGCACTGATAGATGTATACTGGAAAACATCCACTTCAGTACGCAGCGATTCTGCATCAGCGGAATAATTCGCTTCTTCATACTGATTGTAAGCAGACTCGGCGAAGGCCGCTCCCAATCCTGTAACGGTAAGCAGAGTAATGCCGGACCCGAGAGCGGCGAGAGAGCCGGTTTCCAGAGTCTCCTCCCGTTTAAACGATCCGTCGAGCCGTTTTGTAAGCCTCTCGAGCCGTTTCGATCTCCTCTGTATTTCTTTTTCGTCGAGTTCCTCCGTACCGTCCCGCTCGTAAGAGGCCGAGAAAGAAGAAGGAGAGAGAATGAGAGGAACCGTTGCCGCCAAACTGAAAACGGTGGTCCCGAGAAACACATATGCCAGTGTATCGTAGAGCATCCAGCTGTGCTGAAGGACTGCAGCATCACGCGCCGAGGCGGTCTCAGTGTATGCGGCGTAGTTTAGGTTTCCCAGATAGGCAAACAGATTGAATAATCCCAAAGAAACCGCACTTGTTCCGAGTGTAACGGAAAGACCAACCGGGTTTAATGCCGAAAAATCTCGGGAAGAAAATATGGGTACATCCTCTTCTCCGTACACCATTCCCGCTGATAAAACGAGTAACAAAACTGTTGTAATGAGAAATCGGTGTATTTTCATAATTCCAGCAATCCCCGTTTCTCGAGAATTTCGAGCAGATACTCCATTTCCACACGTACATCCTCATCAGGATTATCTATGTTTTCAAACTGCAGCCGGGCTTCTTCCACCTCCCCTTCGAGCATTAAATAGAAGGCCAGACGGGCCCTATAGAGG